>DATGXB010000059.1:0-60470 GCA_035299225.1 Nostocaceae cyanobacterium | reverse complement strand
CATTAGTCATTAGTCATTAGTCATTAGTCATTAGTCATTAGTCATTAGTCATTAGTCATTAGTCATTAGTCATTAGTCATTAGTCATTAGGGAATTAATTCATCTTTCCCCTCTGCCCCCCGTCCAGCGTTCGGCTTTACTGTTCCTGCCAGTAGACCTCTGCCCCCCTGCCCCCCTGCCTCTTCTCCCCTGCACCCTGCCCCCTGCCTCCCCTGTTCCCTTGTGTATTAGAGAAATTTAACATAAATGCGATCGCATCTTTTAGTTTCTACACCAGTTGCGGGTTGATAACCGTTGTTTTCATACAGTTTCACCGCTTCTTTTAAAATGCTGGCGGTTTCGATCCAAATTTGGTTAAATTGACGAGAGGTGATGGTACTTTCTAAAAGTTGTAATAGATATTTTCCTAATCCTACACCCCTAACCCCTGAAAGTAAATACATTTTGCGAATTTCTACAGCTTTCTCTCCTCGATGGAGTATTGGATAAAATGCACCAGTTCCCACAATTTGATTTTGCTTTTCAATAACCCAAAATTCCCCACCTGTTGCTAAATAGAATTTTTCAATTTCTAATACATCTTGATCAGCCCCTTGGGGTTCCCAATTTAAACCATATTCTGCCAACACATCACCAATAACTTTAGCCGCAGCGATGCGGTCTTGTTCTTGCCAATCTCGAATTAAAAAATCTTGATAATATTGTTGCATAAAGATAATTCTCATCTAGAAAATAATATAGAACATGAGTAGGGGTTTAGCAGCGCTAAACCCTTAAAGGAGTCAGGAAAATTTTAGATTTTGGATTTTAGATTAAAGTTATTTCTGCCAAGCTGTAACAAATCAAAAGTCAAAAGAAGCCAGTGCTTTGGGCAATTTACCCAACTTGTAGCCATTGGCATTCAAAAGTCAAAAAAGCCTGTATATGCTGATTTTCAAACTTTTGGTTAATTAGCGAGAAAATTCCTGTTTTCATCCTGTAAATCCTTAAATCCTGGACATTCTAATTCAGACATTTTTACTAAAGGGCAACTTAAATTATTTAATTCAAAATACCCAAATTTGTGTAAATTTCAATTAAATTTCCGTCAGGGTCACGTAAATGTGCAGTGCGTAGTCCCCATTCAGGACGGTCTACAGGTGAGTTAATAAAATTAACATTATTGGCTTTTAAATTTTCATAAACTTCATCTACATCATCAACAGCAAAAATTAAAGCAGCTTTTTCTTCACTTTCAGAAATTTCGGCTTTTTCTTCACTTTGAGAAAATTCGGCTTTTTCTTCACTTTGAGAAATTTCGGCTTTTTCTTCACTTTGAGAGATTTCGGTTTTTTCTTCACTTTCAGAAACTTCGGTTTTTTCTTCACTTTGAGAAATTTTGGTTTGTAGAGTATTAGAAACTACTCCTAACATAAATTCCTTTTTTAAAACCGTCAGTTTGAAAAAGCCAGTATTAAATTCAGCATAACCAGTATTTTCATTACCCCAATCTACCTCTAAACCGAGAATATCACGGTAGAACCGAAAAGTCTCTGAGTAATTAGAAACAAGTAGTCGAAGGTGTGTAAATTGTACTTTCATAAATATGAGTGTTTTCCTAACTGTGAATGCGGGGTTCTGGATGGAGAGTTGCTAACAACTCACTTTCTACAAATGCTAGTTCATCCAAACGTTGCATAACCATATTTCGCTCAAAATAAGTGTCAGCTAAAACCCAATATGTACCAAAATGCCTCGCTTCGGATGCCATTAAACCACGATAAAATTTAGCCAGTTCTGGTTCGGGACAGTTAGCTGCTAAAAGTCCCAAGCGTTCATGACTACGCGCTTCTATTAAACCGGTGACGAGTAAGGAGTCTAAAAATCTTTCTGGTTCATGGGGTCTGACCTGTGCTTTTAAACCTGCACCGTAGGGAGGAGGAGAAAGGGGTGCAAGGGGGATGTTACGACGTTCTAACCACTGGTTGACCAGTTCAAAATGTTCTAATTCTTCTCTAGCGATCGCTGTTAGTTCTCTGACCATTTTACTATTAGAAGGGTAGCGAAACATAAAATTTAACGCTACCCCGGCGGCTTTGCGCTCACAATGGGAGTGATCTAGTAAGATGATGTCTAAGTTAGCGATCGCTTGCTCTATCCAAGCATTACTGGTAGGTTGTTTAAGAGCGTTAATTGTGGGTAATGGTGAAGTAAGCACAGGACAAAAAACCTTGTTTTAGTGAGTTGTACTGAAAATGCCAGCAAATAAATTTTAATCGCTATTTGAGTTTTTAGTGATTTGTCCTGTTGATATATTACCAATCGATTGGTTGTCTATCTCGATAAAAACCCCCGCTAGGACTACCATCAGGTAAAGTTGCTAACCAAACAATGGTATCTACTCCATGTTCTAATGTAAGTTTTGCTTCTGACCCTCCCATATCCGTTTTTACCCAACCCGGACAAACAGAATTGATCAAAATATTTGTATCTTTTAATTCACTAGCTAACATTCGAGTTACGGCATTTAACCCAGTTTTAGAAATCCGATATCCTGCATAACCTCCCCCCATATCTGTTAATTGTCCCATGCCAGAAGACACATTAACGATTCGACCATAGTTCTGTTTTTGCATCAAGGGAATTAAGGCTTGAGTTACCCGCAAAGCACCATACAAATTAGTTTCTATGGTTTTTTGGATGGTGTCAATTTTCGTGGAAAGAATGCTACTATCAATAGTTCTGGGGTCAATCAATATTCCGGCATTATTGATTAATACGTCAAGTTTACCAAATAAGTTGTTAATAAACTCGGCTAATTTATGACAGCTATTTTCATCGGTAACATCTAACTGATGGAAGGTGACGTTTAAACCTTCATTTGCTAAGGTATGAGCAGCCGCTTGACCTTTGTGTACATCCCGACTGGTGAGAATTACATGATATCCTTTTTGCGCTAATTGACGGGATGCTTCTAAACCTAAACCACGATTTCCACCAGTGACAACGGCAATTTTGAGGTTATTATTCATGGTGAAATTTGCCTGTACTTTTCTTTGATTACAGCAAGTTTAATCAATGTGTTGTTTCTATCTGATGGCTTATCTCAAAGCATAGTCTAACTGATATTCTACTAATTCAATTTCATTCCCGTCCGGGTCAGTAACATAAATTCTATATTTGGTTTCTGGTGAGGTTAAGTTGTAGTATTCAATTCCTGATTGTTCTAATAAATCTTTCATTTTCTCACCATCTTTAATCACAAAACCAATATGATTAATCCCAATATTTTCATAAATTTGATGTATTCGTTCTTGCTGTGGAGTGTCATTCAAAGCTATGTAAAATTGATCATTACCTAAATGTAACCAATTACGACCATTAAATATTCCTTCAGCCCGCACATACCAATCAGGAAAAAGGGTTTGATAAAACTTTTTCGTTGCTTCTAGATTTTGGCAAGAAATGTTAATGTGTTCAAAGCGCATTAGTTGCATATTTCACTCCATTTTTAACTAAGATTCAGCAGTTTTTTAGTGATAAGTCGTCGTGCAAAATTAAATTCCTACGTGGAGTAATACCATTTCCCAAAAACGATGATACTTATAGATTGAGTGTAGGGACATGGCACTGCCATGTCCTCTTGAGAGTATTTGTATCATTATTAAAGTAAAATGGTATAAGGGAACAGGGAACAGGGAACAGGGAACAGGGAACAGGGAAATAGTTGTGTAATTAATTCTGCCTAATTCCTTAATTAAAATCTGGTTTTATGATCACTGCTCCTATAAATCATACTCGAAATGATTATGAGTTGACAAGGAAAATAAAAAATTCCTTGTGGGAATTTGTAAAATAAAATGTATCTTTTGATAGATGACTTTTAGTTAGTTATCAGGTAAGGAGAATCAGATGATTGTATCGGCTATTCTTTTCTCCGATTTACTAAAATCGCGCTGGCTTGATCAACCGGCATGAGGATGATTTCATTAATATTGACATGAGGCGATCGCGTGGCACAATATAAAACAGCATCCGCCACATCTTCCCCCGTTAGTGGCTGTAGTCCTTGGTAAACCTGTTTAGCGCGTTCTGTGTCACCATGAAAACGCACTGCACTAAATTCTGTTTCCACCATTCCCGGATCAACAGATGATACACGGACAGCAGTACCTAATAAATCTTGTTTTAAACCTTCAGAAATAGCTTTAACTGCGGCTTTTGTCCCACAATAAACATTACCACCGGGATAAGTTTGATGCCCAGCGATAGAACCAATGTTAATTACATGACCCCGATTCCTTTCAACCATCCCAGGAACTACGTAACGACTGAGATAGAGTAAACCTTTAATATTAGTATCAATCATTTCTTCCCAGTCTTGGAAATCCCCTTGATGGAGTTTATCCAAACCACGACTTAAACCGGCATTATTGATTAAAATATCAATTTCCGACCAAGGGGCGGGTAAATTAGCAATAGTGGATTGGACAGCAGAGCGATCGCGTACATCCAACTGGATTAAATGGATTTTGTCAGATGGGATGGGTAAAGCATCAGCTAGAAGTTGTAAGCGCTCCCAACGTCGGGCAGCTAAAATTAACTTTGCACCTGCCTGGGCAAAAGCCTGAGCACAAGCCGCACCAATACCACTACTTGCACCTGTAATTAATACAATTTTGTTTTCTACAGAGAACATAAATTTAAAAGCTAAAAGTATGTGTAGGGTGGGCATTTTGGGCAAACTCCTGAATAGAAGCGAAAAATTGTAGGAAATGCCCACCTACGTATTTTTCAAACATCAAACAGGAATCCTATAAAAGCTAACAGTTATTTAGGGTAACAGCCTAAAATTTACCAGAAAATCCAATTTATCAGCTTTCGTTGGTTCAGTCCAAAATCCAAAATCTAAAATTCTCCTGGCCATATAAACCAGGAGCATGAAAAGAAGATAACATTTATAGACGTTTGAGAATATCTAACCCATGAGTATCAGTTCCACAAGTGCTAAAAACTTGGTATTCACTAGCTAACTGTTGTACCTGTTCGGTTTCTCTGGTGCTGGTTTTCCAGGGGTTAGGGTTATTGTAAGCGTAGAAAGTTTCTACCCCATCAATTCCATATTCTACCGCCGCCGGAATTAAATCAAAAAGCGATCGCCTATATCGTGCAGGATGCGCTAACACAGCTAATCCACCAGCATCATGAATAGCGGATATTATATTAACTGCCTGATATTCTTTACCAGTAACAGCTTTTTTCTGTAGATAAGGCTGCATACTCCAACCTTTGGTTTCAAAACCATAAGCCAAGATATGCACTTCCACATCTAACAAATTAGCGTTAATTTCCACCCCACTCCACAGATGAGGAGTGTTAGTTTCTGGATGATTCCAACACCATTCTTCTAACCAGCTTAGGGCAACTTGGTAGCCACCGATACTATGATGATCAGTAATAGCTAGACCTTGTAAACCGATAGCGATCGCTTGTTCCATCAACACACTCGGCTGTAACTTTCCGTCCGAGTGCACCGTGTGCAAATGAAAATTAAATAAAGTTGGACAGCTTTGAGCATCAATATTTTCAAACACTTGCTTCAACAGTTCTATAGAAGCAGTAGGACGGGCCAAATTTATAACCATAACCCCCTCTCAATAATAACTCAACGTTTAGCAAATCAATACACATCAATCACATCACATCTGACAACCAACATTCATTAGTACAGTTTGGCAGAAATAACTATCAAGTTCAAAAAGGTTCATAAGTCTATCAAATAAGCTCTTTCCCCTCCTGCCTCCTGCCTCCTGCCTTAGTACAGTTTGGCAGAAATAACTATCAAGTTCAAAAAGGTTCATAAGTCTATCAAATAAGCTTTTTCCCCTCCTGCCTCCTGCCTCCTTACACTAGCCTGGGAAACTAGTGTTAGTAGCTAACTTTTGAGCTACCATAACGATTTTTTGCAATATGTTAAGACTACGTTAGCAAATCTAAATGCTAATGCACATGAGTATTTCCGATTACTTGTATAAAGAAAATCTAAACTTTTGCCCTACTTTTCACAAACCCTGATAAAGCAGGGAACTCTTAACAGCAAGGTTTAAACTCCTTATGATGAATGTTGGTACTTTATTTACCCGCAATTCGCTGTATGCACACCAACGTAAATCACCCAAAATCAACCTAAACCCAACAACTCCCCATCACCAGCCACCACTTCACCAATAGTATAAGCGGGTATATCCTGAGATTGAAAATGATTAATAGTCTCTTCAACCGCTTGGGGTGGAACTAACAATACAAAACCAATTCCCATATTAAACGTATTGTACATAGCCTCAGCATTGACAGAACCCACCGACGCTAACCACTTAAACACAGGGGGAACAGTCCAACCTTGAGGATTCACCTTAATAGCTTGACCCTTACCCAAACATCGAGGTAAATTTTCCGGTAAACCTCCCCCGGTAATATGCGCCATCCCATGCACTTCCAAACCCGCTTGTAAAGCCGCTAAAACAGGTTTAACATAAATGCGCGTTGGTGTCAGGAAAGTTGCACCAATACTTACACCACCTAATAACTCCGGCTGATCATCCCAGGAAAAATTACCATCATTAACAATCTTCCGTACCAAACTCACACCATTACTATGAATCCCGGAACTAGCCAAACCTACAGCCACATCTCCCACCCGCACCTGAGAACCATTTAAAATGCGGCTTTTCTCCACAATACCCACACAAAAACCCGCCAAATCATATTCACCCACCTGGTAAAAACCAGGCATTTCCGCCGTTTCTCCCCCCAACAAAGCACAACCAGACAGTTTACAACCTGCGGCGATACCCGCCACCACCCCAGTTAACTGCTCTTTTTCTAACTTACCCGTAGCCACATAATCCAAGAAAAACAACGGTTCAGCCCCCAGTGTCAACACATCATTAACACACATGGCCACCAAATCAATACCCACAGTATCATGACGGTTGAGAACTTGGGCAATTTTCAGCTTTGTTCCCACTCCATCAGTCCCAGAAACCAACACCGGTTCCTTGTAACCCGTAGGAAGTTGAAAACAACCACCAAAACCACCCAAACCGCCTAACACTTCTGGTCTAAAGGTGCTATGCACCAAATTCTTAATTTGATTGACAAAAGCTCTACCCGCTTCTACATCAACCCCTGCATCCCGATAATCCATGCTTGACTACACCGTGATCAATGCGTTAAAACCAAGTCTATTATTATCTCATATTTTTGGCACTTATAACCTTAAAATACTTCATCTTCAATTCCCTGCCACCATTCCCCCAAATTCATCAAATCCTGGTAAATATCCTCTAATTGTTCGGCATAGGCATCTTCTGACATTGTATCTCGCTGTTCTTGTAATTTTTTCAGGCGTAATTGTACCAATAGCCAAGGCTTCGAGAAGCTTTCAGTAGCTTCTAAGTATTGAGCGAGTTCTGTACTGTTCATAAAAGTTTTGAGATTGGATAGATTAATTCTACCGTTACTGTTTCCAGCTTTTTAAACAAAAACCCAGACCAGCATAACTCTAAGGTGAAAACCTGTAACTCAGAACAACATAAATTTAAGTTCCCAGCATAGAAATAAGTTCTTTTACATACTGATGTTTATTGCTAGAATAAACACATTTATAAACACAGTCAGATACATTACAGAAAATAGAGTAAGGTAATTAAAAGATGATACAATATACAATTGACAGAATCGCTTTACTACAAACCACTAGCCAAAACTACAACTCCACCCTAGTAGTTATTGACCCAGCAGTACAAGACTATCAATTATTGGTAGCAGGGGTAGAACCCACAGCAAAAGTCATAATTTTAGACCAACAGCAAGACAGCATCACGCAAATCACAACAGCCATCAGCCAAAACAGCATTACTAACTTACAACTCATAGCCCACGGTAGCCCCGGCAGCTTGCAACTAGGTAACATTACCCTAAATTTAGACAACTTCCCCACTTACCAACAACAACTACAAAATTGGCAAGTAAAAGAACTCCTCATTTATGCCTGTGAACTAGCCGCAGGAGAAATCGGCAAAACCTTCATCGCCCAACTGCACCACCTCACAGGAGCAAATATCGCCGCTTCAGAACAGAAAGTAGGCAACAGCCATCTAGGGGGAAGTTGGGAACTAGCAGTAACAATTGGCAAAATATCATCAAGTTTAAAAATTAACCCAGAGATAAAGGAAAATTACCCCAATATATTATCTGAGGTGGGCTTAGTTTGGGCAAAAAGCTTTGGCAGTAGTAGTCTTGACGATGGCACAAGCATAAAAGTAGATAGTACAGGGAATGTTTACATTATTGGCTCTTTCCAAGCCACAGCCGATTTTGATCCGGGTAGTGGTACATTCAACCTCACCAGCAACGGAATTAATGACATATTCATTACTAAACTGAATAGTGATGGTAGCTTTGTTTGGGCGAAAAACTTGGGAAGTAGTGGCTCTGACTTTGGCAGAAGCATAGTAGTAGATAATGCAGCTAATGTCTATACTACTGGTAGGTTCAGTGGTACAGTAGATTTTGATCCCAATAGTGGCACATTTAACCTCACCAGCAATGGAAGTGCTGACATATTCATCAGCAAACTGAATAGGGATGGTAGCTTTGCTTGGGCAAAAAGCTTGGGCAGCAGTAGTTCTGATGAAGGCAACAGCATAGCAGTAGATAGTACTGGGAATGTCTATACAATTGGCTCTTTCAATGGCACGGTGGATTTTGATCCTAATAGTGGATTTTTTAACCTTACCAGCAAGGGGAGTAATGATATATTTATCTCTAAGCTGAATAGCAACGGCAGTTTTGCCTGGGCGAAAAGCTTTGGTAGTATTGATTTGGACTATGGCAGAAGCATAGCAGTAGATAATGCAGGGAATGTCTACACTACTGGCTCTTTCAATGGCACAGTGGATTTTGATCCCGGCAATGGCACATTTAACCTCACCAGCAACGGATTTGATAACATATTCATTTCTAAACTGAATAGCGATGGCAGCTTTGCCTGGGCGAAAAACCTGGGTGGTAGTGGCTCTGATAGAGGCTACAGCATAGTAGTAGATGCTATGGGGAATATCTACGCTACTGGTCATTTCTCCGGCACAACCGATTTTGATCCCAATAATGGCACATTTAACCTCACTAGCAAGGGAAGTTGGGATATATTCATCTCTAAACTGAATAGTGATGGCAGTTTTGGTTGGGCAAAAAGCTTTGGCAGTAGTAATTTGGACATAGGTAGTAGCATAGCAGTGGATAGTACAGGGAATGTTTACACTACTGGCTATTTCTCTGGCACAGTAGATTTTGACCCTGGCAATGGCACATTTAACCTCACCAGCAACGGAAGTAATGACATATTCATCTCTAAACTGAATAGCGATGGCAGCTTTGCTTGGGCGAAAAATCTTGGTGGTAGTGGTGCTGATAGCGGATTAAGCATAGCATTAGATAGTGTAGGTAATATCTACACTACTGGCTCTTTTCAAGGCACAGCAGATGTTGATCCTAGTAGTGATACTTTTATCGTTACCAGTGAAGGAAATGATGATATATTCGTTGTCAAACTAGGTTCACAAACCACAAACATTAATCAAGCACCCACTAATTTAATCCTAGATATCATTACCATAGCGGAAAACCAACCCATCAATACAGTTGTGGGTAACTTCACCTCCACCGACCCAGACACAGCTAACACTTTCACCTATAGCCTAGTGACCGGAACAGGTGACACTGACAACAATCTATTTACCATTGTGGGGAATGAGTTAAGAACTAATGCTGTGTTTGACTACGAAACCAAAAACAGCTACAGCATTAGAGTCCGAACTACTGACCAAGGTGGTTTATCCTTCGAGAAACAGCTAACTATTGGTGTGAGTGATGTGAATGAAGCACCTATCCTAGTCACTCCCATTGCTGACCAAAGTGCTGTGACAGGTTCAGTCTTTAACTTCCAATTTGCTGATAATACTTTCAGTGACCCAGATATCGGTGACACTCTCACCTACACCGCCACTTTAGCTAATGGGGATGCCTTACCCAGTTGGTTAACCTTTGACCCCACAACTCGCACCTTCACTGGTACACCCCCCACAACAGAAAATATTAGCATCAAAGTCACAGCCACAGACTCAGCCAACGCCTCCGTCAGTGATGAGTTTACCTTAACGATTAATACACCCTCCACAGATGACGTGCAACTCATTTGGGCGAAAAACTTGGGAGGTAGTAATCGGGATCGTGGCAACAGCATCGCAGTGGATAGTATGGGCAATGTTTACACCACTGGCTATTTTGAAGGCACAGCAGATTTTGACCCTGGCAGTGGCACATCTAACCTCACCAGCAATGGAGATAGAGACATATTCATCAGCAAACTGAATAGTAATGGTAGCTTTGCTTGGGCAAAAAACTTGGGGGGTAGTAGTATTGACTATGGCAACGGCATAGCAGTGGATAGTATGGGTAATGTCTACACCACTGGCTATTTCCAAAATACAGTAGATTTTGACCCTGGTAGTGGCACATCTAACCTCACCAGCAATGGATATAATGACATATTCATTAGCAAACTGAATAGTGATGGCAGCTTTGCTTGGGCAAAAAACTTGGGGGGTAGCGGTCCTGACTATGGCCGCAGCATCGCAGTGGATAGTACAGGTAATATCTACACCACTGGCGATTTCTATGGCACAGTAGATTTTGACCCTAGTAGTAGCACATTTAACCTCACCGGCAACGGAGATACGGACATATTCATCAGCAAACTGAATAGTGATGGTAGCTTTGCTTGGGCAAAAAACTTGGGGGGTCGTAATATTGACTATGGCTACAGCATCGCAGTAGATAGTGTAGGAAATGTCTACACTACTGGCTATTTCTATGGCACAGCAGATTTTGACCCTGGTAGTGGCACATTTAACCTCACCAGTAACGGATATGATGATATATTCATCAGCAAACTGAATAGTGATGGCAGCTTTGCTTGGGCAAAAAACTTGGGGGGTAGTAGTGGTGACTATAGCTACAGCATCGCAGTGGATAGTGTAGGAAATGTCTACACTACTGGCAGTTTTTCTGGCACAGTAGATTTTGACCCTGGTAGTGGCACATTTAACCTCACCAGTAACGGAGGTTATGACACATTCATTAGCAAACTGAATAGTGATGGTAGCTTTGCTTGGGCGAAAAACTTGGGGGGTAGTAGTTTTGACAGTGGCTACAGCATCGCAGTGGATAGTGTAGGAAATGTCTATACTACTGGCTATTTCTCTGACACAGCAGATTTTGACCCTGGTAGTGGCACATTTAACCTCACCAGTAACGGAGGTTATGACATATTCATCAGCAAACTGAATAGCGATGGTAACTTTGCTTGGGCGAAAAACTTGGGGGGTAGCGGTCCTGACTATGGCCGCAGCATCGCCGTGGATAGTACAGGTAACATCTACGCCACTGGCGATTTCTACGACACAGCAGATTTTGATTCTGGCAGTGGCACATTTAGCCTCACCAGTAACGGAGATAGGGATGCATTCATTGTCAAACTGGGTGTACCAACCATAAATACTGCCCCTACTGACTTCATCCTTAACAACGGCAGTGTAGCGGAAAATCAACCGATTAATACAGTTGTTGGTAATTTAACTACCACTGATCCAAATGTAGGTGACACTTTCACCTATAGTTTAGTTGTGGGAACAGGTGACACTGACAACAATCTATTTACTATTGTGGGGAATGAGTTAAGAACTAATGCTGTGTTTGACTACGAAACCAAAAACAGCTACAGCATTAGAGTCCGCACTACTGACCAGAGTGGTTTGTTCTTTGAGAAACAGCTAACTATTGGTGTGAGTGACGTTAATGAAGCACCTACCCTAGTCACTCCTATTGCTGACCAAAGCACTGTTACAGGTTCAGTCTTTAACTTCCAATTTGCTGATAATACTTTCAGCGACCCAGATATAGGCGACTCTCTCACCTACACAGCCACTTTAGCTAATGGGGATGCTTTACCCAGTTGGTTAACCTTCAACTCCACAACTCGCACCTTTACAGGTACACCCCCCACCGCAGACACACTATCAGTTAAAGTCATAGCCACCGACGTTGGTAATCTTAGCTCTAATAGCGTCTTTAATCTCTCAGTTGCTTCCTTAGTTTCTGGCACTCCTGGCAGTGATGAGTTAACCAGTGATAGTAGTGCAAGTATCTTGAATGGTGGAGATGGCATTGATACGGCAATTTATTCTACTTCTCCCGCAGGAGTGACTATTAATTTAGCTACAGGCACGGGTAGCGGTGGAGATGCCCAAGGTGATACCCTGATTAGTATTGAAAAGATCATGGGTTCTCATTTTAACGATACTTTAATTGGCAACAATAGCGGTAATACCTTCTTTGCTGGTGGTGGTGATGATGTCCTGATTGGTGGTAATGGGACAAATTACTTTGATGGGGGTATTGGTAATGATACTCTCAATGGTGGTAGTGGTTCTGATACTTTGATTGGTGGTTTGGGTAATGATACTCTCAATGGTAATGATGGCAACGATACCTTAATGGGTGATGCTGGTGCTGATACTCTCAATGGTGGGAATGGTGCTGACCGTTTGTTTGGTGGTGCAGATAATGATACTCTAACGGGTGGTAGCGGTAATGACGCTCTCAATGGGGATGCTGGTAATGATGTTTTGACTGGTGTGAATCTTGCTACTTTTGGTGTGGGTGAAATAGATACTCTCAATGGTGGTATTGGTGCGGATACTTTTGTTTTAGGAATAGCCACAGGGATATTTTACAACGACGGAAATAACGGTAATAGGGGACTTGGAGATTATGCCCGGATTGTTGATTTTAATTTGGGACAAGGGGACAGGGTACAATTAAGTAATGGTTTGTCTTATTATCTAGGTGCTAGTCCTAGTGGGATGACTAGCGGCACTGGTATTTTTATTGAGAATGATGGTATAACTGGTTTAAGTGCCAATGATGAGTTTATTGGTGTGTTGCAGGGAGTGAGTTTGACTTTTGGACAAGTCACAACTTCTACAACTGGTTTTACTTTTGTCTAATTTCTGAAGATTGATTTAAACACGTTTTTCACTGATACAAATTAAGGAGTTTCTACCAATGCATTGCAATATTCGCCAGACAATATTATTCACAGCTTTGAGTGTTTTGGGTGCTGTATCTCTTACTCCCAAGGCTTTTGCTGATAGTCAAGTTGTCCCTTTTACTGCTACTGTAAATAGTGTTTGTACTTTGTCTAATGTTGTGCCTGGTAATTTAGGTGCAGACATGGCTACAAATACATTAGATTCGACTATTACAACTTCGCCGGCAACCAATACACCTGGTTTTAGTGGTAGTATTACTATTACTTGTAATTCTGGTAGTGGTAGTTACAATATTGGTAGCACTACTAATACTACTGCTTTTGCAGGTGCGCCTGCTGTGGTTGGTTTGGCTGTCAATGCTGCGAGTAGTTTTGGTACAAGCACTGCTACTGGTACTACTAATACTGGTGCAGGAAATGTGGTTAATGTCTCTGGTACTACTCCTACTGTGATTAATATTGACTTAGCTGCAACTTATGGTTCGGCTTTGGCTGCTGGTGATTATAGTTTTGATGTAGTTATCCAATCAAATCCATAGGATATCAATAAAAAAGAGGACATGGCAATTCCATGTCCATATAAATTGAAAGGTAAATAAAATTTCTAGATAGTAATTGAGGAAGTTGTGAAAGGGAAGTTGAGAAATTTTGCGCTGTATATAGTGGGTGCAGTTTTATCAATTGGATTAGGATGTGAAGCGGCGAAAGCAAATTTAATTTTATCGCCGATTTATGTGGATTTAACTGCAAATCGGGGTAAGTCTGAAGGTGTTTTAAATGTAGGTAATTCTAGTAATGAGGCTATTCGTGTTAGGCTGTTTCCTAAGTTTTTTAGTTATAATCGGGATGGGGAATTTCAAGAGTTAACGGAAAGCGATGAACGCAATCTTAGCCCCTATTTACAATTTTCTCCCCGTGAGATTGTTGTGGAACCGGGAAAGGTGCGTCGGGTGCGGTTGTTAAGTTTGTTACCTCCGAGTTTGCCTGATGGTGAGTATCGAGTGGCTATTTTTGCGGAAACTCTATCTTCTGGGGTTGTTCAAAGTGGATATAGAGTTAATTTAATTAGTCGTGTGGGTGCGGCTATTTATGTTCGTAAGGGAAATGTGACATCAGATTTACAGGTAGCAACGGCTAGTTTTAATCGTGAGAATCAACAGTTACGGTTATTATTGCGGAATCAGGGACAAGCTACGGCTAGGCCGAAAATTCAGTGGAGTTTAAAGCAGGGTGAAAAATTGATTGTGTCGGAAGGTGTTGGTACTTCTGTGGTGGGGGGAATGGAACAGAATGTATTGTTAAATCGCAATGCACAAAATAAGTTAAATGTCAATCCGGGGAAGTATCAATTGTTGGGGGAGGTGGTTTGGAAGGATGGCGATCGCCAAAAAACGCTACCATTTAATTTAGATTTGGACATTCCCTAAAAATTTAGGTTTGCAAAATGAGTGCAGCAACAGCAATTATTCAATTAGGTAATCCGATTTTACGCCAAAAAGCCGCAATGGTGGAAAATATCCCAGATCCAGAAATTCAACAATTAATTGATGATTTAATTACTACTGTTGCTCAAGCCAATGGTGTAGGTATTGCAGCACCTCAAATAGCATTATCTGAGCGTATATTTATTGTTGCTTCTCGGCCTAATCCTAGATATCCTAATGCGCCAGAAATGCCACCGACAGCAATGATTAATCCGAAAATTATCGCACATTCCCCTGAAGTTGTCAAAGGTTGGGAAGGTTGTTTAAGTGTTCCAGGGGTGAGGGGTTTAGTCCCTAGATATCAAACTATAAAAATTGAATATTCTGATCGGTTTGGTCAATTGCAACAGCAAGAGTTAACTGATTTTGTGGCGCGAATTTTTCAACATGAATATGATCATCTGGAAGGATTAGTATTTTTGGATAGAGTAGAATCTCAGCAAGACTTAATCACTGAGGAAGAATATCAAAAAATGTTAGCCAATCAGAAAGAGTGAAAAATAATTCCTAAGAGTGAGGTGAGAGATCAAAGGATTAGTTATATTTGTTCTACTGTGAACCTCAAACTTGGTGTAACTCTCTACTAAATGAGCAAAACCCTCAGTATTAACTTGAAGTTAAAATCAGAAGATACATCATCTTCTGAGTCAAATTCTACTCAGCATCAAAGCAATGGCGTAAATGGCATAAATGGCGTAAAAGTTAACAAAAATCCCCAGCCAGAAGTTAACCCAGCAAAAATACAACTTCCGCCGGATGTATTACAAATTATTCACGCTACTGCTGGACGTGTACGCATTCGCGCAATTGATGCTGAGTTTAACCCACAATTGGAAGTTCTCAGCCAGAGATTAAAACAACAAACTTGGGTGAGAGAAACAACTATTAATCACAATTCTAGTAGTTTAATTCTGAGTTTTGATGCTCAAAAAGTTCCATTGTCGGCAGTGTTAACCCTACTCCAAGTTTGGGGTGTGTCTTTAGTCAGAACAGGAGAAAAAAATCATCCTTTAGCACCTTGGCAATCTAGAGAATTTTGGCAAAATCAATTTATTACTTTAATCCCTTTATTGGTAGGATTAGGGGTGACAGGAGCATTAAGAATTAGAGGTTTAGCTGCAATTCCTGTGTATATCATTGCCGCAGATTTAACTCAATGGTTTTTGACTTCTGGAGGGATAAATCAACCTGTTACAACTCAGGTACATGAAGAAATTCCTCTGCCAAAACAGGAAGCAAAATTGAGTGATATTTCTGAGAAGGTTAGTTACAAAATCTTACACCAAATTCCTGGTAGAGTTCGCTTACATATACCACTAATTGCGGAAGATCGGGCTTATGCCCAGCGATTGACAGAATTATTAAAAAGCCATGCCCAGGTAACAGATTTCAGGGTAAATATTCTGGCGGCATCAGTAGCGATCGCCTTTTCTCCTGATGCTAAACTAAATATGGATGATTTGCTGTATTTCCTAGAGTCAGCTTGGCAATCTCCGCCTATTAATGGCTAAATTTTAGGCGTGATAAAATCTAATTTACTAATAAAACCCCCGATAAATATAGGAGCAAAAATATTTAATTAACGCTATAATTTAATAATAAAATCCAAGGTGAAATCAATAGAAATAGGATAAACTACTATGGCCAAACTTAATGATTTATTGGAAAATGCTGGCGCACCAGGAGTAATAGCTGGGATAGGTGTAGTATTACTGGCACCCGTGATTATTCCTGTTGTAGCAGGAGTGGGTAAACCTGTGGCTAAATCTCTGATTAAAAGCAGCCTTATGGCTTACGAAAAAAGTAAGGGAATGATGGCTGAGTTAGGAGAAACTTGGGAGGATATTGTGGCGGAAGCTAGGGCTGAATTAGCAGAAGATCAACAAATGCCAGTTTTTGAACCTGCTGCTAATCCAGAAAACATCACAGCAAATAATGGGTGATAAAATCACGTTATATCAAAACCTTGTCTCTACAAAAAGATAAATTATGACGCAGATAGATTTTGTTTACCTGCGTCTGTTTGTGTTAAAATAAGCAAGAAATTTTACTGTTATGATATCCAAATCAACACATATAAACAGCCAATTAAATCTTGAGCAATATCCAAACTATATAACAACGAAAATTGTTAGCCAAACTCCTGGTAGATTAAGATTAAGAGTAAATCATGACCATCGCCAATTAGCAAAGATACAGCGTCTAATTCATATTTTAGAAGGAATCCCCCATGTAAATCAAGTCAGAACTAATATGAACTATGGGAGTATTGTTATTAATCATCATCCTAATGATGATAGTTTAGCCAATATAGTAGAAACGCTCAAAGATTTAGGAATAATTTTTGTAGGCATTACCCAAGGAAACACAGAAGCTTCTAGTAGCGTTTCTAGTGCTTTTGTTAACTTAAATCAACAACTTCTTCTGGCTAGTGGTGGTGTAGTAGATTTACGTTTTTTGTTTCCTTTAGGTTTAGGATTTTTATCTCTTAGACAGTTAATTCTCAAGGGTTGGCAACTAGAATTAATACCTTGGTATGTATTAGCTTGGTATGCTTTTGATAGTTATCTGAAACTGCATGAAACTCACCCAAATCCTACCAATATAGAATAGGTATTTGATCAATTTCAATTTAGAGATATTTTATGTAACGTCTCTATTATTTTTTAAGTTTGTTAGCGGTGAAGGGAATCAGTGTATATTTTGAGATAGAGCATCTTCACTGACAGAACTATGAAAAAGTTAATTAATCAACCAGCCAACTTTGTCCGGGAAAGTTTAGAGGGAATGGCCGCAGCGCATAGTGATTTAATTCAAGTTAACTATGACCCTGTGTTTATTTACCGTACTGATGCACCTATTCGGGGAAAAGTAGCAATTATTTCTGGGGGTGGTAGTGGACATGAACCGATGCACGGGGGTTTTGTCGGTAGAGGAATGCTTGATGCGGCTTGTCCTGGGGAACTTTTTACATCACCCACACCAGTCCAAATGTTAGCAGCCGCTAAAAAGGTTGATGGTGGGGAAGGTATATTATTTATAGTTAAAAATTATAGTGGCGATGTGATGAACTTTGAAATGGCCACAGAGTTAGCCAGATGTGAGGGTATTCGCACGCTAAATATTTTAATAGATGATGATATAGCAGTTAAAAATAGCTTATACACTCAAGGGCGTAGAGGCACGGGTACAACGGTTTTAGCGGAAAAGATTTGCGGTGCTGCGGCTGAGGCAGGATATAATTTACAAGAACTAGCATATTTATGTAGAAAAGTCAACTTAAATGGCCGGAGTATGGGAATAGCTTTAAGTTCTTGTACTGTACCCACCAAAGGAACACCGACTTTTGATTTAGGTGCGAACGAGATTGAGTTAGGAATAGGGATTCATGGGGAACCGGGAAGGGAAAGAACTGAATTAAAATCAGGGGATGAAATTACGGAAATTTTAGCTTGTTCAATTATTGATGATGCAGCGTATAGCAGGGTAGTGAGAGAATGGGAAGAGACAAAAGAGGAATGGGTAGAGGTGGAACTGTTAAATAAACCATTACAAAAAGGCGATCGCCTCTTAGTCTTTGTTAACAGTATGGGAGGGACACCCATAGCCGAACTCTATCTTGTCTACCGCAAACTAGCAGCTATATGCGAACAGGAAGGACTGCAAATAGTGAGGAATCTCATCGGACCCTACATGACCTCATTAGATATGCAAGGTTGTTCTATTACCCTGCTTAAATTAGATGATGAGCTATTGCGGCTATGGGATGCACCAGTAAAAACGCCTAGTCTACGGTGGGGAGCATAAACATGATAACTCAAGGGCAGATTATTGAATGGTTGCAGGTGTATACTAATGTGATTGAGCATCACAAAGAGGAATTAACCGAATTAGATGCAGCCATTGGTGATGCAGATCACGGCATCAATATGGAACGGGGTTTTAAAAAGGTTAAAACCTTGATAGGAAGTTTGAAAGGTCAAGACATCAGCAGTATTTTGAAAACTGTTAGTATGACTTTAATTTCTAGTATTGGTGGTGCAAGCGGGCCTTTATACGGAACATGGTTTTTAAGGGCTAGTTCAGTTACAGATGGGAAAGAAGAGTTAACAGGTGAAGATTTATTGTATTTACTCCAAGCGGGTTTAAATGGTGTTATAGAACGGGGTAAAGCACAGCTAGGCGACAAAACAATGGTAGATGTATTATCACCTTCTGTATCTGCTTATGAACAAGCTTTAAGTGAGGGTTTGGATATGGTTCCGGCTTTACGAGTGGCGATCGCAGCTGCGGAACATGGTTTACAGGAAACCATCCCCATGTTAGCCAAAAAAGGACGCGCCAGTTATTTAGGAGAACGCAGTATAGGCCATCAAGATCCGGGGGGAACTTCTGCTTATTTAATGTTACGTAGTTTATTAGAAGCCGCCGAAACTTTTAAACAATAAAATACAGATGGATGGGGGTTGGTAAAATACAATTATCCTGCTGCAAATCCTGTACAATCTCGAAATTTAGGCGGGTCAAAACCTAAAACAATATCTTGTTTAGGAACACCCAAATCAACTAATTCATTAGCAATACCAACCTCTGTTCCATCCTGCTGAATCCAAATTTTCCCATCAATAATATCAATGTGTAACACAACACCATAAAACCTTTTTGAGTCACGCCAACCAACTTTTACTAATTGATAATGGTCGCGTTCTGTATCAAATATAGTTTGCGCTTGAATCCGGTTATCCCAGTTCAGTTTAGCTCGTTCAGTGAGTAAGTTTTTTATATATTCTCTGTATTTATCAATGGTAGCCATTTTTCAATTACCTCCTGATCAATATTATAAACTATTAAAAAAAGTTGGTTTTGCTCTGTGAGTTCCTGAATAAATGGAGTGATAAAAAAACGCTCATAGATGTCATTAGAAACTGCCAAATATAAAAGCCGCTTTGCATCTTGAACTCGCAAAGCTGACCTATAAGCAATAAATTGACCCAGCGCACCATAAAATTCTGAAATTTTAGAAGGACCAAGGAAACTTTTAATTTCCACCGCTATTTTTAATCCTTCCTTTTCAGCCGCTATCACTTTCTCAGCACCAAGGTCAATAGCCAAATCAAATGACCCAGCTTCTAAAGGATAGGGGTCATGAGTAATTAACCATCCATCTTTCTGGAGTGCTTTTTTAACAACTTCGTGAAATTTATCTTTTGCGGACATTGACAATGTGTTAACAGATATACTATGCTAATATAGTCTCAACACTACTAATAATACAACTTTATAAATTAGATAGTCTATTTCTAACACTGTTTGTTAACTCTTTCTTAACCTCGAATTAGCCTACGAAGCCTTTGATTTTATAAAACTTCGTTCTCATTTGGTTTACTTAATCTAAAACTACTGTTTACCACTAAATTTTTATACTCAGATACTACTATGAAAAGTCTTTTTTCAGGTTACTACTCTTTTTCTGAAAATGAACTAGCGGATTTATGGCAAGAATGTACATTTATTGTAGATACCAATATTCTTCTAAATCTTTACAGATATCCTAAAAAAACAAGTGATGAATTATTAAGTGTTTTAAAAAAAGTAGCAAATCGTTTGTGGATACCATTTCAAGTAGCTTTGGAATATCAGGAGAATCGTTTATCAGTCATTAATGAACAAATAGAAATGTTTAAGAAAGTAGAGGATGCTATTGAAGCAGGTAAAGATAAACTTGAGGATGGATTAAACCAGTTAAAACTACGTGAAAGACACTCTTTGATTGATACAACTGATTTTTTGAACAAAATAAATACTACTATTGATGAGTTCCAACAAGAGTTAAAAACTTTAAAAGGAAAGCAGCCTAATATTTTTGAATATGACAAGATTAGAGATGAAATTGATAGAATTTTTGATGGTAAGATTGGCTCTACTCCAAATGGTCAAGAGGAATTAAATGCGATATATGAAGAAGGTAAAAAAAGATATGAGCAAAAGTATCCTCCTGGCTATATGGATATAGATAAATATAAAGATGCAGTAAAAAAAGGAGTAAAAACAGCTTATTTATTTAATGGTTTAGTCTTTGAAAGAAAATATGGTGATCTAATTTTATGGCATCAAATTATAGAAGAAGCTAAGAAGAACGAAAAATTGAAGAGAATTATCTTTGTTAGTGGGGACACAAAAGAAGATTGGTGGTACAAAGTAGAGCGCTTTGGAACAAGAGAAAAAGCCATTTTAGGTCCTCGTCCTGAATTAGTGCAAGAACTCACTACTAAAGCAGGAGTATTACAATTTCAAATGTATCAGACAGATAGTTTCTTACTCGATGCTAACAAATATTTAGGAACACAAGTAAGTCAAGAAATTGTTGAACAGATACGCGACATTAACACAGCCTCAAGTCAGACATTTACTCTAAGAAGGAACTCTATTCAATGGTACTATCAAGTTATAGAACCAATAATTTACGAATGGCTACAAACATTATATCCACATGCAAGGATAATAGCCAATAATTATTTTCCTGATTTCATTATTTTAGATGAAAATGGGTATAAAATAGGATATGAGATAAAATTTACACAAATGAAGTCTTTTCATTTACTTCAATTAAAGAAAATTATCAATCATGGAACAGAGGAAATCAGTCAAGGGAAATTTAACACACTTAAAATCTTGCTTTTAACTGATAATGAAGATACCGTAAGAAATTTTGAGAAACTAAATAATAAACTTGAGTATCCACCTACTATTACAATAGAGGTAGGTTTAGTTACTGAACATCAGGATGGAAAATATATATTTGAAAAAGTTATATAAAACTCTTTAATCCTTACCATAATAATGCTAAAAAACTAATTAACTACTGTTGGTTTTGGCAGTGGTTATCGGTAGCTTCATAAGCCATGATTAAAGATTCTAAAGCTTCAATACCATTTTTAACGGCTGATTCATAAGTATCGCCATGAGTCCGCCATCTTTGGCCAGGAAAATCTGCAAATCCTACCAAAAAACATTCATCTTCCTCAGACCATTGTATGACAATTTGATATTTAAGTTGAATCATTTTGTTATTTTCCTGCATTTTCTCGATAACTTGTTTTACTTTCTGTAATTACTAGATTTAAAATAATATATAATCTAATAATACTGGTTCTCTCAGCACAGAGATAAAAACATGAGTTTGCAAATTGAAGTAAAACCAGGATTTCAGCCATTACAAGAAAAGTTGGTAACTCTCTATGGTATCAGTTGGGAAAAGTTTAAGGCAATAGAAGCTAATTTAGAAGACATTAAAAATGTTCGATTATCTTATTTAAAAGGAGTGTTAGAAATTATGTCTCCCATTGGGGACAAACACGAAACTGTCAAAAGCACTATTGGCATTTTATTAGAGGCTTATTTTCGGGAAATGGGGATTAGATATTATCGTCGGGGTGGTTTTACTCTAGAAGCGGTTGGTTTTGCTTCTGGTACTCCTGATGAGTCTTATTCTATCGGAGAACGTCAAGATTTACCAGATATTGTAATTGAGGTTGTTGTTACCAGTGGGACAATAAATAGAACAGAACTTTATGAACCTTTGAAAATTCCTGAAGTTTGGTTTTGGAAGGCTGGACAGTTGCGGGTATTCTCTTTACAAGGTGAAAAATATCAGGAAGTTTTTTGCAGTCAATTATTACCAAATTTAGATTTAGCTTTATTATTAAAGTATGTGGGACATCCTGATCAATATGATGCGGTTCAGGGATTTTTAGCAGAAATTCGTCAAGGTAAAGAAAATTGATAGAAATCGCACTTTTCTCAAATTGTTAAGTTTTGTGAAATAATCGCCTTTACATCTCTTCATCACCTTCACAAAACTTTACTATTAAATGATTAACATGAGAACCACAGTAGTTGTATATTATTAGAAATTCCAGTGCAACTTCAGGTCTAATGTGCAAAGCAAATAGAAAATAATTTGACAGAACAGACTTCAGTAAATTTGGGTTTTGTGTATTGGGACACTAAAAACCCTATTTGTGTAAATACTTCACTCAAGTTCGCATAAAAGAGTTAATACATAACATAGATTCAGGATGTTCCAAAAGAACTTTTCTGGTTTTATTCGGTGTAGTAGCTGGTGCTGTGTTCAAAACATTGATAAACTATCTACGATACTGTACATCAGTGAGGACAGATAGCGATCGCTCGAATTGAACACTTTTAAAATTGAATAGGTGCTGACCTTTACAGGAATATACTAGCAACCAGTTAATGCAATAATCACATCATGAAAGCTCCCTGTTTTCTCTTTTTGGGTAGGATATAAATAGGATTACCAATAATTCAACGCAAAAATGTGAAAAATAGAACAAGCTTAGATATATTTGCAGTGGATTATTAAGAAAATATTAAGTATAATGTTAAATACATTAGGCAATCATTTCAGTATAAAAACAGTGTAACTAGGTACACAGTACCAAAGGATTAACCCATAAAGTATGTAAGCCCAGTATTTATTTTTACTAAAAAAGCATTCTTTCGGAAAATGGAAATAAATTTTTCATAGAATCCATCTAAATTTGGTTTAATTAGTAGGATGTTGCCAGTGAAAACTTTGTATATTAAAGAACCCTTGAAAAAGCTATACACCATCAGTATTATTTTTTCGTGTGTACTAGTTTTTGTATTTTGGCAACACACTCAACTAAATCATCAATCAGTTATTACATCTCGGCAACAAACTGAAGAAAGGATTATTAATGAACCTATTCAACCGATTCCACTGAAACTGGAACTAGATAAAAATAAAATTTACTTAGGGGAAAAACTATTTAATGACCCCATTTTGTCAAGAGATAAAACCATTTCTTGTGTTAGTTGTCATAATCTCCAAACTGGAGGTACAGATAGATTAACCGTTTCTGTGGGAATTAATAATGCAGTTGGTAATTTTAATGCACTTACTGTTTATAATAGTGGGTTTAATTTTAAACAATTTTGGGATGGAAGAGCAGAAACTCTAGAAGAACAAATAGACGGGCCAATTAATAATGTTCAAGAAATGGATTCTAATTGGCCAGAAATTATTAATAGACTGAAAAAACGGTCGGAATATGTTTCACTGTTTAAAAAAAATTATCAAGATGGTATAAAAACTCAGAACATCAAGGATTCACTAGCAACTTTTGTTCGTTCTCTATACACTCCTAATTCACGTTTTGATCAATTTCTTCGAGGTAATCTAGATATTCTCACTATCCAAGAAAAAGAAGGTTATCGTCGTTTTAAAGCTTATGGTTGTGTATCTTGTCATCAAGGTTTAAATGTTGGTGGTAATATGTTTCAAGTTTTTGGTGTGACAGAAAATTATATTGATGTTAATAGTAAGTTCACCAAAACAGTAGTTAAACACTTTAATATTACTGATATTCAGCAGGATAAATTTAATTTTAAAGTTCCTAGTTTACGCAATATAGCTTTAACATGGCCTTATCTTCATGATGGTTCAGTCAAAACTTTAGAAGAGGCTGTTAATATAATGGCTGAATATCAACTTGGTAGAAAATTAACAAAAGAAGATATTGATTTAATTGTTAGTTTTTTGAAAACATTAACAGGCCAGTACCAAGGAAAAGCATTATGATTAAAGTCAATTTTTTTAAATTATTGTTCGGGTTATTTGCAGCTTTGATCTTAGCTTTTCTAGCAACAGAAGCTAAGTCTGTTGACTTTAAAACACATCATGACTATCATGAAAAAATAATTCGACTCACTCAGTATGATGCAAGAATTAATCAGGACATTATTAAAACTAAATATGAATTATTAACATCTTATGATGCTATGGTTAATAATTCAAATGAATTGCGAGACTTAACAAAAAATTTAGAAGAAATACCAGGATTCATTAATGATGATGGAAAAGACAAACTTAAAAGTCTACTTTTAGATTACAAAACAGCTATTCAGGAAAAAAATAGTTTAATTGATAAATTTAAATCGGAAAATGCTATATTAAAAAATTCTCTCAATTATTTACCTGTCTTAATTGAAGAAGAAATACTTAAAAAGCAGTCTACAAATAATACAAATAATGATTTAGATAATACCCTCAACCAACTTTTACATACAATATTGCTCTATAATCTCAATAATGATGAAAATTTATTAGCGAAAATAGAGGTAAGTATATATAATTTATCACTACTGCAAAATCAGAATAAACTACAAGAAATTAATGATTTGACCAAACTGGTCATTACCCATACTAAAATAATTCTTGATAAAAAACCAAGAGTTAATAACCTCTCTCAACAATTACTACAAATTCCTATAATACAACGCATTAATGCACTAGAAAAAAGCTATAATTACTACCATGATCAAGCAGTGGAAAAAGCTGAGATTTTTCAGTTTTATACTTATTGTTGGTCTTTGTTAATTTTAGGTTATGTTTTTTACATATTTATAGAAAAAATATCTCAAGCAAATCAGCGAACAATTAATATTCTTGAAAGTATTACTGATGCTTTTTTAGCTTTAGATCATCAATGGCAAATTACTTATCTTAATACCCAAGCTGCTCAACTTTTCCAAAATAATCCCCAGCATTTATTAAATAGAAACGTATGGAAAGCTTTACCAGAAAAAGTTAGATCAAGATTTTATGAAGAATATCAAAGAGCAATAGTAGAAAAGATACCCGTTAATTTTGAAGAGTATTACGAGCCGCTTAATATTTGGTTGGAGGTGTGGGTTTACCCTGCGACAGATGGACTTTCTATTTTCTTTAAAGATATTAGTCAACGTAAACAAGATGAAGCTACACTCAAGGAATTAAATGAAGATTTAGAAAGTAAAGTAGAAGAAAGAACGGTTCAACTTAACCAAGTTGTGGAAAAGTTAAAACAAAAAATAAAAGAACAAAAACAAACCGAAAAAGAGCTACATTCAAAAGCAGAAGAATTACAGCAAACCTTACAAGAACTCCAACAAACCCAAGTCCAATTAGTCCAAAGTGAAAAAATGTCTTCTTTAGGACAAATGGTTGCTGGTATTGCTCATGAAATTAATAATCCTGTTAACTTTATTCATGGTAATATTCAACACGCTAAAAATTATATTCAAGATTTATTAGAACTTGTATCTTTATATCAAAATCACTATCCTGATACTATTCCAGAAATTAAAGATTTTGCAGAAGAAATTGACTTAGAGTTTGTTCAAGAGGATCTATTAAACATATTGTCTTCAATGTATGGTGGAACTACACGTATTCAAGAAATTGTAATTTCATTGAGAAACTTCTCCCGTTTGGATGAAGCTGACAAGAAGCGAGTAAATATTCATGAAGGTCTTGATAGCACCTTATTAATTTTGGAACATCGGTTGCGTTTAGCCAATAAAAAACGAATTCAAATAATTAAAGAATACGGGCAAATTCCCCGAATAAATTGCTATGCTAGTCAGATAAATCAAGTATTTATGAATGTTCTTAGTAATGCAATTGATGCTTTAGAAGATAAATTTTATAGCGATATATCAGCAAAAGATAATCACTGTCATCAATCAATTGTTCCCACAATTTGGATTATTACAGAAATCAATGAAAATAATTATATAAATATCCGTATCAAAGACAATGGTTCTGGGATACCAGAAGAAGCTAAACAAAAATTATTTGATCCATTTTTTACTACTAAACCCGTAGGTAAAGGAACAGGATTAGGTTTATCTATTAGCTATAAAATTGTTGTAGAAAAACATCAAGGAAAGTTAGATTGTCATTCAGTATTAGGAGAAGGAACAGAATTTTCCATAGAAATTCCTATTAATTAATATAGCAATTAGCTAAAATAGGCTTTTTGCTATCATTTTTGTTATTTATTATTATATAATAGAATATAATTTTGTCCAAAAAATAGGTTTTTGAGCATTTTTGTTCAATTTTCATGCTCACTGTTCTATCTGTATTCTTTTTGCTGGAATTAATTTTATGAATAAAGTAAAAACAAAACTTCGTTTATTCCAAAAAATTTCCGGCCAGGTATATCTATGGTTGGCTATCTTAATTTTTGGTGCATCTAGTGCTGTTACTCGTAAATTAACGGAAATTGGAGAACAAAATTTAATTGATGATCGCAATCCCATTTCTTTGTGTAATGTCTTATTTGTCGGTAATCTCTGCGCTTTGATTGTATTAACAATTATTTACTGGCGAGAATGGAAAAAGCCTAATTTACAGCAAATATCTAAACAAAATTGGTTAATTCTGACCATAATTACAACTTTATCAGGTGCTTTAGCTCCAGCTTTTATTTTCCACGCATTATCATTAACTAACGTCAATAATATTGTTTTAATTGGACGGTTAGAACCGCCTCTCACATTAGCTTTATCAGCTTGGTGGTTAAAAGAACAGGTAACACGTTGGGAATTTATTGGTGCATTTATAGCCTTTTTAGGTGTAATTTTTAGCGTTGTTTTGCAAGCACCAACACCAGAAATGATGAAAATGGGTAATGTAAGTATAGGTACAGGGGAAATTCTCACAGCTATTGCAGCCGTAGCCATAGCAATATCAACAATTATTGGTAAAAGATATATTTCTCATATTCCTATTGGGATTTATAGTACCTATCGCACTGCTTTAGGAACAGTCATATTTTTTATTTTTGCTTTAATTTTGTATGGACATGAGCATTTTATAGATGTCTTTTCCCCTTTCTTGTGGAAATGGATGTTAGTTTATGGAGCAGTGATTGTAGTTTTGGGACAATTATTTTGGCTGAGAGGTTTAAATAATTCTTCTGTCGCAACTATTTCTTTAGCTAGTTCTTTCACTCCCGTTGTCAGCATTTTCGGAGCTTTTTTAATTTTAGGCGAAGTCCCTACCCAAGCTCAATATATTGGCGGTAGTTTAATTTTAGTAGGTATATTTTTAAGCCAAATTGCTCTTAAATTGCAAAAATGGAAAAATCTATCTTCTCAAAAAAGTGCTATTGAAATTGAACAACAAGCAGAAGTAGAAATGGGTTTTAAGGGATTTTAAAAAAGTCAACTCAATGATTTTAGTTAATAAGTAATTAGGCAGAATTAATTACACAACTTATTTCCCTGTTCCCTGCACCGCACTGAGCGCAGTCGAAGTGTTCCCTGTTCCCTGTTCCCTTACTTCACGCAGGAATTTAATTTTGCACGACCACTTATCAAATATGATTGTAGAGACATTGCCGCAGAACATCTCTACAATTTAATACTTTCTATGCAGGTTTCCAAGTACCGTGAAAACTGTGAGGAATAACTTGCGGTAATCCTAATTTACATACTGGTTCATCATCCAGGCGATCGCTATCAAAAATCCAAACTTCACTTTGATGGTTATTCCCATCATAAACTATTGTTAATATCCACCCTTCTGCGGGATCTTCTTGACTGTGAGCATGAATAGGTTCAGAAGGATAGCAACCATCATCAAAAATTGCTTCCTGGAGAGTTTCTGTGAGGCGATCGAAACAACCTATTCCGTTTAATATTTCTTTACCAATATCTGTACCTTGACGAAATAAATTCATGTAGGTATAACGAGATGCTTTTCCTACCTGTTGCTGTGGTACACTCAACAACTCACAAGTTCGATCTAACAATACTTCAGTTTTTTTAACTTTACCGGTTTGCGGTTCAATGTGTAATTCTGTCAACGTAGTTTCAGCACTGGTTTGATTATTACCCGTTGCCATTTCTTGCAAATACTTATTAGTTCTAAAATCCGCATAGCGAGCCAAGTTAACAACAACTAAACCACTATCATCAACATAACCATTACTAAAATGCCATTGAAACCAAGGTTCTGTTAGACTGCGACTAACTAAAGATAGATTTTCTCTATCTATCACAATAATTTCCGTACCTAATTGCGGTTGCCAATTCGAGCTACTATAAACAGTCCCAAAACCAAAAAAGATCGGCCATAAATTTATTCGCACAGGTGGCAGAACAAATACTAGATATTTTTCCGTGAGGACAAAATCATGAAGAATCGGAGAACATTTGAGAGGAAACTTAGCTCTTTGAATTATCTTACCAGTGAAATCACTTTTATAAACAACCAAAGTGGCATTTGGTTCTAATTTAAGTCCAAAATTAAAAATCTCACCAGTGTAATAATCAACTTTAGGATGGGCTGAATAACATTCTTTGGGAGGCAACGTCCCCTTCAAATCATCTAATCCTTGGGTTTCCAATGTGAGCAAATCCAGCGCATAAGGATTATCACCTTCCCACAATGCCAAAAGCTTATCAGGTAGTGGTAATACGGAAGTATTCGCTACATTTTTTACTGGTCTGCTCCATTGATTCCAGAATGGGCCTGGTGCTGTCATCCCGTAATTACCGTAGAGGAACTTACCTGCTGCGCTTTCCTCTTGATAACCAGCAGTTTGCACATAACGATACACCCCTGTTGCACCTACATCAGTAAAGTGTACGGCTAAAATAGCCCCATCACCATCAAATCTGTGTCCAACTCGCATACCACCCCGTTCTAATCTGGCTGCACCGTTGCGGTAAAGTGTCCCCCGTAAACCTTGAGGAATTTTACCCTCAAGGATTGGTAATGGAGTTAAAGGGAACTCTTGCCCTGGTTGAGAAAATGCTGTTTTCCATGAACCTTTACTTGACTTTTTTTCGATTATTTGCATAGAAATAAATACCCTAATAATTTTCGGAAATACATTGACCCCTTAAATATTATTTTTCCCATTTTTGGCATAAAATTTGCAGTTTTTACATGATAATTTTTTTGTTTTATGATGAATTTTTATTGATTTTACCATCAGATTAATTTAACAAAACAGCTATATTTTAATGCTACCAATTTATGAGTTCTATGGTTTATATTTGCCTTTTATAAATCATAAATAATAAACTAAGTTTATCTAATAAAAGTAAATGTACTAGAAGTAAATTTACATATATGCACTTTAATTATTCTTTATAAGATTGGCAAAAATACAGCATATCTGGGGACATAAAGATGATAAATTTTTGTTTTTACTACAACTTCTCATTTTTAACTCATACTTCAGCGATATTTTCACTTAGCCAGTGTATGGTTTTCATATTTAATCCTAGTTTTTACACATAGGATATATTTACCAATATATGTGTGCTATTAGTAGGAATACTAGGAAAAATTTGATTAAAAATATGATAATTTGCTATTATGCAACTAATGGCAATATATAGTTTTTATAAGCTTATGCTAAGAGATATGAGACAATAAAGCAGACTTAACTTAATTTTAAACTTTTTTAACTAAATACTAATTTTAGCTAAAATACGATATATCCTAACTCTAAAAATTTCTTTGCTTTTAAATAGATTTAAAATTATTGTAGGATGCGTTAGTAACGCGCCGATATCAAGGGTTTGGTGCGTTACGCTGTCGCTAACATACCTTACGTATCCTTTCAAAAATCAAACTGGATTTCTATAGAGTTTAGTTATATTTAAGCGAAGTTTTCAAGGTAGAATTTTGGGGTTGCTGGGATACAACTTTACCAAATTATCGTTTTTACCACAATTTTGTTTATGCTGTATCCCTATATCATCCTTTGAATTTATGAATTACTGGGAGGTAATAGCATTCTATCTTCTATTGCTTTCCAAGTTTCACGGGACACCCTCACCGCCGCATCTTTGCATTGGATAATTAGGTAGTTGGCGTAAAGATAATTATCTAATGATTGTATTTCTTCTTCGGATAAATTAACCATATCGGAAGTGAGGTTAAAACCATTTAGTAAGGTTTGAAAGAGATTTTTAGCAAAATCTTGATGTACTGCTTTTGGTTGTTTATCATCAGGAATTTTAGCTTTTAATGCTTCTAATTCATCAATTAGTGCAGTTAGGTTGAGATTGAAAATTTTTGATTCTTCAACTTTACGAATATAAGATATAGCTTTAGTGATGGCATTGGCGTTGGCGATGGCGTAGGCGTAGGTGATGGCGTTGGCGATGGCGTAGGCGATGGCGTTGGCGTAGGCGATGGAGTAGGCGTAGGCGTTGGCGTAGGCGATCGCGATCGCTAATGCTCGTTTCCCAACTGGTTTATAATTACCATCAGAACCTACTGTCACATCTTCTGCCCATTGTAATAAAGCTTGTAATTTGGGAGTATTAATATATTTTTGGGCTTGCTTTTCCATCAACAATAGCAACTCATCCGCACCACACCGCATTACCCCAGCAACTAATAAAAATACCTCTTTCCAGCGTTGATCTGTTAAATGTGCAGTAACCAATTTCTCAATTAAACGATTATCATCAATATATTGAGCCGTTAAATATTCCTGTAATGTCAGATGAGAAAAAGAAAATACTTCCTCAGCCCGTTCAACTAAAATTCCTTGTTGTACAGCAATAGCATTTAACACTGCTTCACCATCTAAATGCTGTGGTGCATTCAAATTACTAGCCAAAAAAGTTTTAATTTGCTGCACAATTTCACGCTGAGAAAAGAATAATCTATCATCTGCAAAATTGGTATAAGCAATCTCTGATAGTAATATCTCTTCTAACTCTGTATGTAAACCTTCGTAAATCTTATCTCTATTGATACGTTTTTCTGATGCCCATTCTTCTAATAATATCCTTAAGGCTTTTTTGTATAACACACTGCGATTATTAGGGAAATTTTGAGAACGATCATAAACTAAACAGAGAAAAGTTAGTAATAAAGGTGTATGTGCTAATTCTTTTGCTGCTGCATATTCTGGCTTTTGTAATAATTCCCAACATTTCTTACCCGTTTCTGCTTGTTGGTCTTGTTCTGAATGAAACCAATTTAAAATAAACTGCTCAATTTGTTGCTCATCAAAATCAGCCATGATCACATCGCTAAAACGCCGGAAACTATTGCGATAAGCTGCGATACGACAGGAAGCTATAAACCGATTTTTATCATTTTTATCTACAAAATCCTGAATTTTTGTAATTACATCATTTACATTAACTGTGGGTACTTCATCCAAGCCATCTAGTAAAATTAGTAATTTCCCATCTTCTAAAGCTTTAGCCGTAAATTGTTCCGGTTCTGGAAACTTGCAAGTTTTAAATTCATCAATGATACATTTTTCAATATCAATATCACTAGATGTAAATCTTTTTAATTCAATAAAAACTGGAATACAATTATGTTGAAATTCCCGGTTTTTACCTTTGAGTGCTTCTAGTCCCATCTTTCTTAAAAATGTAGACTTACCCGCACCGGGTCTGCCTAATACCATCAGATATTGTTTTTTGTTAGCAACTTCAATTCCTGGTTTTTTCTCACAATCTTTAGTTTGAAATCGGCGATTTTTAGACTCACGATAATACTTTTCTAAATTTTCTATAGATTCAAAATTAACAATAGAATCTTTATCTAGAAATTGTACTCTTGTATAGATAGATTCTAAAGACACAGGCTCACGCATTCCCAATACTTTAACATTACCGTGTCTTTTTGTATAGTTATTTTCATATTCTCTTGATATATCGAAAATTAGTTGTTTAGCAGTTTCATCAAATTTTTTACCAACTTTATCCGTAAGGCTAACGCCTGTTTCCCAAATAGATTTAAAAATGGGAGTAGCTATAGCAGCTACAAATGGTGTAATAGCGGCTTTCATTAAGGGGTCTATTTCTGTCATAATGGTAGTTTAGTAAATATACAAAAAAATTTACTTAACATTGTATCATTTTTCTTGTATCACTTCCATCTCACACCACTATGATCACTCAAACAGCCTTTAGTTCCTGGATTAACTGTATCCAACCTAACCCCCAAGCGGAGTTACGTTTGTTTTGTTTTCCTTATGCTGGCGGTAGTGCAATGGCTTATCGCCGATGGAGTAATTTTTTACCTAAAACTGTGGAAGTATGTCCGGTAGAACTTCCGGGAAGGGGTAAACAAATTAAGCTGTCTCCCTACAATAGAATAGAACCTTTAGTAGAGGCATTAGCTACTAATCTTCGTCCATACTTAAATAAACCTTTTGCTTTTTTTGGACATAGTATGGGGGGACTAATTAGCTTTGAGTTAAGTCGGTTTCTGCGCTCGGAGTTTAATCTCCATCCCATACATTTGTTTATTTCTGCTCGTCAAGCTCCGCAAATAAATTGGAGAAGAAAGCATATTCACAATTTACCAGAAGCACAATTTATGGATGAATTGCGTCGGCTGGATGGTACTCCTCAAGAGGTATTAAATAATCAAGAATTAATGGAATTTTTTAGCCCTATTATTCGGGCGGATTTTTCAGTTTTGGAAACTTATGTTTATATTCCTCAAGCACCTTTTGATTTTCCCATTACGGCTTTTGGTGGTATGCAAGATACAGAAGTAAGTGCTGATGATTTGGATGGATGGAAGGAACACACTAATTTATTTTCGTTGCAGATGATAGAAGGTAATCATTTCTATGTGAATTCAGCACCAGAAATTTTACTCCAAACTATTACCCAGAAATTATAGTTTGTTTTATAAGGTGTTGCTGAATTGGTGGATGTTTTTTGAGGGTAGAGACGTTCCGTGGAACGTCTCTACAAGGGTTAATATACTGTTCCCTGTTCCCTGTACTCTGTTTCTGGTTGTAAGTTTACTTGTATAGTTAATGTTTGTTCGGTGATTATTTCTTCTATGTAAGGAACAAACACTTTTAAAGCGGAGGGAATACATTTGATTTCTATTGGTGTTGTACCAATTATTTCGCCGTCAATGGCTACTTTTTGCGGTGGGTTGGTGGTGATTTTAAATCTTTTTGCTTGGAGATAATCAATATCATTTCTGTTGACGGGATCGCCGGAGGAGGCTGTTTGAAATAGATGGACTGTGGCAGCGATCGCATCAACTCTAGTTTCTGGTGCTACTATGGTTAAATCTAGTAAGCCATCGTCAAATATTATCCCGGCTGGGCCTTGGGCTAAAACTGATATTGGGGGTGCAGCATTGGCAACTGTTAAGGCGGAAGCGGTGGTGTGAATGGTTCTATCTTCTGTCTCAATTTCTACATCAAATCTTTTTAAATCTCTTAACTCTTGCAGTCCTGATAAAACATAAGCAGCCATTCCCAAGCGATTTTTAGTTTCTCTATCGGTTCTATCTATAGTTTCCGCTTCAAAACCGATTCCTGCTAATAATGTCATGGGTTGACCGTCGCAGTAGCCAACATCTATCATTTTTGTATAACCTTTTAAAATTGTCTTACAAGCATCCGCAATAATTACGGGAATATTTAAAGCTATGGCCAAAGCATTGGCTGTTCCCCTGGCAATGATTCCTAAAGGTATATTAGTATTAATAACGGCGGCGGCGGCGGCGGAAATTGTGCCATCTCCCCCAGAAATAATTATGGCTTCTACTCCTCTTTCTACTGCGGCTTTGGCTAGTTCATCAGCATTTATTTCTTCTGTGGTGAAATGAATCTCTAAATCAATATGTGGCTCTAAAATTGCTCTAATTTCTTGTAATTCTATCTCTGGATTTCCCTGACCAGCCGCAGGATTAAAGATGAGACACGCAGAACTTACCATAACCCAAGGATATGTTTAAATATAAATATCAAATTATTTATAGCATTTTTCTCAACAATTTGCTTCCCTCTAAAGTGTGGTTTAATTGAAGATATACAATAACATCAGTTGCCCTTTAGTGAAAATGTCTGAATCAGGATATCCAGGATTTAAGGATTTACAGGATGAAAACAGAGACTTTAATACTAATCATCTATTACCAGCCTCAAGTATAGGATTCAGATTTGATTTTTGAAAAATACAAGGGTGGGCATTTCCAATAATTTTCCGCTTCTATTCAGGATTTTACCCAAAATCCCCACTCTACACATCCTATGTTCAATATTATAAAATAAGTAGTCGTGCAAAATTAATTTCCTCCGTAAAGCAAGGGAACAGGGAACAGGGAACAGGGAACAGGGAAATAAGTTGTGTAATTAATTCTGCCTAATTACTTATTAATTTTTTCCATCTTTAATTAATGTTCTGCTATGCTATTTTTACTCATACAAATCATTTTAAATTCATGCGTAAATCATTACCCATCTTTATCAGTATGTTAGTTATAAGCAGTTGTGTGGGTGTAACTTTGGCTAATCCTGCATCTAGTACATTTATGATGGCTCAAAAACCAAATTGTAGTAATCCACAAACTCAAGCAGATATTAATCAATGTGCTGGGTTATCTTATCAAAATGCGGATAAGAAATTAAATCAAGTTTACAGACAATTGCTGCCAAAATTACCAAAAGCTAGGCAAAATAAATTAATAAGTGCTCAACAGGCTTGGATTAAATTTCGTGATGCTAGTTGCGAGTTTGAACGCAGCGCTTTTGAGGGGGGAAGTATTGCACCTAGTATTTATGCTGGCTGTTTGGAAAAGTTAACAAAACAACGCACACAACAGTTACAAGAATATCTAAAATCTGACCTTTAAGGGTAAAATATTGGTTAATGGCGTTGCTGATTTTGAGCATGAAAACTATTTTGTATACATTCAAAACCCTTGTAGAGACGTTCCATGGAACGTCTCTACACTCAAAAACATCCCGCACTTATGCAACACCTGGTTAATCAACCTTCTTACCTCCTGCCTTCTTGCACTAGTTAAACCGTGAAAGTCAATAAATGTAAATAAATGTAAATAAATTTATGTGCATCCTGTAAGTCACTTGCTGAGGTAGTCTAGATCAGAGTGAATTTATCGCCTGGTTTGACATTTTTTTTGATTTATGACTTCAGTTGTTAGTCCTCCGCGCACGATTCGTATTGGTTCACGTAAAAGTCAACTTGCCCTGGTACAAACATATTGGGTGAGGGATCAACTCCAGCAGAGTTTCCCTGATATTGTGTTTGAAGTCCATACTATGTCTACCCAAGGCGACAAAATCCTGGATGTAGCATTAGCTAAGATTGGTGACAAGGGACTGTTTACTAAAGAGTTAGAAGTGGGAATGCTCAATCAAGAGATTGATTTTGCGGTGCATTCCCTGAAAGATTTACCGACCAACTTACCAGAAGGGTTAGCTTTGGCTGCGGTGACAAAACGGGAAAACCCGGCTGATGCGTTGGTTTTGCATGAAAAGTACAAGGGTTTAACTATTGAACAATTACCAGAAGGTGCGGTAATTGGTACATCTTCTTTACGCCGATTAGCACAGTTGCGCCATAAATTCCCCCATTTAGCATTTAAAGATGTGCGGGGGAACTTAAATACACGTATGGCCAAATTAGATGCAGGTGAGTATGATGCTTTAATTTTGGCGGTAGCAGGTTTAGAAAGATTGGGAATGAGCGATCGCATTCACCAAATTTTGCCGGCGGAAGTTTCCCTACACGCAGTGGGACAAGGTGCGCTAGGAATAGAATGTCGGGCTGATGATGTGGAGTTGATTACTTTACTCAAAGCCATAGAAGATCCCGAAACACGCGATCGCTGTTTAGCCGAAAGAGCATTTTTACGGGACTTAGAAGGCGGTTGTCAAGTACCTATTGGCGTAAACACAGAAATCAAAGATGATCAGTTAACTTTAACTGGCATTGTCGCTAGTGTAGATGGTCAAAAATTGGTAAAAGACACCGTTACAGGTACAACCACCAACGCCGAAGCCTTGGGTACAGAATTAGCTAATATCCTCCGTTCACAAGGTGCTCAGGAAATTCTCGAAGAGATTTTTCAACAAATCCAAAGAACTTAGAAGGCAGGAGGCAGGGGGCAGGAGGCAGGAGGCAGGAGGCAGGAGGAATTAATTATTTTTACCCAGCACCCAGCACTCAGCACCCTGCACCCCGTACCACGCACCCTTTCCCCTGTGGCCTTGATTGTGATTAGATCAAAAAGAATTACCTTAATTGATGCTATTCGTCGCGTTAATTACTGGAATCGTTTAAGATACATTTAAAAGATAGGCAAAACCGGGGAAACACAAATTATCATGCGGATTCTTTTTGTCGCAGCTGAAGCTGCACCCATTGCCAAAGTAGGAGGAATGGGTGATGTCGTGGGTGCATTACCCAAAGTTTTGAGAAAAATGGGGCATGATGTACGGATTTTCATGCCTTACTATGGCTTCCTCCCAGACAAAATGGAAATACCCAAAGATCCCATTTGGTCGGGGTTTGCCATGTTCCAGAACTTTGCAGTTTATGAAACTGTCCTGCCTGGTACTGATGTTCCCCTGTATTTATTTGGGCATCCGTCTTTCACACCCCGACGGATTTATTCGGGAGAAGATGAAGATTGGCGCTTTACATTATTTTCTAATGGGGCGGCGGAATTTTGTTGGAATTATTGGAAACCGGAAATAGTCCACTGTCATGATTGGCATACAGGGATGCTTCCCGTCTGGTTGCACCAGTCTCCAGACATTACCACTGTGTTTACTATTCATAACTTAGCTTATCAAGGCCCTTGGCGCTGGTATCTGGATAAAATTACTTGGTGTCCCTGGTATATGCAAGGACACAACACTATGGCGGCTGCTGTGCAGTTTGCTGACCGGGTAAATACAGTTTCTCCCACCTATGCCGAACAAATCAAAACCCCTGCCTATGGTGAACAGATAGAGGGTTTACTGTCATTTATTAGTGGTAAGTTATCAGGGATTATCAACGGTATAGATACAGAAGTTTATAATCCGGCAACTGATAAATATATCGCCCAACCCTTTACAGCCGAGACTTTAGATAAACGTGCAGCTAATAAAATTGCTCTACAAGAAGAAGTTGGTTTAGAAGTAAATAAAAATGCCTTTTTAATCGGCATGGTGACAAGACTAGTAGAGCAAAAGGGTCTAGATTTGGTATTGCAGATTTTAGACCGCTTTATGGCTTATTCTGATGCTCAGTTTGTGTTGTTGGGAACAGGCGATCGCTACTACGAAACCCAAATGTGGCAGTTAGCATCACGTTATCCCGGACGCATGGCCACCTACCTACTCTATAATGATGCCCTCTCACGGCGCATCTATGCCGGTAGTGATGCCTTCTTAATGCCTAGCCGTTTTGAGCCTTGCGGAATCAGTCAAATGATGGCTTTGCGTTATGGTTGCGTTCCCATCGTCCGCCGCACCGGGGGATTAGTTGATACTGTATTCCACCATGACCCCATCAACCAAGCTGGTACAGGTTACTGTTTTGACCGCTATGAACCCTTAGACCTGTTTACCTGTTTAGTTCGCGCTTGGGAAGGTTTCCACTATAAACCCCAATGGCAAGAACTGCAAAAACGGGGCATGAATCAGGACTTTAGCTGGGATCGTTCTGCTATCCAATATGACAACCTCTATCGGTCAATGTACGGACTATCACCACGAGAAGAGGAAGAAAAACCCACAGCAGAACCAGCAGAAAAACCAGAGTTAATCTTGCAGTCTTAAACAGTAAATATTGTAGCTAATAGTTAATCTTTTTTAGCTATTAGCTATAATAATTAATAGCGTAGAATTAAATGCACAAGAGACACAAACTTTAGGAAAAAAGTTTTATGCAGAGAGATTTTTAAACTTCCTTTTCCCTGTTCCCTGCTGTAAATTAATGCAAATAACACTAAATCCGCAAATCAAACCCCTTTTATTAAGTCCCACAAGAACTGTACTATTAAGATATGCAATTAGTTTGCAAGCTGAAGAACTTTAGACAAACTGTACTTGTTTCTTAGTTCATACCAACAAGTGAACATTTTGGTATAGTCATTGAAGAGTTGGTCAATCATCTCACAAATCTGATCGTGGAGAGAATCTTCGATTTCTATATCTGCATAGTCTTGGGCTACCACTGAATGACTAAATTCTTCTTCATAATGAGTGCGACCAAAGTACAAGAGGGTTTCATCCATACCTAAACTGATTGCTGCTTTTCTGGAATTACCTATAAAGATAACTCCAGTGGCTTCAAATACCCAAATCATGCTGAGTGAATAGATGGGATGACGACAAGACTGAGCATGGTACATGAGATGGAAAATGGTTTGTCTATTTATCTCGGTTTCTGGACTCCATGCTTCATGACACCATTTAACGAGATTATTTCCCCATGTTTGTATGTTAAACCCAAGTTTTTCCATATCTTTTAAATACCACGGCCAATGTTCACCGTCTTCTGCACAATAGGCATTAATTGCTGTCTCTAATTCGTTTTCAGGATTAGGCCGTCTTAAAAGACTAAGAACATCTTTAAATCCCATCAGGTAGGATAAACAATTAGGCGTAAAACTTAAACGATGATAGCCATCAATTGATTCGTCTGATAGCCATTGAAATAGCTTACCCTTGGCAATCTCCTCTCTGTGATCTGCAATTTTTTCTAGTAAACTTTGAACTTTTTTCATATCCTGTTTACTCACTTTGTGTAGTGTGGCTAAATTTTATAGTTATTGCTTGCCTATTCATCGTAATATGATATTTCGATGCGTTGTAAAATAGTCGAGTCGCATCAAAAGTTAATTCAATTTATTAGAATAGTTACGGCAAGCGTATTAACTCTTCAGAGTGTAAGACTTTTTATCTTGATTGCACAAGGGTAAAATTTCTTAAGTATTATTTCTTGTAATTATAAGCAGATAAAAATGTATTTACCGTAAAAACACAGGAATTTTTCGGATATGAGTGATGAGCAAAACTCGTGCAAGAAGGCAGGAAGCGGGACTGCTTCTGGTCTTTCGGTGGTTTCTCGCAACTTTAATACAGGTTTACCCAAGCTGGGGGCTTTTTCCTGTAAAATGCCAGAGTCAGTTAAGATCAGATGAGGATGAGCGATCGCCTACGGTGAGCATTTCCCCATCGCATCAAGTACCCATAATCCAAATTATACCTAATCGGTTTGAACTTTAGAAGTAGCAGCTGAAAAACCAGAGTTAATTTTGCAATCGTAACCCGTTAAAATTGTTACTGATAGCTTATGCTTTTGAGCCATTAGTAGGATTGACAAAGCTAGTTGATGTTGTAGATAATTAGCCAAACAAAATTAATAACGCCAAAAGTAAATAATCATTAACTATTAATTGCTGGAACTTGTAGATTGTGGTATTTATTGTAACTAAAAATTACTCAAGTACTCTGAATCTCAATAGGAAATTAGGATAATGAAAGTAACCTATAGCCACGCTCCGACTATTGGACTTGTAGAAGTTCCAGCATTGGGATTATACGACCCAGAAGGACACAATTGGACAGCCTTATACAGACGTAATACTTTACTCAGCAAACAAGTATTAATGGCTGATTTGCAAGCCGGGGGATTTGATGCGCGATTAGTTAACCTCAAAAATGGCGATCGCCGCGAATCATTCGGAGAGGTGATTTGGAAGGGCATGAATTTGACTAAAACCTATGTGGGCAGTAGGATTTACGACATTGATCCTGAAGCTTATGATGCTTGGGGAGTGACAGTTAACTACACCCAAGAGCGCCAAGTGACTTGTATGGTGATTTCTCATTTGGCCAGTAAAGGTAAACCGGTAGTAGTGGGGGGTTCTGATGCGATCGCCGAACCCCGTCATTATCTAGAGGCAGGTGCAGCAGCTATTGTGATTGATAAATCTGGGGCTGCCAACTGGCCAGTTTTTGACTATGTACTAGGCAAAACCCCCAGAGAAAAATTGACCGGTGTGATTTTAGCTGATGGAACTTATCATCCCACCCGCACTAAAGCCATGAGTCCCGATGAGTGGGCTTTACCATCGGTAGAAGTAGCCAGACAATGTTTAGGACAAGAATATTCAGAAGAACCTTTTATTGAAGAGCTCGTTCCTATCGGTTCAGTTTATCCTGATATTGGGTGCGATCGCAAATGTGACTTTTGCCAAACTCCCACCTACACCTCCGGTTATCGTCGGATGTCACCCCAAACAACCTTAAACTGGATTGCTCGTCAAAAAGAAGCCGGGGCAAAATGTACAGTTATGGGTTCAGATCAATTTCTGGGTCGGGTTTTGTTTCCAGGGGGACGAGAAGAGGTTTTAGAAATAACCAAAGGTGCCAGAGAAATGGGAATGCCTCTGTTGTGGCCTAATGGTTTAGAACTGAGAAAAGCCACTTTAGGCAGAGGTCGCAACTACGAAAATACTGACCTCACACCAGACGAAGAATTAATCGAAGCACTTTGGGGATGGGATGGTAAAGTAGGCGGTTTTCTGGGTTATATTCCCGCAGAACGTCCAGTTTTTGGCCGAGAATCCTATAGTAAACTGCTTCCCTGGCAACAACATTGTGAGATGATGCGAGCGATCGTCCGAGTCGGTCTTCCAGTGATTGTCTATGGTTTAATCATTGGACTTCCCGATGATAATCATGATAGTTTACTGCATCTGGAAGAAGCAGTTTTAGAACTACATCAACAACTGCGAGAAATTAATCCAGAACTAGAATTCCAAGTTGCTTCCTATGCCATTTCTCCCATACCCGGAACACCCCAAGGGGAAAATATCCGTAAATCGGGACTATTACGCTTTGATGATCCTTCAATAGTTGGTGGGTTATGGACACCCAGTTGTGACACCAACCACCTCAGCTATGCAGATATTTCTGATTGGCAGTTTCGTTTAACTAGAATTGGTAAAGCTGAATCTAAATTGATTAACTATCATGGAGGACTCACTAAACTAGCAGCAAGTGCTTACTAAGGCTAGTTAAAAGGGTAATACCGTTTCACTTTCAGATTGATACAAACAGAGTTCAAAATCAATGATTTGTATCAGAATTTTCGTGAAATGGTATTACGCATAAGGTAATAGAGTTAGTATAGGAATCCTAAATAATTCATGAAAAATTTTAAGTATGTGTAGGGTGGGCATTTTTCGGTAAAACACTGAATAGAAGCGGAAAATTTTAGGAAATGCCCACCCCTGTATTTTTCAAAAATCAAATAGGAATCCTATAGAGTTAGTATCGTGAATAAAAAATATTTAGTCGGTGTAGAACTTCGTTAACATTTCTCAGTCCTAACCCCACTATTCGAGATGTTGATGGAAGATGTCCTTTATGCGCTTCTAAACTAAAATTATAATCTTCATATTTTACCCATTCATTTTTAGCCAGATTTTCTATCCAACCAAATCTAACTGCAAATTGTTTATGACTTTGGGAAATATGCTTTTGAACACTAAAACCAAATTTACCATCACTATATTTAACCCAAAGTTTATTAATTATCTGTAAATCATAACGAGGAAAATGTCTAATTTTGCCATCATCTAACCAACCTATATTTTCACATTCACATATTTTCAACATTATAGAATAAGTTTCTTTATCAGCATCCTTCCATTTTTGTGTAGATAATAATTCCTGTAAATTTCTGTAATCTATTCCCGAAGCATGAGAAACTAAAGTTAATTCATCCGCTAATTCTGATAATTGTAATTGTAATTTTGATAAAGTTTGAATAATCGGTTTTTGTTCTTCTGGTTCTTGAATGTGAGATTGTAGTTTTGATATTTGCTCTTTTATCTGTGCTAACTCTTGGATAATTTGATCATTTACTTGTGCTTCATTGATCATCGCTTTTAAATTTTCTATTTCATCTGTAGCTTTACTTAAATTTATCTTGGATTCTGTTGCTGCTTGTTCACTATTTTCTAATCTGTCTTGTGTCTGATAGAGTTCAGATTTTAATGACTCAACTTCTGTTTGTAAACCTTGAACAGTAACAACAAAAGCATTTTGAGTTTCTTGTAATTCCGTTCTCGCAAATCTTAATTCTTCTATTGCTTTTTCGTAAAATCCTAATGGTGTTTTCCAGTTATTATCAGATGTTACCATAAAATTAACCTTTTCATTTTTTTTGAGTATGTGTAGGGTGGGCATTTTTCAGTTAAATCTCTAACAATAGCAAATTATACTCATAAATGCCCACCTCTTGATATTTCCAAAATCAAACATAAATTCTATAAAATCAAATAAAATCATCATACCTTTATACTTAATATCGTGATAAAAAATATTGTAGTCGCTTGAGACGATGAGAAGGCACTTTTTCATCTTTAACCCCTAAACCTAATAGACAAGATGTAGCTGGTAAATGTCCTTGAGGAGCATTTAAACTAAAATTATAGTCTTCATATTTCACACAATAACTATTATTAACATCTGTTAACCAACCTAATTTTTTAGCAAAATATTTAATATCTTGAAATTCATCAATAATTTCTTTTTGAACACTAAAGCCAAATTTACCTTGACTATATTTCACCCAGAGATTGTTAATAATTCGTAAATCAACACGGGGTAAATTTTTCACATCGTTGTCATCCAACCACATTTGTTTACCACATATTTTTAGTAAATTAGCAGTTGTTTCTTGATTAGCCTCTTTCCATTCTTGTGCAGATAGCAATTGTTGTAAATTTCTATAATCTATTCCACTAATAGGAGAGACTAAAGTTAATTCTTCTGTTAGTTGAGAAATTTGTAATTTTAAATCTAATAAAGCTTGTGAATCTGATAAATTTGATAATTGGCTTAACTCAGATACTTGTGCTTTTATTTCTGCTAATTCTTGGATTATTTCAGTGTAATATTTTGGTTCATTATTCATAGTTTTTATAGTTAATTGACAATTTTCTAATTCACTCTTAGTTGCTGCTAATTCTTCTTTGGTAGTTTGTAGTTGAGATTTTAATAATTCTAATTCTGTCTGCAAACTTTGAACAGTGACAATGAAATTATTTTGAGTTTCTTGTAATTCCGTTCTCGCAAATCTTAATTCTTCTATTGCTTTTTCGTAAAATCCTAATGGTGTTTTACAGTTATTATCAGATGTTACCATAAAATTAACCTTTTAACTATTAATTACCTGTTAATCTTTGCTGTGAATAAATACCTTTTAATCTTAAATTATCTTGTTGATTATATTCAGTCATTATGTTCCGCCAAAATTCACACAACATACCATATCTCATCCAATCTTCAATAGCTATACGTCTCAGTTCTGGGGATCTTCTAACTAAAGCGGCCATCATTGCTGCATTATATTGTAATTGTCCATAAGTCTCTAATACCTGATCAATTGGTGTATTTTCATTTAATTTACTCAATTCATAACATTGATTTAATTTATAAAGTTGAATATCAGAAATAGCAGCACCAGGTTTCCAAGCAATTCCTAGTTGTCGTTTACATTTATCGAAAGGATTTGGTAAAGCATGATGTAAATGTTTGATTAACTGATTCTTGATAAATTCCAATTTACCATCTATAGCTTCATCTATTTTATCTATGATTTGACTAGCATCTTGAAATAATTGATTTTCTAAATTTTCCACTCTTTGTAAACTACCATCTACACCGCTAATAGCTTCCATAACAGCTAAAAAAAGTTGATTAATGCGATTTTCTAAATAAAAGTTTGTTTGGCTTATTGTTTGTTGTGAATCTTTAATAACTTGTTCCCGTAATTTATTAATTTCCTCTAAATTACCTTTAACTTTTTCATCAGCATGATTGAGTAAATTTTCAATATCTGCTTTTGTCTGTGTTTCTAAAGCTTCTATTTCTTGAACACGTTGTTGAGATACATAGTCAAATTGATTTGCTAAAGGTTTGAGTTTATGTTCAAATAGATTAGATATCTCTTGGCTACTTTCTTTAATAATGTCTTTTGCAGATTGTTCAAACTTTTTAACAAGACCACCGAAAAACCATCCTATCATTTTTTATACTCTTGTATAGCGTCATAGAAAATAGGTATGCTCATAAATATAACACAGATATCACTATGTATCTATGACTTTTAAATAAACTTATTGTATAATTATAAATATTTATAAATGTGCAGAAAAAATAAATAACGTATTAAATCAACAAATCAGATATCAAAGATATATTTATCTGCTATATTTCAAGATGATATTTCTGAAAAGCTGATGTTTGTGGCGATCGCTCTCAATCACACTCAATGTATAAATTCCAGAGCGACCACAGCTATATACTTATTCACCCCTAGCAGCAGACATGAGCAGACCTTTACTAAATAAGATATCTATAAAATTCTTTCGCAAAATGCGCTGAATTTGCAGATGTTTTCCCGGCTTCACCTTTGTTAATGTCCTGAGCAATATATTATTTTCATCTATACTTTCTACTCCATCTATTTGCGTTGGTTCGAGGACTTCTGGATAATTAGCTTTTAATTCCTGTCCAATTTCTTCAATAGTTTCATATACCTGGGTTAAATTGCTATCATAAGGTATATTGACTTCTACTACTGCAAATATATATTCTTTGGAGTAATTGGTAATTGCTCCCATTTCCCCATTACGAATAATTTGTAATTGACCATTGGGGTGTCTAATCCGGGTAGTTCTCAGTTCTATTGCCTCAACAATACCTTCTATATTTTTTTCGTCATCTTTCCGCAACTCCACATAGTCACCGACTAAATAGTAATTTTCAAACAGAATAAAAAAGCCGCTAACTATATCATTAATTAGCGCTTGTGCACCTAAACCTACAGCTATACCCACAATACCTGCACCAGCTAGTATAGGAGTGGGATTAATATCAAGAGTATAAAGGATGGAAATCCCAACAGTGAAATAAATGAAGTATTGCAATAAACTCCGAAACAGAGGAATCAAAGTTAAGCGCCGGCTTCTTTGTCTATCAGTTAAATTTGTCTCTCTAAATACTATTTCTTCCACCAGTAGATAGAGAACCTCAAATATTACCCGACTCAAGAAAACCATCACAATAATTTTAATGATTCGTAAACCAAAGTCTGATAACTTGGCAATTGATTCTATCTGTTGAGTGACTAATGTAGCTATACAAACGTAAATAACAAATTTTAAACACTGCTTTAAAAAGGGAATGAGATGTCGTAAACTATCATAGAATCTTAAGATGTTATCAGGACTAGAATATCTAACACTAAGAGCATCTAAAATATCAACAACAGCTGTTACTGCTTTGAGTATGAGTAAACCCACCCCAATGATCACATAAATGATTAAAGCTGTGAATAAATATTGGTAAAATATGATGGGTAATTTGAAAAACTGAGTACAACAGATCAGCACCCACAACCATATTGCTCCTTTAATTCTTCCGTAAAGAGCAGTAAAAAAAACATCAATACTTTCATCATCAGTAGTGCTTCTTTCAATACCTTTGACGCGATTGCTTGCCACTTTCAAGCCATATTTGAGCAATTTGAGAGCAATGGCCGCTACAATTACCGTACCAAAACTTTGAGAAATACCAATTCCCAGAGTTAGCCAAAATGTTGAAGGAATACGCTCAATTAAGTTTTGTGTGTATTTTTTTAGGTCTTGACCTTGATAAATCAAGAAACCATTAACACCTATAATCACAGTACACAGGACAAAGCAAAGAAGCAATAATAATCCCTTGATGTTCCGACGCAGGATTTTTACTTTTTGCTCATCGAGCTTAAAAATTGATAGTTTAATCAAGAGCTTAGATAAATTACCAACCAGCCAAATCAAGAAGAGGAAGATTATTATTACTAGGCTAATTTCAGCTAATATAATCAATATGTTGATCATTTTTTCAGATTACGATGCTAATTGTGACTGAATTTTGAAGAGGAAAAAATTGCCAAATCAGGTTAACTAGAAGAATAGTTACAGTACATCTCAGGTAAATGAAGCACAAATTTTGATCATTAAGAGGATGTTTTAAAAGTATTTGATGAAACAAATAAGCTCGAAAACCTAACCCCCCATTGCCCCATTCCCTACAAGAGAAGGGGGGTTTTAAAGCCTCTCGAAGAATAAAAGCTTTTCCTTTTCCCTCTCCTCTTAGGAGAGGGTTAGGGAGAGGTTTGGAGAGAGGTTTTTCAGCAAACTTTTTGACTTTACAAACATCCTCTAAGCCTGATGTTAAAGGAGTTTCAACCTTTATGTTTTTTTAGTATCAATTTTTTAGCATATTTTGGTAAATTATTAGTATTAATTAATAAATATATACTGGGTAATTGTGCTATGTCAAGCCTATATAACGTATAAATAATTAGCATTCTACTTTGCAAAAAGTGCGATTTCTTTCAGTAAAAAGTTTTAACTTATACCTAAGAAATTTTCGACTATTTGTAAAGTCCTTTCTGCAAGGTTTAGTTACAGCAGGGAAAGGGGAACTCTTAACACTTCGACTGCGCTCAGTGCAGTGCAGGGTTAAAAGTCTCTTTCTAAGTAATTAGGCAGAATTAATTACACAACTTATTTCCCTGTTCCCTGTTCCCTGTTCCCTTGCTTTACGTAGGAAATTAATTTTGCACGACTACTTATAAAGTTTTGTTCCTAAAATCTTTACCTAATTTACCTTAAATATGCTGTAAAAAACTTATAACTTACGCAAGAACCTTTTTTCATAGCTGCCTGAGTAGACGCTTCTGAAGCGACAAATTATATCTGCTCCCAGTTCATAAAATCTCTTGGTAATGTCATCAAGCAGAGATGAGTTAGCATCAATGTATTCGCAGGCATTGCAGCATCCAGTTGCAACACACAATTCAAGATTTTCTGGCTTTGTACCGTAAATATGCACAGGCCACCAAAAGCACTCAGACGGTTTTACACCTTCCGAATGCAGCCTGCACAGGTTTGTTTCAGTCAAAAACTGACAACTATCTTTTTGGTCGTAGAGGTAGAATCCGTCATACTTAACACATCGAGACTCAAATTCACCCAGTTCACTGGCTGAGTTAGCAGCGACCCAATTAACAATTGCTTGATATTCGTCTTCAGGTAAGAACAACAAACCCTTCTTGCAACAGCTACCTTGACTTAGCTGACAGGCAGTAGCAAGAGAAGAGTTGAGGGAATTGATGGGTGTTTTCATTTGTTATAAGCAGTTGTGCAAAATTAATTTCCTACCTGGGAACAGGGAACAGGGAACAGGGAACACTTCGACTGCGCTCAGTGCGGTGCAGGGAACAGGGGGAATAAGTTGTGTAATTAATTCTGCTTAATTACTTATTTAGAAAAAATTAAAACTATTCCTCAATTTCTTGATTCGCACTTGGCACTCCTACCAAAACTGGGCTTTTTTGTGGCGTAATATCTGACACTGTGTTTTCCAGTAATTGTGGGATTTGTAAATCACTTTCCTCAATTTTGGGACGAATTAGAGTCAGAATTATTCCAATTAGCACCATTGCGGCACCAATGAAGCTGCGAGTGGAAAAGGTTTCACCCAGGAGCAAAAAGGCGAAAATTGCCCCAAAAACAGGTTCTAAAGCTAGAAATAATGCCACTTCGTGGGCTGCTATCCATTGCTGTGCCAGGGTTTGGAATAAAATGACTAAGACAGTGGCAACTACACCCAGGTAAACTAAAACACCTAAATTTGTGTGAATTGCCTCAAGGTGTTGAGTCAGTTCGGGAGCTGCCCACAATAAGCCTAGTGCTGCTACAACCCAAAGTTGAATTGTCACCAATGGTATAGATGAGTGGTTGGGCGAAAATGCCTCCAGTACAATGATATAAGCTGCATCACCAAGGGCAGATCCCAATAACCACAAGTCACCGATCGCAGGTTGCCCACTCTTCCAAGACATCACCCCAATTCCGCTAAAAGCCAGGATCACTGCTAGTACCGCCCTCACAGATAGCCGCTTGCGAAACAGTAGCTCAAATAGGGTGACAAAGACCATATTCAGACCAAAGATAAATGAAGCTTCGTTGGCATAGATAGTTTCTAATCCAATCGTTGCAGTCGCAAAGACCCCAAACAGCAACACTCCGAGAATTGCCCCATCACGTAATAATTTAACATTCAGGTTACGAAGAAACGGAGTAAGAATTATGGCGGCGATTGTAAAGCGAATTGCGAATTGTGTAGCTGGTGAAAGGCTAGTGATTGCTTCCTTGATAGCTACAGGAATAGATCCCAAAATTAAAGCTGTAAAAACTAGCAACACAAAACCCAGACTTTGTTTCTGAGTTGCTGTCATAAATTTTGTCATAAATTAAGCAGTTGTGCAAAATTAATTTCCTACGCGGAGTCAGGGAACAGGGAACAGGGAACAGGAAAAGAAGTTGTGTAATTAATTCTGCCTAATTACTAGGGAACAGGGAACAGGGAACAGGGAACAGGAAAAGAAGTTGTGTAATTAATTCTGCCTAATTACTTATCTGTATTTCAATGCCGTTAATTAACCCCAAATTCCTCACTTTTCAGGTTAGTGCGATCACCTACGGTGGGTGCTTTGCACCATCGCCTACGGTGGGTACTTTGCACCATCGCCTACGGTGGGTGCTTTGTACCATCACACTGCCACACCGCTATGATATATTGCATCTAAGCACATTTCTTGTCTTTTCTTTTCATCTCTCCATGCCTGTTGAATTTCTGCGGACAAACTGTGCAGGGGATCGAAATACAGGAAACACTTACCTGGCTTGACTGATGGTGCTGTATACACACTTACGCCTGTCTCATGGTTGTAGTATTCGTAGGAATGAATGCAACGCTTGCCACCACCACCAGGGGCATCTATGGCAAAAGTTGGGGTGTTAAATCCCGCAGTTACACCGCGCACATCCTTTTCAATAGCGATCGCCGTTTGAACAGAAGTGCGGAGGTCTTCAACCCCTTGTACCATGTCATGTTGGTAAACATAATAAGGCTGAACGTTAATATAGCTCAACCGTTTGACGAGCATCTGTATTTTTTCAGACGTGTCATTGACCCCACGCATCAGAACCGACTGGTTTCTTACGACAATACCACGCTCAAACAGCTTATCCATAGCCATTTTAGATATCATCGTGATTTCTTGAGCATGATTGAAGTGGGTGTGGATGGCTACTTGTTTGTGCAATTTACGTCCTAAAACCACTACTTCCGTGAGTGCATCTAACCACTTCTCATCGCTGAGAATTTTCATTGGCATCACAGCTAACCCTTTGGTAGCAAAGCGAATGCGTCGAATATTTGGCATCTGAAGTAGTCGAAAACCGATTTTTTTCACAGCCTCAGCTGATAAGTTATATGTATCACCACCACTAATCACCACATCCTCAAGTTCTGGACAGGACTCAATGTATTGAAATGCCTTTTCCCACTGTTGGGAACTCAGGTGCAGGTCAACTTTTTTCACCGTTTCAGTGTCCGCACCAATAGCATAGCTACGAGTGCAGAAACGACAATAAACTGGACATGAATTTAATGCCAAAAAAAGTGCTTTGTCACTGTAGCGGTGTGTTAGACCTGGTACTGGAGAATCTTGCTGCTCATTGAGGGAGTCAAGTGTCAGCATTGGGTGGTCTTCAATCAGCTGGTTGCCCAAGGGTATAAACTGTTTGCAAATAGGGTCATTACCAGGGTCATTCCAGTCAACTAGACTCAGCAAATAGGGAGTGACACGAACACTCATTGGAGCTAAATCAAATCCCTTGCTAATAGCTAGAATAAAATCGTTGCTAACAATGTCTTTGATTGTTTCAATCAGCTTTGTCAAGTTGGAAATGGAATTTTTTATTTGCCATTTGTAATTAAAAAATTCGTCTTGAGAAACCTGGGTGAAAGCAGGAATTTTACGCCAGAATTCACCTTCTTGAAGCTCACGATGCTTAAGAGTGTACACCTTCTTATCTCCAGATTCAGTTAGCTATAGTTAGGTTTTTGCCAAACAAAAGCATAGATATCTTCTATATCAACAAGAAGATTTTAAATTCCCTCAGAGTAATTATAAGCCTGGGGATAAACGTGAGCAAAGGTGAACACGTTTAGGGAAATAATAGCATCAAAGGATTCCTGATTAAGAAATTTTCGGCATATTCCCAGGTTTATTGGGACAAATCCTAATAAATTGGCTTTTTTCAAGTTATTTTTAGTATTTCCTCTGATAGAGAGACTCCGACAATTTGGGTATTTCCCAGGTTGTACACAACGTTTCTAAATATTATTTTCCCTCAACTTTTAAGAATCTTCCTACTATTTGTAAAATCCTCTCTGCTGCTTTTCCATCTCCAAAGGGGTTGATAGCATTGGCCATTTTGTTGTATGCCTCTTGGCTACTAAGTAATTCACTGGCGGCTGCAAAAATATTATCACTGTTTGTTCCGACTAATTTGGCGGTGCCGGCTGTGACTGCTTCTGGTCTTTCTGTGGTTTCTCGCAATACTAAGACGGGTTTACCCAAACTGGGGGCTTCTTCCTGTAAACCACCGGAATCAGTTAAGATCAGATGGGCACGAGCGATCGCACCCACCAACTCCCCATAATCCAACGGTTCAGTTAAAAACACTCGCGGATGATTCCCCAACATCTGTTTTAATGGTTCTCTCACTGTCGGGTTACGATGCAATGGCAACAGTAAGGCCGTATCTGGAAACTCTGTTAAGATTTGTAAAAAGCCTTGAGCAATATCCCCTAAAGGTGTTCCCCAATTTTCCCGACGATGCACAGTAGCTAAAATTGTCCGATAAGCACCCCAATCTAAACCCGGAATATCGCAACTTGGTTGAGTAGCAGCCACATTTAACAGCGCATCAATGACAGTATTTCCTGTCAAGTGAATTTCTCCCACTACCCCAGAACGTTGTAAATTTTCCACAGCTAAAGGAGTCGGGGCAAAATGTAACTGAGTAATTTGGGATATTAAGCGGCGATTTGCTTCTTCTGGATAAGGGTTAAATAAATCATCGGTTCTTAAACCCGCCTCTACATGACCAATAGGGATTTTATGGTAAAAAGCCGCCAAAGCCGCAGCAAAAGCAGTAGTTGTATCACCTTGGACTAAAACTAAATCTGGTTTCTTTTGATTAAATAATGTTTCTAAACCTCCTAAACTCCGGCTGGTAATATCAGTGAGAGATTGCTGAGGCTGCATAATCTCTAAGTCACGGTCTGCTTGCAGGTTAAAAAGCTGCATCACTTGTTCCACCATCTCCCGATGTTGGCCAGTTAAGATTACCTGTAACTCTAAATTGGGGGAACGTCGGAAAACCTGAATCACAGGCGCTAATTTAATCGCTTCCGGCCGAGTCCCCAAAATCACCCAAATTTGTTTAGTCATTAGTCATTAGTCATTGGTCATTTGTCATTAGTTAATGGTTATGAGTCAAAGGTGATTTGTCAACCAACACGGGGAAATAATCGTTTATTCTTTTTTAGCGGTGATGACTTCCGCCGGACGCAGCAATCTTTCACCAACCCGGAAACCTTGACGCACAACTTTAGTAATAGTTTGTTCTTCTAAATCTGGCCTAATTTCGCAATCTACCACCCGACAAATGTTAAAATCAGGCTGATTATTGGTTATTTCTACCACTTGTACTTGCCGCTTCTTCAACACCTGAAGTAATTTTTTGTGAATACTACCCACAGACTTAGGCAACCGTTTAATTAATTCGGGGGTAAAGTCAGGGTTTTCCTGTAGATAGTTTAGTAAAAATTCTAATGCGTCTACCACTTCTAGGAGTTCGAGAAATAATTCTTCACTGGAAGCGATCGCTTTTCCTCTCTCCTCCTGTATACTCTGTTCTAGAGAAATTTGGTCTTTCAGTAGTTTTCCTAGCTGTTCTAACAATAAATCTCTTTGTTTAGCCGTTAAGTTAAAGCCAGTTTCTGTTGTGGGTAAATTATTATTCATATTATTTATGTATTGAGATTAGATTTAGCAGTAGATAAAAGCTGTAAATTCTTATTTGCCCATGCTTGCACCTGAAGATTGTTACTTTCTCTTAGTTGCTGACACAGTGAAAGGGCTTTTGAAAATTGCTTAGTACCATAATAAGCTTGCACTAAAGCTACTTTAGCTCGTAAAGCGTTTTGAGATTGACTATCAGTACAAACTTGACAAAACTCCTCCAATAATACAATAGCTTGTAAATAATTCTTTTGCTGAAAATTCTGTAAACCAACTTCTAATTTATTAATTTCTTGTTGAGTTTGTATTGCTGTTAATAAAAAAATCACTGCATTTTTAGCCCAAGTCGCTATTTGCTGATTCTCAGCATTAATTAATTGCTGACACAAAGCCAAAGATTTTTCTAACTCTCCTTGAATTTGATATATTCTAGCTAACAATATTTGAGCTTGAGCATATTCTGGAGGCTGTTTTTGTGCACAGCTTTGCAAAAAATTTTCAAAACATTTAATAGCTGCAATATATTGTTTTTGTTGCTGATACTTTAACCCATTTTGATATAATTCTAGTTGTGGTAAAATTAAAATTTCTTCTTCCAAAGTTTCTTCTAACAAAGATTGATTTAAAGCTGAATCTAACCCATCAAATTGCGAGAGAAATTTTAAACTTGGTTCTAGACTATCTAACAGTTTTAAGTTTTCGCGTTTAAATCTTTTAACAGGTGGTAAAGTCGGTCTTGTATAATCAGCAATAATCCTTTTTTCTGATTTTAATAAACTTCTTTCCGCTTCAGCCAGTACATTAATTGGATATTGCTTACGCTTCATAGCCGCGACTTTTGCCGCTACTATTTCCGACTTAGAAGCTGAAGGAGAAACACCCAAAATTTCATAAGGGTTAAGTATAACCTGATTTTGATTATCTGGCATACACTAAAGTAAAAATCAATAATTTTTATAAAAATCAGCAAGTATTAGATTTGTAATTTTTTTCTCAATAAAGTAAATTCATGCTGCGGTAAATATCTTGAAAAGCCGGTTCATAAGGACAAAGTTCATAAGCCCATTTTCCGAGTTTATTGATTAACTCAAAAGGTAAATTTCGCTCTTCTAGTCCTTTAATTAAAGTCAGAATAAAAAACTCAGCCACATAAAACCGGATATGTTCATTATCTGAACGTTTAGCCCGACGCACCGCATCATCAAAACGATCAACTTTCATTAAATTATACACTTCTTCTAGTTCCTTAGTAAAGTTATAAATTTCTTGTACCCCCACATCATCAGGTGCTAATTCATAAACCCAGTTACCTAGTTCACAAATTTCTGCAAAACCCAGCTCACGTTTTTGAAATCCATTCACTAAAATTTCTAAATAGATATCTGCCAATTTATGCCGGACTTGTGGATGAGAAGATTTTTTAGCTTCCTTCACAGCTTCTGTATATTTATTCTGTTTTAATAAATCGAAAACTTTTTTCATTTCCCGATTAAATCTTAACCGTTCTAGCAAATCAATTAAAATAGGGTTGTCTGCATCAATTTCTTTCAGTTCTTCTAATTTGTGAATCGCTGTTTCTTCCGAAATTTTTTCATTGACTAATTTATCTCTAATTTCTTCAGCTTTATATTCTGCTAAATAAGCTTTAGCTGCTGGGCTACCTAACAAATTATACCACACCTGAGCAAAGTCTAAATGTTCGGTAAATTCAGTGATAGCTTGTCTTTGGATGCCACATAATCTATCTATTTCTGCATACCAATCATTAGTAGTTTTAATATGTGCTTTCGCAACTTGTAAAGGATTTACTGCTTTTGTCCATTTTTGTTGTTGTAAATAATAGCGTCCTTCATAATATGAGACAAATTCTCTAGCAAATTGTTCAGCTACAGAATTACCAATCACTAAAGGTTGAATTTGTATTGCTCTTGCTGTATCACCTTCTAAACAAGCCGCAACCGCTAAACCCCAATCAGTATATAATGCTCCCCAAATTTGTGCAGGAAAATTCATGATTCTTAATTGATGACGATACCGCAGATAATAACCAGGAAGAAACACTAAATTTTTAAACCTGAAACCAGCATGAGGAGAATTTTTGATTAAACCTAAAGCGGACATTTCCCGACGGTACAAATCCCGCAGATGAAAATATTGCTTTAAATCCTGTTCTTTTACTTTTTCGATTAACTCGGATAATAATTTTTGTAAATCTGCACAAACATCATCTAAATTAATGGGTTGATTTATCATCCATGCTATATCTTGCAGCGCAGGATCTAGATGAATATTAGCTAGAGCAGTTGACCAAACAATAATTAACTGAGCCAGTTGACTACTATCTATTTGTGTGTAATAATAAGTTGCTATAGCTAAATTATGTAAAGCTTTAATATTATACTCTTCACTCCACACCTTTTCCGCGTTTTTAGCCAGTTTTTCCCAATCTTGACTTTGCCACTCGGCTAAATCTAACCGGGGTTGGATATGTTCTATTAAATTAGTTTTGACTAGATTATTTTCTGGAAAGTCTTGGATAAAAATTAAGCTGGCTGTTCTGGCTATTTCTAAGTTACCACTATCAACCAATGATTCAATTTCTTTGATTGCAGTTAAACGTTTTCTTTCAGCCAGAGTTTGGAGAATTTCTTTTTGTTGCGTAATTTCTGAACCAGTTAAACCTTGCCATGCTTGTGCAGCTTGTTGGAAATTACCTTGTTGATAATAAGCCAAACCACGAATATAATTAGTTTGAGGTGTATTGATATTTTCTAGTAAGTTAATTACCTGGGATGAATCATTATTTTTAATTGCTAAAATAGCTTGTCTGATGATACATTCTGTTGGATCTGGTAACAAGAAAGCGGCTTCTTGATATTGATGAATAGCTGTATTTATATCTCCCTGTTTCTCAGCAATTAAACCAGCACGATAATTTTGCTTACCTTTTAAGGTACGCTGTAATTTCTCTAATGTTTCTATCCCGTCTGAGCGAGGAAATTTATTCAATGCAGATTCTATAATACTAATGGCTATTTTCAATTTTCCTGCTGTTGCTGCTTGTTGTGCTTCTCTAATAGAATCTGTATAAATCTTTTCTGGCTCAAGTTGCGAGTAACAATGTGTAATGGCTTTTTCCAAAGCCGCAGTTTTATAAAGTTGACTAGCTTGTTGATAAATATTTAATGCAGATTGGAAAAATAATTTTTGAACTTGATTTTCAGCTTCTGCTATTAAGTTTTTGAAATTTAGACGTTGAGTAATTACTCTTTCACAAATTTGAATCGCTTGGATAATTTTCTGATCATCATCAACTAAATTTAGACATTGTTGATATAAACTCAAAGCTTGGGAATAGATATGAGTTTCTAGGGGGTTGCCTGGATCTGTATTGATGATAGATTTAGCTTGATTAGCTAATTGATTAACTTGATTTAAAATATTTTGCCAAACTTGCAACCGATTTCTAACATTATCTAAAAGTTCACCTAAAGCTACTTGTCTAGTTATTTGTTCTAGTAAAGAAGAAGAATTAGACCATGTTAATAAAATCTCTTCTGCTATTTGCACAGCTTGGTAAACCCGTTTATTTTGGGCTAAAATTTCAGCTTGCTGTAATTGTCTTTGAGATAAACTAATTTGCTCAAATACTCCCTGAACTTGTTTAAAAATATTAAATATTCCCATGACAATTTTCCTCTAAACTGGGGATGATTAAAATATCACCTACTACGAGGTCTTTATTTTTAATTCGAGGATTAGCCTGAGTTATTTTGTCGTTTAATTCTCCATTACCATAAAAGTTTTTAGCGATCAGCCAGGGATAATCTCCTGATTTGACTTTATAATAAAAGTTGCCAGTACAAGGATTAATCTTATTTTCTACTTTTGTAGGTTTCGGTGTTGATAAATTTGGAATAACTACAGATGTGGGTGTAGGTGCAATATTTGCAGTTATTGGCAATTTAGCAACTACAAAATTACCAGCTACCCCTAAACAAATCCCTAAACATAAAATCAGAATTACTCGATAAAATAGTGATTTTGATTGGTTAATTTGCGGCTGTGATGGTGTTAACTCAGCCAACATCCGCACTAAGGTTAAATCTGTTTCACAATTTGGACAGATATCTGTAGTAATTTCTGAACGATCGCACACCGGACAAGTTAATTCTGCTTTCATCGGCTTAACCCTGTGGCAATACTTCTAGATGGCACTTCTTGATCAATCCACTTGCTGACATCTGGTTGTAGTTCTCTCCACAAGAGATCGACTTCATTCGCATTACCCCGTTTCATTGCCCCAATCATCCGGTATAATTTATCGGTCATGGCATTAGCTTGAGTTGGTGCGACTGCATCAGCATGAATAATGGCCAGGAGGGAAAGTAAAATCAAATGTGCTAAATCCGGTAAATTGCGTAATTCTTGAGTTGCTTCTTCTGCTAGTGCTTGCATTGCTGATACATTATGAGAGGCGATCGCTAGTTTCATTTTCTGAACTAAATTTCGCATCCTCTCCTGTTGTGCATCAGGAATCAAAAAATCACAGGTCTCTAATAAAAATTCATGCCGTTTCAGGAGTGATTCTAATAATACACGCTCTTCAGACATAGTAGCCTTAAATTCTTGTAACTCCTTTTGTGCGCGATTTTTATAATCCTCACGAACTCCTCCCGTTGTATTATTTACAATCCTATTAGTGATTTTCACAATAGGGACAATTTTTTTCAAAACCTCCTCTACCCCATAAGCGGTTAAATCCCGCGCTTTTATTTCCTCTATTGTTTGTTCAATTTCTTTATAAATCTTCTCATCCACCCCACCACGAGAAAGTGAACAACTAACCTTCACACTTGGATCATTCTTTAAAGCCGCAGTCACTTGTAAATAACCCATTCTCTCATCAATTTCTAAGCTGACTACAATCTCTGTTCCTTGGGGATAATATTCATCTAAACCTAACCACATTTCCCCAATTAAATCCTCTTTGTTTGTCTGCTCAATTTCTTCTTTGACATTATCTGGACTCAAGAACTCTAGATGAATTAATCTTTGTCCATCTGCAATAGTTTTAAAAGTATGTAAAGAGTGAATCGGAAGAATTTCCCCCCGTGCCATTAGTTTATATCTAGAACCGTCCTCTAATTTAATATAATAATCTCGTGAAAGTGTAGCTACTGTTTCAGTTAATCCAGCCGCAACAATAGCCGCACCTTCAGCCACAGCATACATCGGACGGGGATGCACTACAACTTTCTCATTCCCAAAGGCTTCTCTAACTTTTTGTTGTACTAAAGGAATCTGAGATGAACCCCCCACCAATAACACTACATCAATCATATCCGCAGGATAATCTGAATATTTAATCGCATCCTGACAAATAGTAATAGAACGTTCTACCAAAGGTAAAATAATTTCTTCTAACTTGGTTCTAGTTAATTCTACATCAATATATATAGCCGCACCCAAATCATCAATTAAAGGTGTAGGAGGAATAATTTGTACAGATGTCACACTACTCAACTCAATTTTAGCTTTTTCCGCCGCCATCTTTAAATCTGCCAAAAATCGCACCCGTTGATAAAAGGGCATTTTGGTAATTAACCCATCAATATTATCTAAATCTTCCTCTGCGGCTACTCGTTGTTTAACATATTCGATAATTTGCTGATCAATGTCATCTCCACCTAGCCACAAATCCCCTGCTTTCACCGATTCAATAAATTGATTACCCGCCGCAGTGATCAGGGAAGAATCAAAAGTTCCTCCGCCAAAATCATAAACTAAAATAATTTTGACATCATCAGCATCCGGTTTAAATCCATAGGAAATAGCCGCCGCAGTGGGTTCTGGTAATAGTTGTAATAAAGATAATTCGGCTTTAGTGGCAGCAATTTGGGTGGCTTTTCTTTGCTTGTCATCAAAATAAGCTGGGATAGTAATTACTGCTTGGGTAATTGTACTTTTTTGTCCGCGATTATTTTGGTAAATCTGAGCATGAGTCACAACTTTTTTGAGAATTTCCGCCGATATTTCCTCTGGTTGATATTCTTTTCCACCCAACCAAACCGCAATACTATTTTCTGTCCCTTGACTGGACTGAGTAATTTTATAAGCAAATTTGGATAACTTATCTTGTATATCTGGATTGCTAAAACTCCTACCCATTAACCGTTTGACTGACAAAATCACATTTGTGGGATCTGCTTTTAATTGGTTATAGGCTTTTTCCCCTACTAAAAACTGGCCTTTTTTGTCAGCTACCACAGAACGAGTTAGTTTGCGCTCAGGAGGTGAATTATCATCATTAGTTACTACCTCAACTTCTGCAAATTTAAAGGCTGCAACAGAATTTGTTGTCCCTAAATCAATTCCTACGACTTTTCCCATTTGTCTACCCTTGATCTTGACAAAACAGCCTTTATTGCTGTAGTGGTATTAAAAATTTATTATGCAGTGAAGTTTTTAGATTTTTGCTAAATTTTGACAATCAAATTTTACGGTTCAGCTAAGTTCTAAGCTGAGAATGAGGTATATGTATAAAGTTTGTCGGGCTGATGAATCAAAACTTGTACTATACTTGACTCAACTAGAAACCGTTATATACTAGTATTAACCTTTAATGTAGCAATTCTTATATTTATCAACATAATAATAATTGTATTCAAACTTAATGGCAATACTTTATCTATAGAAAAATACAAAAATATTTCGTGTATTTTCTTGCTCAACTCTATAGTTGACAAAGTACACGAGTTTATGTGTGTTAAAACACAATTCTTACTAAACATGAAAAAACCCGGTTTAACCGGGCAGATGCGATGTTTGTCGAGTTTTCTAGTTATGGAAAATTATTTATTTAATTTCACAAGTTAAGGGGCAAGCAGCATAAACGCTTTTTTGTGGTGCTTCTGTTTCACCATGTAACCAGCTTAACCATTTTACCTGTTTAGGATGGATTCCTTTGGCAGTTAATACACCAGCAAGAACTAATACTGTCAGCACGTTAAACAAGATTAAACCACCTGATACTAGTAACACTGCACTAGCAGGCATTACAGATTGTAAAACTAGCGACAACAAGCATCCGACCGTAGCCATGACAAACACTAAAGGAAAACCAACAACCAACAAGCATACTGCCAACGTAAAAGTCCAAATTAAAAAGCTTTTCATAATCATTAAGGAGTAGGTCTTCCCTAGATTAGAGCTTTGAGCTGAAACCATGACTTATCCTCCAATACACAGCAAAGGGTTTTTTCAACAGGCGATCGCCACACTCTATAGTTAACTATTTTTTAGCTTTGTCTAATGCTTGACTGATAGCTGTTTGTGAGTTAACTGATTTGTTTAATTGACGTACTCCCTCAGATCAATGCTTTGGGATTCTGGGTTCAAACAGCGATCGCAAGCATAGCTCGTCTTATATCACTTCCCCCATTGGACAACGCCCTGCCCAAATCTGTTTACTTGACTACACTGAATAAATTCAGCTATTTGCTTATACGCCTTGGTTGGAAGCCAAGAACTTTATGCAATCACTTCTCGTAAAAATCACTATATAAAAACTCTGACCGAAAATGAGCATTTCTTTATTAAACTTTACATTTAAGGTTGAGTAATTATGGATGTAAAACCAATTTACTCATTAAACAGGCAGCTAGGTTTGCACATCTATCCCAAGAAAGAGAAGATAATGTATCTAGCTGCCTATTCCTAATCTCCCATACATAACTCAGTTTCTGCTTAACATTTCTTATCAAAAATGACCTTTCTTCTCATAAATGTCAGAGGAAGCTGAAAAAATAGGCCATAGCTCGTTTGATGGTGAATGATTAGCCAAATTTAGCCAATAAAGCCGCCAAGTTTCTCATTTAATACTAGAGAATATGCTCAACAGAATATTGAGTTAAATAAAATACTTCTATTTATGAGGATATTTACTGAAGACTAATTGGGGATAGATTATGTTAAACAAAGTGATATAGATTAAAAACTTTTTAGAAGCACCGTTTAATACTGTGATTAACCTGTAAAAAAAATACGATTTGAGGTAAAATTACTGAAAATCAAGAATTTATAGTTAGGTTGAATAGCACCTAATTACAAAGTAATTCACTGGCTTTACCAGTTCTTATCAGGTTAAAAATTATCTGCCTTACCTGCCAAATTTGAAGATATATGACAGAATCACAATCTCGCCATCTACCACCACCCCCACCACCCCCACCAGCCCC
>DATGXB010000058.1:0-7729 GCA_035299225.1 Nostocaceae cyanobacterium | reverse complement strand
ATGGGGGAGGGGGCAGGGGGGAAAGAAGAAGAGATTCCTTATTTCCTAATGACTAATGACTAATGACTAATGACTATTCCCTATTCCCTATTCCCTATTCCCTATTCCCTATTCCCTGTTCCCTGTTCCCTGTTCCCTAATGACTAAATGCAAAAATCAGGAGTCAGGTTGCAGGGTTGTGAATTTTTTTCAAATTCTCGATTCTGAATTCTGGCTCCTGATTTTTTCTCGAATTCTGACTTGTTGACATACTCCCCGCCCTAAAAGTGCGGAGATTCTGGGTTCAAACAACAGTTGCAGTTTCATACCGTCTTACACTATCTCGCCCAACAGACAATGCCCTGCCTGTTTCCACTACTCTATCAGAAAGCCGTCCTTAAAGGACGGGGAACCTCAAACCCAATTTTTTGGTAAGATTTTTTATCTGTTTGCAGGTCAAGTATTTGTGCTGAGTTTTGAGCAAGACCCTATCTCCGAATTTTGGAAGTTAAAAAAGGTAATTATTTGTCTGGCGCTATGCGTTTTGACTCAAATTTCTTTTTTACTTCCATACCTCTCTAGTAGAAGCTGATTGGATTTGATGGCTGAGTATCACTAGTTGCTTAACTCAGCATATATTCCTCAGCACTAAAATGTTTTAACTGCTGCTTTCTCTGGCCTCCTCTGTTAAAGGTAGACTTCTAATCAATTCGCGGATAACATCAGTAGCGGGTCTACCTGTTTGTTGGCAATACTTTTCCAGTTTTTCCGCTTCCTGGGTGGCTAGATTGACGGTTATGCGTTTAACGGCCCACTTTTTATTTGTCATTATCATCTACTTAGCTAGATATTAACACCTTGAACGAATCTGACTGAGACAGGAAAAATTGAGACTATGGAAATTTGTCTCAATACACTAGCAAAGTCATTAATATTATTAAAAATTGGCCTTTTGTCAACTAGTCCAGTAATTGACTAGGTTGGTCAAAGATCGAACAGCCAAACAAACTAGAATTGTTTGTTTTTCTGGTCACACCAAGGTATAGAACACACTTAAACTATAATAATAGAGTATAACCCTATCAACCGTATATATTAGGGTTAAAAACTAAATTTCATAGAAGTATTTAAGATATTTACACAGAACTTCATAAACTTTGCTTATGTTTGATTTACAACGAGAATATTTTACAGTTTTTATACCTTAATGTCACTAATTAGATGTAAAAATTTTCCCCAAATATGCCCTAAATTTTGATCATAGTGAGAATGATTATCAAATTTGCGTGCTTTTGATAATGTGCTTAGTTATAAAAAATTATCAGTTTAAGCAACCTCTAGATATTATTGGGTATAGATATACGTAGTTAGATATTCATTGCCTTTTCTGATGGAAATTAATTATCTAAGAACTGATGGCAAAAGTTTAGTTAAACTGTATTTAAACTTTACATTTTGTGCTGAGGAAATTTAGAGTTAACAGCCTCTATAAAACTAGTGTTAAGGAGGCAGGAGAGGGAAAAACTTGTTATATTCAGGTGAATGCAAATTTTTTAGCTTCGTAGTTATTTCTGTCAAGCTACACTATTATAGATAACTGTAGTATGTAAAAAATACAGAGGTTTTTAGTGTAACATCACATCTAAATGGGATTTGACTACAAGCAAAACACTTTTGTTTTTGTAGTTATTACACAGGGATTATTTTAGCATAGGTTGCTTTTAAGTGTATTAATTAAGATCAAGACTAACTACCCACAAATACTTATTTGCAGTATATCAAATGTCAGTATATTAACTGATATCTAGAGGCTTGTCAATATATTTTTCGCGAATAAGCACTGATGCAAAATAGATTACACAGGGAGAGAGAACACTTCGACTTCGCTTCGCTCAGTTACCATCTGCCTTCTTGTGCTAGGGTTTGACATTGCTTCGCTCTGTACTTTTCTCCTGTTGGAGGTGCTAGGTGTAGCTTGCTTCTCTAGAAGAGTATGGGAAAGCTACGCAACAGAAATGATGGTAATACTATTTTACTTTAATAATGATACAAATACTGGGTAAGGGTTTAGCACTGCTTGACCCCTACGAAAAATTCATAAGTATTAGGGTTTTTGTGAATTGGTATAAGTATTATTGTGCATTCAAAGTCACTGTTTTTGATAAATTCGTTATATGTACTGAAAAATCTGTACAAACTTAGTAAGTAGTCAGGCAAAATTAAATTCACAGGTGGAGGCAGGTGGTGCAGGGAAAGAATTTGTGTGATTTATTCTGCTTAATTACTTACAATTGTACAGATATAAGAATATTTCAGCTTAAATTAACTAAGCCATTTGGGAAAGCAAAGTTGTTGCTTGTAGACAGATAAAATAAGTTTGTATAAAGTGGTTCTAAATTTAGGGGCTATGGGTTGAGAATCATTCAAATTGAACTTCGGGGATCAGCTGGAGTATACCAATACCCAATTCTTTAGATGAGAGCGATCGCGCTTCAAACAGTGCCATCATATCTTTGAGTTGAGGATTACCACGGGAAGCACCGGTTAGTCCTTTAGCAATGATTAAACCGCAATAACCCTGTGTATTTTTACAACGTTGATTCCACTTTTTGCGAGCTTCTACGTGTACTGGGTCATCATCCAGAAATTCACCAAACAGGAATAGTTCACCATTTTGGGTTTGTAATAATCCTAGATCATAGCGATCGCCATCAAAAGGATCAGTCCCAGGATTAAAGCAAATAGCCTTCAACCCACCAGCCGCCAGAATTCTATCAATCACAGTTTTAGCTTTAGGGCGGGAAGTTTGAATTAAAATCACAGGTAAACCATCTCCAACTGCGGGAATTTCCCCTGCTGGATGATAACTCACTACTTGGCGTAGGTGTTCTAATAACTCCCAAGGCACTACGCCTAAACTTAAAAAAGAGTCCTCTGGGATTAAATCATCCTGCAAGGAATGGAAACTCGAAGCATCAAATTCATCATCATCATCATCATCATCACCTTCCACCATTTCTTCTAATTCTTCTGCCAATTGGGGCATAGTGGAGATAGTGACCGTAATAGATGACTTAGATCCCTTAGCCGTCTCTTCCTCCTGATCTGGGACAGAAATACGATAACGACGACTTAATGGCGGAAAGTCTTCTTCATGTAACTTGCGACGATGATCACGTAGGAAACGAATTAAGGCTTCCAGCGCCACTAACATCACCAGCGCTTCTTCCTCGTATAAAATAGAGCGCAGTCCTTCTAAGGGGTGAATATTACCAAAATTAGGTTCAATAGCGGAGAGGGGTAGATCGGCTAGACTCTCCATGTCATCTTCATCTTCATCTTCGTCGTCCTCTGAGTCAAAGGTGAGAAATAAACAATCTTGCTTGAGAAAAGCTTCTTCTAGATGTTGTACTGATTCCTCATCCTGTAAAACAGCTTCTCGAAATCTCTTGAGAGATTCTTCTGAGCGATACAACAAAATGCCATACTCCATCCCCAGCATCCCCATGATGGACGCGTAGAGTGTTGTTACATCCCACTTATTAATCTCAATGGAGAGGATTTGTTGCTCTTGCAAAAATTCCCAAGGTTCTGCCTGCCAGATTGCCAAGGCTTTCTCATGTAACAATTTGGCGTATTTGGGAGGTAAATCAGGAATTTGACTATCCAGAACTTCCGTAAACGAGCGGAACAATTCATCAATCAAGGGTAATTCTGGCACATAGTCAATTGCGATATCCAAATCTTGCAACACGCCGCGCAGGTAAAATTGAATTTCCCTGTCTCTTACCACTATTCTTTGAGGTCTGGCGGGTTTAGCTGGCCCGTGGGGATGCTCCATTGCTCGCATGAGAGTGCGGACGATTGCTTCTGGACCGGCATCTGGAGCTACCACATCCATTCCCCGCACCATTCCTTGAGTACCATCCACCCAAAGAATACAATCTCCTTTAGCCTCAGAATCTAGTAATGAGCTAGGTGATGATGACAATGGACGGCGATCGCCCTCCCATATAGAAGGAATTTGAGTTAATTTCTTCAACCGACGACTGGTAGAGCGATTAAAACTTGTCATAGAGTAAATTAATCAAAAAAAGCTATTGAGAATGAAAATTTTGGGAATGGTTGGCCTTGGCTACCATTGCTTGATTAGTACAAGGCTAAGGTTATAATTCCAAAAATATCGAATCTCCAAACATATTGAGTCTCTCAATTCTAGAATAAAAATCTTTTGTTGCTTTTGACCAAGTGTTTACAACTCTTAGAAGAGAGTGAGGGGAAAGAGGCAGGGGTGCAGGGGGCTGGGTGCAAGGGGGAAAGAGAGGATTTTGGATTTTGGATCTTGGATTTTGGATTGATTTAGAAGTGAGGAAGTGAATTATTTTCCTCCCCTGCCTCTCCTGCCCCCTGCCCCCTGCCTCCTCCCGATTACCCTCTTCAGGCAGAATCCCGTTAAAATGAATGAAAAAGACTAGCAAAAGATTATTGAAACCAATAAGGGAGCGACGAAGGCCAATGACACAAGCAACTCAACCTCAACAACGGGGTATTCAGCTAACTGAAGCAGCACTGCGTCAAGTGATTTCTCTCAAAGATAGACAAGGGAATGATTTATGTTTACGGGTGGGGGTACGTCAGGGTGGTTGCTCTGGTATGTCTTACATGATGGATTTTGAGGATAGCAGTAAAATTACTGCCCAAGATGAAGTTTTTGACTATGAAGGCTTTAAAATTGTTTGCGATCGCAAGAGTTTATTATATCTCTATGGTCTACAGCTAGATTACAGTGATGCCATGATTGGTGGTGGTTTCCAATTTACCAATCCCAATGCTAACCAAACCTGTGGTTGTGGTAAGTCCTTTGGCGTGTAATGATCTTGACATACTCCCCACCCTAAAAGTGCGGAGATTCTGGGTTCAAACAACAGTTGCAGTTTCATACTGTCTTACACTATCTTGCCCGACAGACAATGCCCTGCCTGTTTCCACTACTCTATCAAAAAACCGTCCTTTGAGGACGGGGCTTTAAACCCAATTTTTTGGTAAAAAGCTATCAGCACTCAGCTATCAGCTATTAACCCTATTGAATTTCTAGATTTGTGATGGTTAAATCCAAAATCTAAAATCCAAAATCTAAAATTTCCCTGCTGATGGCTGTTTGCTTGAATGACCAATAATCAATGATTAATCTACATCACTAATGACTGAAACCTTAGAATCTTTATTTGATACAGGTTTAGAACGCTATAAAGCTGGTGAATCAGTCGAGACGCTGATCCCTGTATTTAAAGAAGTATGCGATCGCGCTCCTAAAAGTAGTTCTGCTTGGATTTGTCTGGCTTGGTTATATTTGCTAGATAATCAAGGCAACTTGGCTTACAAAGCTGCCCAAAAAGCAGTAAAAATTAACCCCCAAGATCCTCAAGGACGAATTAACCTCGCTTTAGCAATGCTGGAAACTGGCCAAAAAGGTTTACGGCAACACGTTGAGATTGCAGGTCAGATCATTCAACTCAATGAAGAATTGCGAACTGAGGTTAAGAACAGTATTGAGGATGGTTTAAGCAGAAAACCCGATTGGCAGAATTTAGTGAAAGTGAAAAACTGGCTATTTGGGTAAAAAGGGGGGTACGGGGTGCTGGGCGCTGAGTGCTGAGTAAAAAGAATTAATTCCTCCTGCCTCCTGCCTCCTGCCCCCTGCCCCCTGCCTCCTGCCTCCTGCCCCCTGCCTCCTGCCTCCTGTCCCCTGCCTCCTGTAAAAAGCGGATCAAAGAGTTATGAAAGACAAATTATTAAACTGGCTAAATGTGATTTTAGTCGCTGACGTATTTTTAGTGTTATTGGGTTTTGGGTGGTTAGCGATCGCTGCCATTGGGCAATCTGTAGGATTAAACTTAGGTTTAGACCTCTGGTATCAACTCTGGCAACCCTTATTTAACCCAGCCATTGGCATTTTAATGGGTGGCGCACTCCTAAGCGGGATCATTAACTGGATTTCCCGTAAATTTTCACAAACCAGTCAATAATGGAGTGCAGAGTGCGGAGTGCGGAGTAAAAATAATTTTTCCCCCCTGCCCCCTGCCCCCCTGCCTCTTCTGCCCCCTGCCTGCTAATTCAAAATTTGCGTTAACGCTGCGGGTAACTGGGGATATTTATATTCAAAACCAGTTTCTAGAGTGCGTTTAGGTAAAACTTTTTGACCTTCTAAAACGACAATAGCACCATCTCCTAAAATTGCTTCTATGGCAAAAGATGGAACAGGCAACCAAGAAGGGCGATGCATAATTTGACCCATAGTTTGGCTTAACTCGGTCATTCTCACGGGTTGGGGAGCAGTGGCATTATATACACCACTCATATCTGATTTAGTTAAAGCTTGAATAATGAGGCTAACTAAATCATCTAAATGAATCCAGGAAAACCATTGATTACCGCTACCAATAGGGCCACCAGCAAAGAGTTTAAACGGAGTAATCATTTTACCTAGTGCACCACCGTTGCCCAAAACAATCCCAAAGCGCAAAATGACTAACCTCACTCCAGCGTCTTGTACTTTTTGCGCTTCTGCTTCCCAAGCTTGGCAGACTTGAGCGAGAAAATCTTGACCAGAGGGACTAGTTTCATCAAAGGTAGCTGTTTCACTGATGCCGTAGTAGCCAATAGCTGAAGTGTTGACTAACACACGAGGTTTAGGGCTGGCTTTGGTAATAGCTTCCACTATTTTTTGTGTACCGAGTTTACGGCTATCAAAAATTTTTTGCTTTCGTGCTGGTGTCCAACGTCCTTCGGCAATGGATTCTCCTGCTAAATTTACCACACCATCACAAAGAGCGATCGCATCCTGCCAACTACCAGACTGTTCTGGCGTATAAGCCACAATCTCTACATTTGGGAAAGCTTCAGGAGGAAAAACTTTTTGAGCGTGGGCTGTGTTGCGAGTTAAGACTAGTAATCTATCACCCTGTTCATGTAATCGCTCTACTAAACGACTACCTACAAATCCTGTTGCTCCAGTAATTGCTATTTTCATTAGTTTACCTGCGGTTCTACCAAAAATTATTGTAAAGTTTCTTATTAATTTTTCAGTTTACCGCCTTTTAGGAATATGAGAAAAACAGTAAGTTTATTGATTTTTTCTTTCTCCTTTTTCCTTTTCACTAACTAAACCTCTTTTGTCATCACTTGCCATCTAGCGACTTCGATATTATAGGATGGACAGATTGTTGCAAGGCGTGGGGCTATGGCTCGCTATACCTGTTCATTTATTGTTTCTGTTCCCCCTGAGCATCTTCAAGTATTAATTATACAATTGCTCCAACACTGTGATTTAGATGTTCAATACTACACACCCGATTACATTATGGCGAGAGAAAAGTCCGGTAATATTTCATTTTCTAAATTAGTGGTAGCAGAAGTATTGATTGATAGATCAACTGCTACTGACACGGAAACTAGGATTAGTATCGTGATTAAAAATGAAGAATTACCGCTTCAAATCAATAATCACTGCCAGCAAATGTTTGCATTTATCAAACAAGCAATTGAACATAGTCGAAATTGGCATTTAATTGAGATTTTAGCAGGATAATTTGGAGGCAGGAGGCAGGGGGCAGGAGGCAGGAGGCAGGAGGCAGGAGGCAGGAGGCAGGGGGCAGGAGGGAAAGAGGGGATTTGAGATTTTCTGTTTTGGATTTTGGATTTGAGATTTCGGATTTCCTTATCCTTGAAAAACCGGATAAAAATCATAAGT
>DATGXB010000057.1:0-9546 GCA_035299225.1 Nostocaceae cyanobacterium | reverse complement strand
GGGAAAGAATAAATAATTCTCTATTTCCTAATGACTAATGACTAATGACTAATGACTAATGACTATTCCCCGATAATTGTTTCTGCTTGGGCGTATTCATCATCATCATAGGGTAGAGAGGGGACACCTTCGGCGGTTTCTATTTTTATGGTGTCTGATGTGGATGATATCCAAATTTGGGTTTCTTCATCTGGAGATTCTAATTCTTGGTCTTCATTAGCGATTGTGGTTTCTTGAGTCAAGATAGTGCTGAAGGTTGTCCTTTCATCTTTTAAGAATAAAGCACCATGCTCGGCTGCATATTCTTTATCATCTTCGTCCAAAATGGACTCAAATAAACAGGCTTGAGTTAAATTAACTGAGTTTAAGTTAGCATCTGTGAGGTTAGCACTTGTAAGGTTAGCACTTGTAAGGTTAGCACCTGTGAGGTTAGCTTTTTGTAGGTTAGCACCTGTGAGGTTAGCACCTGTGAGGTTAGCACCTATGAGGTTAGCTTTTTGTAAGTTAGTGCCTGTGAGGTTAGCACCAATTAATTCTGCTTCTGATAGATTTATACTTTCTAAATTAGCTTCTGCTAACATTACTTGTAATAAGGATGCACCAGATAAGTTCAGTCCTGCTAAAGTTTGGTTACGGGTACAGTTAATAAAGGCATACTTGTGTAAAATGGTGGTGCGATTAATGAGCTCTATTAAGGCTGTCGGATGGAAATTAGCTGCATTGATGGGATAACCACAAGGCCAAAAAATGACTTCGGCGATTTTAGCGATCGCACATAATAGTGAAAAGATATTTAATCCTACGGCAGCGTTTACCCTTTCTACGTTAATCGGATTTTCCAAACTGTGAAAATAGGTAACGGCTTGATGGGCTATACCTTGATCTAACCAGCGACCTTGACAATAGTCACGCCAAAATGACTCTAAACGCTCAAATAAATCTGTCAAGGAAAATTCTAGTTTTTTGGCTTGTTTTAAACCTTCAATTACTAGGTTTTCAATGTCTGATGTCAAGATGCCATAACCTAGTAAATTATAGATTTGCTGGGCAAGTTGAGAATGATCAACAATAAAAATATATTTGCCATAAGCATCTTTTTGAGATTTTGTCAAGGCTTGTAATTGGGCAATAATGGCTTGAGCGCAGAAATACTCTCCTAATTTGGGATGTGTAAATTCAATGGTGATGTATTGCGCGGTGCTGGGTGCGGAGTAAAAAGAATTAATTTCCCCCCTGCTCCCTGCTCCCTGCCCCCTGCCTCCTGCCTCCTGCCCCCTGCCTCCTGCCTCCTGCCTCCTGCCTCCTGCCTCCTGCCTCCTGCTACGGAAATAGAATTTGGGTAAAATAGGGCTATGAGGTTCTGGGGGTAAAGTGATTTGTTGGCGATCGCTATGTAGTATTTTTAAAGCTACGGCTTGCATTTGTGTGAGTACATCTTGGGGATGATGACCAGCGAGTAAATTAGCGATCGCTTCTGGTGTACGATTAATATGAGCAGTTCCCGCCTTTAATAGCATTGTTTTCACACCATCAAAGTTAGGGTATCCTAGCAACCAGCGACTTAAGCGATAATAAATTTCCCACAATAAACTAGTAGTATTGACTTGCTCATAATCAGCCGCTAAATCTAATAATTCCCGATCTAGCAATCCATCTCGATGTAAAACACCAAACAAATACAACATTAATGGTTGGTGAACCAAACTGGATAAATGAGATAATCGGGATTTATTCGTAAATAAACCAGCTTGTTTTAAGAATGTAAAGAAACTTTGAGCAACAGTTAAAGATTGAACTACAGACCACTGCTGAAACCATTGCCTTAACTGGTCTATATCTAAAGGCTGAATAGTAATTACATGAGATTTGGGAATTAATTCTGGCGCAACTTCATTTAATGTCTTTAACCTAGCAGTCAAAAAAACTTTATGTTTACTTTCCCCAACAAATTTTAACAAATTTTGAATAAAAATCCGCTTTTCTCTAGACACCTGACCCACAGGTGGTAACTCATCTAAACCATCCAACAATAGCAAACATCGGGGGTAATCTTGTTCTAACCAATTAATAAAATTAGGGTGTAAATTTTCTGGTAAAGCAGATTTGAGCGTTGATAAAAAACTAGAACCATAACGAATATTACGTAAACTTATTAATACAGGCATCCAATTGGGGTATAATTCCCTTGCTACCTGTGCAGCCCACATCTGATAAAAGCTAGTTTTGCCATAACCTGCTGCGGACTCAATTACCCCAATACAATCTAATTTATAGAGTTGCTGGGTTGCCCAGGCAATTAAATCAACGGTTTGAGGGCTATCTTCCCCTAATTGAGTTTTGCTTGACTGTGTTGGTAAACCAGAAAGAGGGACATAAATATCCTTGAGGGCAAAAGACTCCATAAATAAGGGTATACTGAGATTCTGGAGTAATGTAGCTCGATAATATTCTCGATTTAAGTCAATTTTGTCCCCTACTGTGGAATTAGCGACTTTTAAACCCACTACTTCAGTCGAGGGAGTGGCAGGTAGTAAATTTCCTAAGCGGACAAACTTTTGCAGTTGAGCTAAAGGAGGAGCATGATTAGCAATAACCACCAATAAATGACCTGGAAGAGAATTAACTAAACGTTGAGTTAACAGTTTTGCTTCTGGTTCTTCTGCACCATTAACAATCAACCAGGCAATAGTAGCATGATTCATCTGTTGCACCAGTAAAGAGTCAGCTACTAAAGATAAAGCTTGCTGGGCTTGAGTATCCGTTAATTTCCCTGGTCGGATGTTTTTTAATAAACTTTGTAGTTGAGCTGCTTTAATGCTAGATTTACCTACTTCCTGATTGACTAGAGCAGATGAACTAGGGAACATAGCTCGGTCTAACCAAGGTTTCATCAGACTAGCTTCTTGGTTTAAAACTTGGTATAAAGCTTGGAGATAGGCAATTTGAAAAGCCAGCCATGTTCCTTCATTGCGTTTGAGGGGCTTTTTTTGGCTTAACCCACACAAAAGGTATTCTGTCAACTGAGCTAAGATGGTGATTTCTTCCCATACTGCCCCCAAAGATATTTCTAAAACTTCTGCTAGGGGACAGACTTCAAACGGTATACCAGCTTGAGCTTCCATATCTTGAAGTATACGGAAAGCTACACCTGCCATTTGCCCTTTTGTGAAGTCTTTAATTATATCAATAGCCTGATAACGGTCTAGTAACCAGCGACGAATACTTAATTCCATCTATTTTCCACAATGAATAGGGAATAAATCTTTTTATGTTTCAAGATAATGAAGTTACCCAAAATCGGGTAACAATTAATTAAGAATCTGTTGGTGATCTAAAAACTATCTATTGGCAGGGAACAACACCATATATTTTATATTTGAGCATATTATGGGCGATCGCACATCCAGCACGATAAATTTATTGTTAATTGACTCTGACCCAATTTTTCGCTTGGGTTTAAGGGTAGCTTTAGAAACCAACTCTGACTTAAAAATCATAGCCGATGTAGCTACAGATACCGCAGCATTACAGATTTTAGTTGAAAGTGCCTCAAGTAAACTTGAACCTGTCCATCTGATTATTTTAGAGTTAGGTGCTCATTCTCAGCAACTAAGTTTATCATTTTGTCAACAGTTAAAAAGTTTATATCCGCAAATACCAATTTTACTTTTAACTTTTGTTAATCAGCCAGAGTTAATACTAGCAGCCAGAGCAATAGGTGTAAATGGTTATTGTCCCAAAGGTACACCAATAGCTGAATTAATCAATGCTATCCAAATCATAGCGGTTGGTGGTTATCATTGGTTGACTAAAGATTTAGCCAATCTTAGTATATCTGCGGAAGAAAAATCGCAACCTTATATACAGCAGCCAGCCATAGTTAGATTAATAAATAATGCTCGTTTGTCTGGAATGAGCCAAATTGATATTACTTTAAACGCCGTCACAGCCCAATTACAAATTCCCGATTTAACAATATTAGAGAAAGCCTTTTTAGCAGGACAGAGAAGAGAACTTTTAGCAGCGCGTTGGCTGGTAAATCATTTATTAGTTACACCACAAACAAAACCACAGATAACACCCTCTCAGCAAATCAATCAATCTATTCCTGAACTGAATCGAAATATCAACAAATCAGAAATAACCTTAACAGAAACTATACCGCCTTTACCAAGTCCCAGATCCTTACAATCTACATTATTTACGGCCTGTATTAATAAACTTCAGTTTAGTTTGGAAAATATCACTAATGAACCCTTAGAAATTGATATTTTAAGGGAAGATAAAAAAAGAGAACTACTTTACAATATTTTGCAAAAAGTCACCCAACAATTAGATGATTTAAGAGCTACACAAATTGAAAGTCAAGAAATAACGAATTTAAAAGACAAATTAGTAATTGATTTATGGCAGATGGGAGTTAGAGATTTTTTTGGTAAATTTTCCCGTCTACGAATCGGTAATAATGATATAGAAATATCTAATTTTTTACTAAATCATGCTGTTGGTGTAGAAACAGAAATTTTACAAAAAATCCCTTTAATAGCAGAGTTATTTGATTATTTGCTATTTCAAACAGATTTATATGTAGACAATACAATTTACCCAGTAGATAGCGAACAAGCCAACTCACAAGCAGCAATGATTTTAGAGAATTTGCTAATTCAGGTAGCTAATGGAGTTATACAACCATTATTAAATAATTTTGCTGATGTGGAAATAATCAAACAAAGTTTTTATGATCGGAGGTTAATTTCCACTAGAGAAATTGAAAGATTTAGAAATAATTTATCATGGAAATATAGGTTAAATAAATATGTCAAAGAAGCCACAGCAATTTTTGAAAGTCGCTATGAATTATTTGTATTTGCTCCTCGTGGTATTGCCAAAATTTCGATTTACGCACCACGCAACGCAGAATTATCTCAACTGACAGGGGTTCCCTTAGTGGTGACATTAATGCTAGAATTTCGAGATGCGATCGCACCCCGGTTAAAATCCTTATTATCTCTATTTGGTAATAGCTTAGTTTTCGTTCTCACTCAAGTAGTAGGAAGGGGTTTAGGCTTAGTTGGTCGGGGTATTCTCCAAGGAATTGGTAGCGTTTCATTAACAGATAAAAAACTTCCTCGTCATAGTGAAAAATCAAAATGACAATCAATAATTGGTTAGGATTCGGAATAACTTATACTTATGTAGCGATTTTATTAATCTCTATAGAATTGTTACATCTTCGGTTTAAAATTCCTCAAAAAATCACCCGCAAAATTATTCATATCTGTGCGGGAATGTGGGTATTTGCCATTTTGTATTTTTTTAAAAATTGGCAAATAGGGATTTTACCTTTTGCGACTTTTATTATTAGCAATTATCTTTTATATCGCTATCGGTTAGTTAAATCAATGGATAGCGAAACCAGTTCACCCGGTACTATTTATTTTGCTGTTTCTATTACTATCTTATTTGCTTTATTTTGGCGACCAACCGAGTCAATAGATAATGTTCACATTGCGACTGCTGGAGTCATGGCCATGACTTGGGGAGATGCTTTAGCGGCGTTAATTGGTCAAAATTTCGGTAAACATCAATACAAAATTGGTAATTCTGTCCGTTCTTGGGAAGGTTCAGCAGCCATGTTTGTTGCTAGTACCACAGCTATTTTTTTAGTATTGTGGTTGTTACCCGGTTCTCCTCTGGCTGCTTTAATTCCTGTTTTAAGTATAAATCAAGTAATTATTGCTGCTTTAATTGGTGGGATTTGTGCTACTTCAATGGAAGCAGTTGCCCCGCATGGCATAGACAATTTAACAGTTCCCATCATCACATCAGGGGTATTATGGTTGTTTTTAAAAACTTTCCAGGGATAAATATTTAAACCCCAGTATACACAGATACCAAATCCAGTTATAAAAACGTTTTAAAAACCCTCTAAAAATGTTGAGTAATTACCATACTAAGATCATAATATTGCTGACAAAGCCGCCTCAGAATTCATTCTGAGGCTCATAGAGGCGCAAGCCCTTGCACCTCTACACAATACTATAAGAAATTAGCCCCGCACTTCCACAACTGTGATAATTTTCTCGTCACGGTTGAGTTGCAGGATGCTTTCACCTTTAGCCTCTCTGTCGAGCATTGGTAATGTATCAACAGAGATTCTCACCGCTCGGTCTTTATTGGTGAGTAAGGCGATTTCTGTACCAGGGGTAGCCTGTGTCATCACAGCGAGGTTATCTGTTTTGTTATGGAATTTGAGCATTTGTGTACCTAAGTCACCACGATTAGCAGTGCGGATCTGATTGGTAAGCATCCGCTTGGCGTATCCTTCTTGAGTTACCAATAACATCTGGCTATTTTTGGTGGCATTAACACAGCCAACCATTTTCTGACCTTTTGCAAGCCTAAATGCTTGTAAACCAATTGCAGCACGTCCCAGGATAGGTAAATCTTGATCATTGACTGCAAACCTTAAGAGACGACCGCTAGAACTGCCTAAAATTAAATGTTCTCCAGTGGAAATAAACTGAATAAAAGCTAATTCGTCTTCATCTTTGAGTTTGAGAATGGTGACACCACGCCGAGTAATGTTAGTAAATTCTGACAAGGATACGCGCTTAATTCTTCCTTGTTTGGTCAGGAGTACCATTTGCTCAGATTCGGGATTTTCTGGCAAGAGGAAACGAGTGATGACTGCTTCTTGGGTTTCTTGAGCAGTGGAGGAAAGCATGGTAATTAATGGTGTACCCCGTGGAGAACGGGTGGTAATGGTGGGGATATCCCCGACTTTGACAGGGTAAACTTTACCACCAGCGCTGAGGACTAATAACTCTTTCTCGGTGTTTGTGGGCTCAATTTGAGTAATGAAATCATGCTCAAGTAATCCGGTGTCGGCTTTGGGTTTTTTCCCAGTGGGGGAGAAACGCCGGATGTAACCCCGGTGGGTAAATTCTAAAATTGTTTCTTCTGGTGGCTGTTCGGGTTTGGGATTTGGGCTGGATGTTTTGGGACTTTCTGCTGTTTCTGTGGTTTTCTTTTCTGATTTGGTGGGAGTTTCGCTATTTGGGGAAATTTTGGTGCGACGTGGATCGCTATATTTTCGTTTGAGCGATCGCAAATCTTTCTTTAATGCCTTGAGTAATTCTTTTCGATCCTCCAATAATCGCCGTAATAAGCTAATTTGCTCAGTTAGCTCCTGAAATTCTTTTTGTAGGTTTTGCTGTTCTAAACTGGTGAGACGACGTAAGGGCATGGCTAAAATAGCGTCTGCTTGTACCTCTGTTAACTCCAAACGACTACAGAGACTTACTTTAGCGGTACTTCCATCAGCTGCTTGTCGCAAGATTTCAATTACTTGATCTAAGTTAGCTAGTGCTTTGAGTAAACCTGTAACTAAATTCAAACGATTTTCCGCTTTGCCTAATTCGTAGGTGTAACGACGGTTTAAGGTTTGTTCGCGGAAGGTTAAAAACTCTTGTAATAGTTGCTTTAAGCTTAATTGCCGGGGTTGTCCATCTACTATGGCCAGTAAAATTGCCCCAAAGTTGGTTTGTAAGGCGGTTTGATGATAGAGATGCCCCAGGATATCTTGCGGGTTGGTATCGCGTTTGAGTTCAATGACTACGCGCATTCCCTGGCGATCGCTCTCATCCCGAAGATCAGAAATACCATGTAAGCGCCCTTGATTGACTAAATCCGCGACTTTTTCAATCCAACCTGCTTTATTAACTTGATAAGGTAGTTCTGTAATCACGATTGCTGTCCGGCGTTTACTGCCCTTACTACCAGGGATTTCTTCTATATTTGCCACACCCCGCAGGACAATACTACCTTTACCCGTACTATAAGCTTCTTTAATTCCGGCATCTCCCACAATTTCCCCTCCTGTGGGAAAGTCTGGCCCAGGAATTAACCCAAAAAGTGTGGTATCCGGTAAGTCAGGATTATCAATTAAAGCAATTAATCCATCTACTACTTCCCCTAAATTATGGGGGGGAATATTGGTAGCCATGCCCACAGCAATACCTGCACAGCCATTTAGTAACAAAAATGGTAATTGGGCTGGTAATACTGTCGGTTCTTGTTGGGAATTATCAAAGTTACCAATAAATTCCACCGTTTCATCACCAATTTCTGCCAACATTCCCTCATGGCTAATTGGTGCGAGGCGCGTTTCTGTATAACGCATCGCTGCCGGTGGGTCATTATCAACACTGCCAAAGTTACCATGTCCGGCTAAAAGTGGATAACGGCTAGAAAATTCTTGTACTAACCTCACTAGGGCATCATAAACTGCTTGATCACCATGAGGGTGGTACTTACCTAGCACGTCACCGACTACACGGGCGCATTTCCGGTAAGGTCTATCTGGTATTAAACCTAGCTCATGCATGGCGTATAAAATCCGCCGATGTACTGGCTTTAGACCATCCCGCACGTCCGGTAGCGCTCGCCCTACAATTACACTCATGGCATATTCTAGGTAAGACCGTTGCATCTCGGTGTGCAGGGCTGTGGTGATGACCTGTCCCGTGGAGAGAAGGTTTAACTGTTTTGCCATGAGTTCTTTCCCTGAATTTTAACTACACAAAAGCTGGTGAAACTTAACACTGTAGCCATTACATCATAATGGATCAAGTGGGAGTCATATAAAATCTTGATACTCGCTACGATAAAAACGGTAATATTATCCTTGATAATGGGGATGTAAACTGGTGATTAAAAAGCAACATCCACTCTCAAGACTTACGCAGGATGATTGGGTAGAGGGGTTGAGGGAAAGAGGCTAAGGAATCAATCTGAACCTTTTACCTTTTACCTACTTCTCTTTGTCATTTCTTCCCAATTCATCCGTAATTCCTAACCCTCAACCTTATAAGTTAAATTCTCATGAAAACCGTTTTAATTGTCGAAGATGATCTAATTAATGCTCGCGTTTTTTCCAAGATTTTAACTAAACGCGGTGGACTAGATGTAAAACATACGGAAAATGTGGAAGAGGTAATCAAAATTGCTCAGGCCAGAGAAGCTGATTTGATTTTAATGGATGTTTCTCTATCACGCAGTGTTTACCAAGGTAAATCTGTAGATGGTATCAAGATTACGCAAATGTTAAAAGCTGACCCCCAAACAGCTCATTTACCTGTAATTTTAGTTACGGCTCATGCCATGGAAGGCGATCGCGAAAATTTTCTCCAACAGAGTGGTGCTGATGGTTACATCTCTAAACCTGTTGTTGACCATCAACTTTTTGTCGATCAGATCATGGCACTTCTACCCACAGATTAACACTTAACTTTAAGGTACCAGGGAAGGCAAGACAAGCAGGAGAAAAATTTCTGCTTTTATTCCCTGATTACTATTACTCAGTATATATGTACTATAAATAGTGAATTTCGGCAAGAGGGAGCAGGAGGCAGGAGGCAGGAGGCAGGAGGCAGGAGGCAGGGGGCAGGAGGGAAAGAGGGGATTTGAGATTTTCTGTTTTGGATTTTGGATTTGAGATTTCGGATTTCCTTATCCTTGAAAAACCGGATAAAAATCATAAGT
>DATGXB010000056.1:0-22257 GCA_035299225.1 Nostocaceae cyanobacterium | reverse complement strand
GCAGGGGGCAGGGGGGCAGGGGGGAAACTAATGACTAATGACTAATGACTAATGACTAATGACTACTGCCTGTTCCCTGTTCCCTGTTCCCTGTTCCCTGTTCCCTGTTCCCTGAAAAAAGTTCACTCCAAGTCATATACTGGCGATCGCGCTTTCCGATAAGATGTATATGCTCAAAACAACTAGCCCATAAAGAGCAAATAATATTAACTGGTTAAGGATTTTTGATCTATGAGTCAAACGGAGATTTTTGACAAGGTAAAGGAGATTGTAGCTGAACAACTCAGCGTTGAGGCTGACACAATCAAGCCAGAGTCTCATTTTGCCAACGACCTACAAGCTGATTCCTTGGATACCGTTGAACTAGTAATGGCTTTGGAAGAAGAATTTGATATCGAAATTCCCGATGAAGCCGCCGAAAAAATTACAACAGTTCAAGAAGCTGTGGATTACATCAACAAAAAGGTTGCTGCATCCGCCTAAGTAAGTGCTGAGTCTGGAGTTATTTGGCGCTCAAAGCAAAAAAGTAAACTCTTGACTCAGCATCCCCCATTTTTCTGCTTTGCAGCTTGTTCGCCACCTGTAACTGAGTCATGACAAACTATAAACGTAAGCGCGTTGTTGTAACTGGTGTTGGCGCGATTACACCTGTTGGTAATACACCATCTGAATACTGGCAAGGGTTGATTAGTGGCCGCAATGGTATTGACTATATTACCCATTTTGATGCCTCCAAACATGATTGCCGGATTGCTGGGGAAGTAAAGAACTTTGACCCCCATGATTACATTGAGCGTAAAGAAGTTAAGCGCACGGATCGGTTTGCCCAGTTTGGGATTGCAGCTGCAAAACAGGCGTTAGCCGACGCGCAACTAGTAATTAATGAGTTAAACGCTGAACAAATCGGGGTAATGATTGGCTCCGGGATAGGTGGGATTAAAGTATTGGAAGACCAGCAAACGATTTACTTAAATCGTGGACCGGATCGCTGTAGTCCTTTTATGATTCCCATGATGATCGCCAATATGGCCGCAGGTTTAACGGCGATTCACACTGGTGCAAAAGGTCCTAATTCCTGTGCAGTAACAGCTTGTGCAGCTGGTTCTAATGCCATTGGTGATGCTTTTCGCATTATTCAAAATGGCTATGCTCAAGCGATGATTTGTGGTGGCTGTGAAGCTGCTGTTACTTCTCTATCTGTGGCTGGATTTGCGGCTGCTAGAGCATTATCAACCCTCAATGACCCAGCTAAGGCTTGCCGTCCGTTTGACAAAGATCGTGATGGTTTTGTCATGGGTGAAGGTGGAGGAATATTAATTCTAGAAGAATTAGAACACGCTTTGAGCCGGGGGGCGCGAATTTACGCGGAAATGGTCGGTTATGGGATGACCTGCGATGCTTATCATATAACTTCCCCAGCCCCAGAAGGTGAAGGTGCAGCTAGAGCCATGCGACTGGCTTTAAAAGATGCTGAACTGACACCGGAAATGATCAGCTACATAAACGCTCATGGCACCAGTACCCCCGCTAATGATGTCAATGAAACAGCAGCAATTAAAACTGTTTTGGGTGAATATGCCAAACAAGTAGTTGTTAGTTCTACTAAATCTATGACAGGACATTTATTAGGCGGTTCTGGAGGCATAGAAGCGGTAGCCACTGTATTAGCGATCGCTAATGATCATATCCCCCCCACCATCAACCTAGAAAACCCAGATCCTAAATGTGATCTTGATTATGTCCCCCATACCAGCCGCCAGCAAATTGTAGAAGTGGCACTATCCAACTCTTTTGGATTTGGTGGGCATAATGTCACCTTGGCATTTAAGAAATTTCGATAAACAACAGGGAACAGGGAACAGGGAACAGGGAACAGGGAACAGGGAACAGGGAACAGTTATTCTTTTTGACTTTTGAATGCATGACTTTTGACTTTCCCCCCTGCCCCCCCGTCCAGCGTTCGGCTTTACTGTTCCTGCCAGTAGACCTCTGCCCCCCTGCCCTCCTCTCCCTTTTGATCATCCAGAACGATAATGATTCCCCAGCTTGTTGTATAAATGTCTTGACAGAAAACAGCCTCTTGCAATTCTTTAATAATAGGGCAGTTATTTTTATTTAATTCTGTCTGTAGACAGGGTGTAAATCTGAAATCCAGTAATAAAGCTGATAGAAAATTATTTTCTCCCTGCTTTTTGCTTCTGTGTCGCCCATTTATCACCCCTTTCCGGGAAAATGGTATTAGTTAAAGGAGTCCATCCCGCTTGTCCTGTGGTGCTCAGGAATGGGATGATGACCATCATAGGGGAACATTGATAATTTCCCCAAAAAAGTTATAAATTAATCGCGTCTTGCTAGGACGTGTAAGCTTGCTGAGGGATAACTGCTCCCATGCTCCCGATGAAGCAAGAAATAAAGGTCTAGACTCGTCTAGGTTTTATATAGCATTGCTAACCCGTCGTTAAGAATCAAGAGATTATGGCTGTTGCAACCCAAACCCTAGAAGAACTTTGTATTAACTCGATTCGCTTTTTGGCTATTGATGCTGTAGAAAAAGCAAAATCGGGACACCCCGGACTACCAATGGGTGCTGCTCCCATGGCCTTCGTCCTTTGGGATCGCTTTATGCGGTTCAATCCTAAAAATCCCAAATGGTTTAACCGCGATCGCTTTGTTTTATCTGCTGGTCACGGCTGTATGTTACAGTATGCACTACTGTACCTAACTGGCTATGATAGCGTTACCCTTGATGAAATCAAGAATTTCCGTCAATGGGGTTCTAAAACTCCTGGACACCCAGAAAACTTTGAAACTCCTGGGGTAGAAGTTACTACTGGTCCCTTGGGTCAAGGTATTGCTAACGGTGTGGGTTTAGCGATCGCAGAAGCTCACTTAGCAGCCAAATTTAATAAGCCTGATGCCAAAATCGTAGACCACTACACTTATGTAATTCTAGGTGATGGTTGCAACATGGAAGGGGTTTCTGGTGAAGCCTGTTCTTTAGCCGGTCACTTGGGATTAGGTAAACTTATTGCTCTGTACGACGATAACCACATTTCTATTGACGGTTCTACCGACGTATCCTTTACCGAGGACGTAGCAAAACGGTTTGAAGCTTATGGTTGGCACGTCCAACACGTAGAAAATGGTAACACTGATTTAGCCGCAATTGAAAAAGCGATCGCAGCTGCCAAAGCTGTAACAGATAAACCATCTTTCATCAAAGTTACCACCACCATCGGTTACGGTTCACCCAACAAGCAAAACACCGCCGGCGTTCACGGTGCTGCTTTAGGTGGAGATGAAGTAGCCTTAACCCGCCAAAACTTAAAATGGGAATACGAACCTTTTGACGTTCCTAACGACGCTCTCAGCCATTTCAGAAAAGCCGTTGAGCGTGGTGCAACTTCAGAAGCAGATTGGAATAAAGCATTTGCCGACTACAAAGCTAAATACCCCGCCGACGCTGCCGAATTTGAGCGCTATGCAAGCGGTAAATTACCAGAAGGTTGGGAAAAAGCACTCCCCACCTACACCCCAGAAGATAAGCCCCTGGCTACCCGCAAAACCTCAGAAAACACCCTCAACGCCCTAGCTCCCGTTTTACCAGAGTTAATCGGTGGTTCTGCTGACCTCACCCACTCCAACTTAACCTATTTGAAAGTATCCAAAGACTTCCAAAAAGGTAGCTACGAAGGTCGTAACCTCCGGTTTGGTGTGCGTGAGCATGGCATGGGTGCAATCTGTAACGGTATTGCCTTACACACCCCTGGCTTAATTCCTTACTGCGCCACATTCTTAGTATTCGTTGACTATATGCGGGCAGCCATCCGCCTGTCAGCATTATCCGAAGCCGGCGTAATTTACGTCATGACCCACGACTCTATCGCCTTGGGTGAAGACGGACCCACCCACCAACCCGTAGAAACCATCGCTTCCTTGCGGGTAATTCCTAACTTAACAGTATACCGTCCTGCGGATGGTAACGAAACCTCTGGGGCATATAAAGTAGCAGTTGAAAACGCCGCTAAAAACCGTCCTACCTTATTAGCCTTATCCCGTCAAGCCTTACCCCAATTAGCAGGTAGCAGCATCGAGAAAGCCGCTAAAGGTGGTTATATCCTCTCCGACTGCCAAGGTACACCAGAATTAATCCTTATCGGTACAGGTAGCGAAGTTAGCCTCTGTGTACAAGCTGCCGAAAAATTAACCGCCGAAGGTAAAAAAGTGCGCGTTGTATCTCTACCTTCCTGGGAAGCTTTTGAAGAACAAGACGCAGCTTACCGCGAATCAGTATTACCCAAAGCCGTAACCAAGCGTTTAGTTGTCGAAGCTGCTGCAAGTTTCGGCTGGTGCCGTTACATCGGTAGCGAAGGAGCAACGGTCAGCATTGATACTTTTGGCGCTTCCGCACCTGACAAAGTTGTATTAGCAAAATTTGGCTTTACAGTTGACAACGTATTAGCCAAAGCTAAAGAATTATTGGGTTAATAGCAACAGAACATTCTCTAAATATTCTTCTTTAAGGTGGGTAAACTCCCACCTTTTTGATTAATAAAAAAACAATTACAGCACGTTGAGGGTAAATGAAGTAAGTTATCAAGCAGAATAAATTACACAAATTCTTTTTCTTTTCCCTATTCCCTGTTAAGAGCCTCCAATTGTGAATTTAATTTTGCACAACTACTTACAGCACGTTTCAGGTAAATGAGGTACAAACTGAAACTGAAAACTCAGACAGAAAAAGGTTTTCCCTCCTGCCCTCTGCCTCCTGCCTCCTGCCCTCTGCCTCCTGCCTCCTGCCTCCTGCCTCCTGCCTCCTGCCTCCTGCCTCCTGCCTCCTGCCTCCTGCTGTAACTAATCCAAAATCTCAAATTCCCCTGCTTTCTGCATTTGGGCATAAGCTTGATAAACACCTTGAACGTTATACCAATTTAAGAAAATCCGGGCTATTTCTAAAGCTAATTGTGCTTTGCCTAAATTAATTAACCATTGCAGAAAAGGAGCCATAGTTTTTTCATTTAATAGCCCATTTAATGATAAAGTCCCCCACAATAAGCGATGAAACAGAGTCATTTGAATCATCATTTTTACCTCCCAAGTGGGATGTTTTTGATAAAATAAAACTCCCATCCGTCCGCGTTGCATTTCTTGGTCAATTAACTTGGGAATTTGGTCTAAATTAAAGGGAGGATGCCAATGATAGCCCACAGCAGCAGGGCATTTAATTAATTTTAAACCTAAATTTTTTAATCTTACTCCCAACTCTAAATCTTCCCAGCCATATAACTGAAACCCAGTATCAAAAAGTCCGGCTTGTTCTAACCAATGTTTGGGAATAGCTACATTACCAGTAGCAAAGAAAGCAGCAGAGAAATCTGTAATTTTATAAGGTTCGGCGGTAGGGTTGTCAAAATTGTTGGTGTTGATAACCGCGCCATAAGTGAAAAAGCGATCGCTTCCGATCTTCTCCTTTCCCTGTATTAACGCATCCGCATGAGCTTGTAGAAAATTTGACAACACCACCAAATCACTATCAATAAAGATAATAATATCCCCTTGAGCCTTTTCCACCCCTAAATTTCTGGCTGCGGCTGGACCCGCATGATCCTGTTCAAAGCAGCGTACATGGGGCAGTTCAGCTTGGTGTTCTGCCAACCATCCTACAGTGTCATCTGTAGAACCATCATCTACCACAACAATCTCATAACCTTGTACAGAAGTTTCTGCACCTAATTCTTGCACCTCTAAAGCGCGTAGACACTTAGCCAATATTGGCAGACGATTGTAAGTTGGTATGACAACACTAAAAAACACAGTTTTACCCAAAACACGATGATTAATAATTCTGCTGGCGATAACATGAACTATTCGTCCATTAACCAACAAAATCGCCCATATCTAGCATAGGACAGATGAGGCTATTCCACTGTTCCAAATCTGAAGATGATTTAGTGCATATACCAGATTTTAGCGAAAGAATCAATAACTGAATTAAACAGAGATTACTTAATTCTATGCAAAATAGATTACATAAAGGCATTATGAATATGATCCAGCAAAATGTAGCGATCGCCAAAGTTTGATATTACCTCACCCTGTCCACAATCAAAGTAACAATCTTTATACATATATTTATTATAGGAATCCTAAATGATTCGTGAAAAATTTTCGGTATGTGTAGGGTGGGCATTTTTGGGTAAAACACTGAACAGAAGGGGAAAACGGTAGGAAATGCCCACCTCAGTATTTTTCAATAATCAAACAGGAATGCTATATCAACCTTAAAACCAGTTACATTATTTTAACCTACCACAATATAGTTAATCGCCAACGAATAAACTCTAACAATTCGTCGGTAAAACCTCTACTAGTAAACTTATAAATCAACCACTATTAATTCAATCTAATTTAACTAAATCAATAAATAATCTACTCTTAAGCTAATTTTTAAACCTCATAAAATAAACCTCAGAATCAAATCAAGTTAACGAATTTAATAAACATTAAACAATAGATAACCTAACCTTAAATTAGCTTGTAAAATGAATACATTTCTGATAAATTATTCATACACAAACAACAAAATAAATATTCATTTCATTTGTTGTGTTAACAGATGAATAGCAGCGCCATAGATTATTAAATCTCCCCTTATTAACTAGGTGTGAAGATGTAGTTTTTAGCTTAAATGTTCTGTGATCACAGAGGAAAATACTCATGTCGAACCTTACTCGAAGAGAACTGTTAAAATTTTTTGCAGGTAGTGCGGCGGCGGCTGTGTTAGCAGACAAATTTTTAGATGGTTTCAACAGCACTGCCCAAGCAACCACACTCACATTTACACCTGTACGCTTACCCCACCCCTTACCCGTTTATCAACAAGTCAACAGCTTTTTACCCATAGGCATTGGTCAAGGTGAGGTACTCAGTGCATCAAGCGATGTAAAATTAGCCAGCTATAACGTCATTGATGATGTAGTAGTACCACCAGAATATGAACGCTATGTAATAGTTGGTTGGGGAGATAAAGTATTTCCAAATCAGGAAGAATATGTCGGCTACAACTGTGATTACACAGGCTTTGTTCCCATTGGCAGAAGTGCCGACGAAGGTTATTTATGGGTAAATCATGAATATGTAAGTTTCCCTTTTTCGGGTTTAGCACCAGGAACATCTAGCGATGTAGCAGCACTACCAACTACATTTACATCAGCCACTGGATATTCTCTTCCCTCTTCTAGAAGTATAGAAACAGATGGAGAATTTTTATATAACTTAGGCGGTTCAATAGTTCGTATTTCTCGCCGCAACACTGCTAAACGTTTTCTAGTAGTTAACGATTCCAGAAATCGCCGTATTCATGGACTTTCTGGATTAGGAATCAACAGTCAGAGAAGCGATGGATATCAAAATATTACTTCTTGGGGAAGCCGCAGCTATCAAAATGGCGACCAAAATTATTTGATTGGTACTGGACCAGCAGCCACACAAGTATTTAACCTCAGTTCTGATACTTTAGGTAACAGAATCATTGGTACTGCTTATAACTGTTCTGGTGGTACTACTCCTTGGGGCACCATCTTAACTGCGGAAGAAAACTTCCAAGCTGGTGGATCATTTTTTGTCGGTGTAACAGAAGCAGTTAGACCAGATGGCACACAGACAGGTTACACCTCTGGCACCACCGGCGAAATCTTTGGGTTAGTTGGGGAAAAATATGGTTGGATGGTAGAGATTGACCCGATAGATACCACTGTCAGACCTAAAAAACATACCTGGTTAGGTCGTTACCGACACGAAAATATTGCTTTCCGAGTAGAAGTAGGTAAAAAATTAATTGCTTATCTAGGTGATGACAGACGGGGTGGACATACCTACAAATTTGTCAGCAATGGCACTGTTAGCAACATCAGCAGTAAAAGCAATAGTGCCTTATTTGAAAACGGTACTCTCTACGTTGCCAAATATGACCAAAATGGCACAGGCGAATGGATACCCTTACTCTTAACCACCCCTACTAATCCCATTTCTCCCACCACACTTTCCTCTGTAGAATTTGCAGCTTTAGGTTCAGCCCAAAGAAATGGTCTTTTACCCTTACCTAGACGTAACGGTATAGCTGGACAAACTGTAGATGGCGGCGTATTCAGCTGTACACGTAACAACGAAAGTACAGCACTTCCAGGTTATCAAAACAAGACCTTACAGAACTTCTACACATCCCAAGGCGCTATCCTCTGTGATGCCTTCCTAGCTGCCAACCTAGTTGGGGGAACTCCTACCGCCCGTCCAGAAGACATCGAAGTTCACCCCACTACAAAAGAAGTATTTATTGCCTATACTGACGGTGCACCCGGTGGTGATGGTTATCCCGACTCCCGCATTTTCCAAGTTGCCAAATTAAGTGCTGATGTCAACGCCACCCAACAATCAGGCGGATTGTACAAAATTATTGAAAGTAGTGCTGATGGCACAGGTACAACCTTTACATGGCAAAAATTAGCTCAAGGTGGAGAAGCTGGTTCTATCGGTGGTGCTGGCTTTGCTAACGTTGATAACCTAGTCTTTGATAACCAAGCCAACGTTTGGGGTGTAACAGATATGTCTACTGACACCCACAACGGTTTTAACGTTGGAGCTGCTGGTAATCAAACCACCATAAATCACAGCGTCAGTGGTAACGTTTCTAACTTTACTGGCGTATTTGGTAACAACTGGCTATTCTACATCCCCACCAGTGGAGCTGATGCTGGCAAAGTTATACCTTTTGCTTACGGGCCAGTGCGCTGCGAGATTACAGGACCTACCTTTGTTGGTGACACCTTAATCGTTGCTGTTCAACACCCTGGTGAAGATTGCCCCATTAACGACGGTACAATGTTGAGCCGGAGTATAGAAATATTGGATTTAAACAGCACAACCTTCAATCAAACTCGCACTGTCCCTCGTGGTAGTAGCTGGCCTAGTAATATCCCCCCTACTGATGGTGGAAAAGGACAATCTACAGGTATTCCCCGTCCCTGTGTAATTGGTATTCGTCGTAAAAATTCCACTGGTAGATTTATTTAATTTTTTTCTTTTGAGGTGTTGCACTGCAACATCTCAATTAACATTTTGAGACCTCTTCCAAGTACCAAGTGTAATCATGAAAAAATTTATCGCTTCCGGCTGCATCACCGCATTTTCTATTTTGGTAACTGCAACAACTGCTTTAGCTCAAATCGCAGAAACAGCACCTATATTTACCCCCCGTGTCGGTGTACGTTACACTACCGAAGGTGCAGGATTTGAATCTTTTAGCACTTTTGAAGGATTTTTACCTGTTTTTCAAACCCCAGGAAACAACCTTACTTTTTTACAAGGAAGAGTATTATTAGATAATGATTCTAATGTAGGTACTAATATTTTATTAGGACATAGATTTTTTAGTGAACAAGAAAACCGTGTAACTGGCGGGTATATATCTTTTTCTTCCCGTGATACGGGTAGTAGTAATTTTGAACAATTGGGACTAGGTTTTGAAACTTTAGGTAGTTGGGATTTACGTTTAAATGCTTATTTACCTCTCAACAATTCCGAAAAGTTTTTATCACAATCTGCAACTGACGCAGGCTCAGGATTTCAAGGTAATTCTTTAATTTTAGGTAGACAACGTTTATTTGAAGTTGCCTTATCTGGGGTAGATGCAGAAATAGGAACACGTCTAGCACCCTTGGGAGAAGGAGATTTACGGGGGTTTGCTGGCATTTACTATTATTCTGGTGGGGAATCTAGAGAAGCTTTTGGTTGGAAAACAAGAATAGAAGCCCGTCCCACTGACTATTTTAATATGGGGCTGTCTCTGCAAAATGATCAATTATTTGATACTCGTTTAGTTTTCACAGTCGGCGCGAATTTTCCTGGTAGCAGAGGCAGAGGACCCAAGCCAAATAAAAATAGTACCTTGTTGCGGATGGCAGAAACAGTAGAACACCAGTCTACAATTTTAGTCACTAATGAAACTAGAGATGATTCAGTTATTGCTACTGGTGCTAATGGCCAACCACTAACAATTATCTATGTTCGAGATAATGGTACTGGTAACGGAACTTTTGAAAATCCTCTGGGCACAGTTACCGACGCAACGGGAATAGCTCAAGAAAACAATATTATTTACGTTCTCTCTGACACATCTACAACTTTTGCCCCCTTTACAATTCCTGATGGTGTACAAGTTTTATCTAGTGGAATACAACAAGTTGTAAATACTCAAGAATTTGGCACAATTACTATACCTGGTTCTGGAACTGGTATTCATCCCATTATTATTGGTAGTGTAGCAGCTGGTGAAGGCGTAGTTACATTGGGTAATAACACAGTTTTATCTGGGTTTGATATTCGAGTACAAGGTGAGGATGGTGCGCGAGGTATCCAGGGGACAAATATTAGCAATATTAGATTGGAATATAACAAGATTAGTAATGCTTTTGGACAGGGTATTTATTTAGAAAATATTGCCGGAACAGCAACAATTAATAGTAACACTATTAATAATACTGCTGGAAATGCTATGCAGTTATCCCAAATTGGGATTTCTCAAATTACTAATAACACAATTAGTAATGTAGGTGGACAAGGCATTCAAATCACAAATGCTAGTGATAGTAGTAATATTTCCGATAATATAATTATCAATACTACTGGAGATGGTATACAGCTTTCTCAAATCACTTCAGCTGAGATTACTAATAACAGCATTACCAGAACAGGATCTCAAGGTATTTTATTAGAAAATGCTAGTGATACTACCAATATTTCTAGTAATACAATTAGTAATACTACTGGAAATGGTATACAGCTTTCTCAAATAACCTCTACTCAGGTGACTAATAATAGGATTAGTAATACAGGGGTTCAAGGTATCCAAATCACCAATGCTAGTGGTAATAGTAATATCTTGGATAATATAATTAGTAATGCTACTGGAGATGGTGTACAACTTTCTCAAGTAACCTCTACTCAAGTTACTAATAATACTATTTCTGATACAGGTGCTAATGGTATTAAAGTCACAGAAGCTAGTGATAGTAGTAATATTTCTGGTAATACAATTAGCAATACTACTGGAGATAGTATACAGCTTTCTCAAGTAACTTCAACTCAAATTAATAACAACAACATTACCGCAACGGGTGGTCAAGGTATTTCCTTAGAAAATGTTAGCGGTACTAGCAATATTGCTCTAAATACCATTAGCGAAACTACTGGAGATGGTATACAACTTTCTCAGATTGCTGATGCCCAAATTACCAATAACTTTATCACTAATGCTGGTAGCGAAGGTATACAGGTAGAAAATGCTAGTGGTGCAAGTAATATTTCTCTGAATACTATTAACAGCACTGGTGGAGATGGTATTCAACTTTCTCAAGTAACTTCTTCTAATGTTACTAACAACGAAATTACTAATGCTGCTAATCAAGGTATTGCCGTAGATACTGCAAGCGGCACTATTAATATTAGCAACAATACAATTACCGATGCTCAACAAGAAGCAATTAGTTTATCAGAAGTTACAGGTACGGTTAACGTTAATCAAAATGCTGTTGATGGCAATAACAATACTAATGGTATTGTGGTGAGTAATACTTCTGGCGCAACAGATTTAACAGTTAATGGTAATACTTTGTCGGAAAACTTTAATGATATTCAGGTAAGTTTAAATGAGACAACCGGCACATTACAAATTAACGATAATATCATTAGTAATAATGGTGCGGCTGTAGATGTGCAGTTAGGAGAAAATACTAACCTTACCAGCACAACCATCAGCAATAACCAAATTACAGGAACGGAAACAGCGAGTACATCACAAGGTATTAACCTACAAGCGTATAATAATGCGGCTGCTGGAAATGTGGAGGTTTCTGGGAATACTATTAGCAATATGAAAAATGAGGATGGAATGAGCTTCCAACTCAATAACAATAGTACAGCTACATTCAATATTTCTAATAACACTATTAGCAATATTCAAGATACCAGTGGTGTAGGCTCTAGCCTTGTTGATGGTATCAATGTAGAAGTATTTGATGATGCGAAAGCTGATCTAACACTTGCTAATAACAACATTTCCCAAATCACCGCAGGTAACGGTGTTTATATGCAATTTTCTGGTGGTGATAATGTTGGAAATCTGGCTATTACTGATAATACAATTTCCCAAATTACTATAGAGGGGAATGGTATTGATTTGCAATTCTTTGATAATTTTGACCCAAACATTAATCTCAATGCAACAGTAAATATTGCCAGAAACAATATCTCTGATATTCAAGGAACTGGGATTAATGCTTTCAATGAAACTCCAGAGAATACTGTTAATTTAACGCTTGATACTAATACTATCAGCAATACTTCTGGAGATGGGATAAAACTTGATGGAATATCTAATGCACAAGTTATTAACAATAACATTACTAATGCAGGTGAGCAAGGTATTCAAGTAGAAAACGCAAGCGGTACTACTAATATTAGCAACAATACAATTACCGATGCTCAACAAGAAGGTATTAGTTTATCAGAAGTTACAGGTACGGTTAACGTTAACCAAAATAATGTCAATGGTAGCCAAAATATTGCCAGCAGTATTAACAATATTAAGGGGATAGGAATTTCTAATTCTTCTGGTAATGTGAATTTAACTGTGAATGGTAATACACTTTCAGAAAATTCTCAGGATATTAGTGTTAATTTATCTGGGACAACAACGGGAACGGTAGAAATTAACAACAATAACGTTACTAATCTTACTACTGGTGTAGATGTTCAATTAAGTGATGATGTTAACTTAACTAGCATCAATATCAACAATAACCAAATTACAGGAGTGAATGAAAGTATTGCATCGCAAGGTATTAATTTACAAGCAGTAAATAATGTGGATGCTGGCAACATTACGGTTTCTGGTAATAATATCAGCAATACGGTTAATGGGGATGGAATGAACTTCCAAGTTGGTGGCAATAGTAGTACAACATTCACAATTTCTGGTAACACAATTAGCAATATTCGAGATTTTGACCCTGGAGACGCAAATTACAGTGATGGTATTAACGTTGAATTTTTTGACGGTGCTAATTCAACTACTACTCTATCCAACAATGTGATTAGTCAAATTCAGGGTTATGGTATTAGTGTTACCAATGATAGTTCTGGTACTATTAATTCCAGCATTACAGGTAATACGGTTACTGATGCTCAAGATGGTGAAATATTCCTTTTCCCTAGTCCATAATTGTTAACATCGTGGAATAGGAATACAGGTTGTGTTCAAAAATTAAATTCATGTTTTTGGATACAACTTCAGCTAATTTATAGGGTGAGAATTATACTCGAACATCAATTAATGTTCATCCTACCAGTGATATATAGGACATTAGTGTCAACTTAAGTTATAAATGGCTTATTTGTTAGCTTTCACACCCGCCCTGAAATGAATTTCCGGGCTAATAGCTTAAGTTTACTAAAGTAAACTAGAAACTTTTAAATATTTTTAGTCATCTTTAGATGACTTTGACTATGAGACACTTAATTTATTAAGAGTCGGGTTATTAGTTTTACGTTAAGTTGACACAAATGTATATAGGATTACTATTTCATTTTGGAAATATATTTAGGTGGGCATTTCTGATAATTTTCCGTTTCTATTCATGATTTTCCCCCTTAGCCCATCCTACACTTACTTAAATTTTTGCACAAAATTTTCTTAACTATTTTGCATTTACCAAAGGACTAAAATTATGGCAACTATTCGTTTTGCACAGTTTAATGCTTCTCTTAATCGTGGTGCGGAAGGGCAATTAGTCACTGATTTATCTACTCCTGATAATGCTCAGGCAAAAGCTGTTGCAGAAATTATACAGCGCAATAACCCAGATGTATTGTTAATTAATGAGTTTGATTATGATCCACAAGCAATAGATTTATTTAAGCAAAATTATCTTGAGGTTTCTCAGAATGGTGCAACTCCTGTTACTTATCAATATGCTTATATAGCACCTTCTAATACGGGTGTTGCTTCTGGTTTTGATTTGGATAATAATGGTACAATAGGCGGAGGTAATGACGCTTTTGGGTTTGGGAATTTTTCTGGCCAGTTTGGGATGTTGTTGTTATCGAAATATGAAATTGATACTGAGAATGTCCGCACCTTCCAGAATTTTTTATGGAAGGATATGCCAGGGAATTTGCTAACTGATGACCCGACAATAGACGATCCTAATACTGCGGTGAATGAAAATTTAAACGGTTTTTATTCATCTGAAGAAATTAATATTTTACGTTTATCTTCTAAAAGCCATTGGGATGTACCGATTAAAGTCAATGGGGAAACTGTTCATGTTTTAGTTAGTCACCCGACTCCACCGGTGTTTGATGGGACTGAAGATAGAAACGGGAAGCGCAACTATGATGAGATTCGTTTTTGGGCTGATTATGTGACTCCGGGTAAGGGTGATTATATTTATGATGATAATCAGAAAATGGGGGGTTTAGCGGCTGGGTCGCGCTTTGTGATTATGGGTGATCAGAATGCTGATCCTAATGATGGCGATCGCTACAATAACTCAATTTTACAACTTTTACAAAATCCGGGTATTAACACTAATTTTACTCCTAGCAGTCCTGGTGCTGCCCAACAAGCAGGTTTACAGGGTAATGCTAATAATAATCACAAAAGTAATCCCAGTTTTGATACTGCTGACTTTAATGATAATGCTCCTGGTAATTTGCGGGCTGATTATGTTTTACCCTCGGTTGATTTGCAAATTAACAATTCTGGAGTTTTTTGGCCTGTCAATACTGATCCCACATTTCCATTAGTGGGTACATTTAACTCTGGTTTACCTGGTGGGTTTCCTAGTTCTGACCATCGTTTGGTGTTTGCAGATGTGCAGATGGGAGCGACGGAAAAGGGTGCAACTGTACCGGAAGTAAAATTTGAAGGACAAACTATATTTCCCACAAATTTTATACCGGGGGGTGCAGCAGGAACGGAACGTTTAGGGGGTTTGTCTGGTGTTGTTTACGATGGGGATAATAATGTTTATTATGCTCTCTCAGATGCTCGTTCCGATGGGTCTACTGGGGGTTCGGTTAGGTTCTATACTTTTACTGTAGATTTAACTGATATTACCAACCCTCAAGTTAATTTTACCGATGTCACCACTTTAACAGATATTAATGGTAATTCATTTGCACCTTTTAGCCTTGACCCGGAAGGTTTTACTGTTATTAAGGAAGGTGAAAATAGCTATCTTTTCGTTGCTTCTGAGGGAGAAGTTAGACCGGATTTAGGTGCTAATCGGGTTACGAATCCTTTTATTAAAAAGTTTGATTTAACCACAGGTAGGGAAGTTGGGTCTTTACCTATTCCTAAGAAGTTTTTAGTTTTTGATGATACTAATAACAATGGTGTTTTAGATGGTAGTGAAACTATTGCCCCTGGTGTTCGTAATAATTTGGGTTTTGAAAGTTTAACTATTACCCCTGACCAAAAAACGCTGTATACTGCCGCAGAAAGTGCTTTAGTTCAAGATGGGATGGAAGCTACTCTCGAAACAGGCACTCGTGCTAGGATTATCCAATATAATTTGGTCAGTGGACAGCCAGAAAAAGAATATCTTTACATTACTGAGCCATTAGCTGAAGCATCACCAATTAATGGTTTTACTGTTAATGGTTTGGTTGATTTATTAGCTATTGATAACCGGGGTACACTGTTAGCGTTAGAGCGCTCTTTTTCCCTTGGTGCTGCTGGTACAGGGAGTACCATTAAACTATTTGAAATTAGCTTACAAGGAGCGACAGATATTAGCACTTTGAACTCTGTGGAGAATGTTACAGGTATCCAAGCAGTTCAAAAGCGATTGTTGTTGAATCTGAATGAAAATGATTTGAATATACCGATTGATAATGTAGAGGGGTTGGCTTTTGGCCCTAAATTAGCAGATGGTCGGCAATCTATTGTTTTGGTTAGTGACAATAACTTTACCTTAAATCCACCGATACCAACTCAGATTTTAACGTTAAGCGCAGATTTAGTACCAACAGTTACACCAAGGTTAGAAACGCCAAGTTTGTTGGATGATAATGAGCAGGATGCTGATGCTGATGATCCGGCAATTTATGTACATCCTACAGACTCGGCTAAAAGTTTAGTGCTGACCTCAGTAAAAAATGGCGGTTTGCGGGTTTATGATTTGTCTGGGAAAGAGTTACAAACCATTAATCCTGGGGGGATTCGCTACAATAACATTGATTTGCAATATGGCTTTACATTAGGTGGTGAAAGTATTGATATTGCCGTAGCGAGCGATCGCCGCAATGACAAGTTAGCCATCTTCAAAATTAACCCAGATGCTACAGAAAATTATCTAGAAGATATCACTGATACCAGTCTTGGCACTATTTTCACTTCTCCCACTTTCCCAACTTCACAAGAAGAAGAATCTCATGCTTATGGGTTAGCTCTTTACCGTAGTCCCATCACTAATGATTATTATGTTTTTGTCAATCGTCGCAATACTGGAGATGTTGCCCAGTTAAAATTAGTTGACAATGGCAGTGGCAAAATTACTACAGAATTTGTACGAGGTTTTACCGTTACTCCTCCCCCAGAAATTGAAGGTGCAGAACTGCAAACAGAAGGGATGGTAGTTGACCAAGAAACCGGTTATTTGTACATTGGTCAGGAAAATGTCGGACTTTGGAAGTTTGAAGCTGAACCAACAGGTAACAATCAAGGAAAATTAATTGATAGAATTAAAGAGTTTGGTGGTAGTAATCTTGTAGATGATGTAGAAGGATTAACTATTTATTACGGTGCAGATGGCAAAGGTTATTTATTGGTATCCAGTCAAGGAGATAATACCTTCGCTGTTTATAGCCGAGAGGGAAATAATGAATTTATTGGTCGTTTTGGAGTGGGGAATAATGGATCAATTGATAGTGTACAAGAGTCCGATGGTGCGGATGTAATTAACGTTCCTCTGGGTTCAAATTTCCCCTTTGGTTTGTTTGTGACCCAAGATGGTAATAATGATCCGGCGGTACTGGTTGAAGATGATGGAGAATTAGAAAACATCAATAGTAACTTTAAATTTGTACCTTGGGAAAATATCGCTAATGCTTTTCCAGAAATATTAACTATTGATCCTACCAGTTACAATCCTCGCAATCCTGTTAATCGGATTCCTGGTGAAATTACCTTTCCACCAACTAAACTAAATAAAATTGGTGATGATGTCTTTAGAGTTGATGGTGGTTTTAGTCAGCCTAAACTACAAGTTACGATCACAGGAATTAGTTCTCAAGTTGTTAATGAATTAGGTGTTTTTATAGTTGACGATGCAGAGGGAACAGTTAACGGTATTGCTCCCGGTGCAGCAGGTTACACCCAAGCGGCTTTAGCTAAGTCAAAAGTGATATTTTCAGCCATTGCTAACTTGCCTAATGGGTTTGATAGTAACAGCGTAGTTAGGAACTTGGCTTATGAATATGGCGATCGCTTGAAATTCTACCTCATTAAAAACGGTTCAACAGATACCATCAACAACAACAGCACATCCAGCACAGAGATATTATTTTCCAACTCCTCCACCCTACAAATTACAGACTTAGGTGATGATGGTTTTACCCTAGCTTGGAATAGCACCTCTAGCAGTACATTCCAAGATTTAACAGTCAAAATCAAAGCAACTATTGACACCTTACCTTTAGGGACAAACTTACAAGGACAATCTCAAGCCGAAGTCATTGATTTACAAAATGTGAGTAACACAGTTCAAGCTAATTTCACCGTTAACAGAGAAGCAGCATTTAATAACTATGTCGGCTTCTACAAAGTCATCAACACAAACGGAGGAATAGACACCAACGGAGACGGTAACGCAGACATTCTCCCAGGACAAGCCGGATATATTCAAGCAGCCGTACAAAATAGAATTGCGGGAATTGATTTAACCGTCAACAACCAAGAAACAGCCACCTACACAGGCACATTACAGGGAGGCTCAATTTTTGCACCATTTATCATCGTTGATGGCAGACCCGATACCCTGCTAGATACCGACACCAGCAACGATCCTGCCGTGTACTTCCCCTACTTAGGTGCAAACGCTGACGGCTTCGATCATATCCGCTTGTTAGGAGATAACATCTTTGGTTTTGAAGACTTGCCAAACGGAGGCGATGCCGATTTTAATGATGTCATAGTCAAAGTTAATTTGACATCTTTAGCTGTTTCTTAAAATTGCTGAATTGATGTATGATTTTTGAATGTAGAGACGTTCCATGGAACGTCTCTACAAGGGTTTTGGATTTATGCACAATGATTTTCATCCCTAAAATCAGCAATACCAGAGATTGTATTTTTCTCAGATGATGCGTTACACGACCTTAACGCACCCTACGAAATTGGACTATTCAACAAAACATCAAAGGTGGGCATTTTTGAAGATGATTCGCTTATATTGAGAATTGAATCAATAAATGCCCATTCTACACTAAGATTTATTTTCTCGTTCTGTTTCCTCCTCTGCTAACAGTTCCCACAACAGCAAGGCAATTTCTAAAACTAAGCCACAACCAGGAAACATTAAATCAACCAGCAGGGGAATTAGAAATTTACTAATAGAAATTAGGTGTTGGCTTTTCATTACCGTTAATTTCAACTCTTGAGGTAACGGTAAATTTGGGCTAGTAGCCGAAAGCAAACCGTAGGGGGAAGGTGTCCAAACTCCTTTAACTCAAGACTTGCCAAGTTTGGGCGGGGTAGTTTAAATTAGGCGTAGCCCAAACTTTTTTACCGGATTTATGGCTAAAAGACCGCTAACCTACGGAGATGTCACACAAGCACGGGTCAAGCGTCTCTTTGCGCGGTTGTTGGAATACGCTAATGATGAAATTGAGGAACGTTATGAAATACGTGTCCACTGGGAGAATGACCAACAAGTAGATATTCAAACTAACTTAATAGCTTTAGCTGCACTTACAGGTTTAAAGAAAGGAATAATTGGAGAAGCACTAATAGGTTATCTAGATAAGTTTTTGGGAATTTTAGAAGACTTGCGGGGGGGAAAGACAAAAGGTTCAGAAGATTGGCATTTTTTATTAAAGTTGTGGTGTCCCAAAAATCAGCAAGACAAGAATTTACAGCAGTTTGACATAGAATGGCAAAAGCGCAGAAATGCTAAACCGGGGGTGCAGCGTACCCAAAAACCACAACCAAAAATTACCCGTTTGGATAATTTACCGGAAAGTGGGGTGATTGATTTTGTCGGACGGGGGGAAGAATTAGAAAAGCTGCATGAGTTATTACAACAAAATCAGCGTGTGGCTATTGCGGCTATTGCGGGAATGGGGGGAATAGGGAAGACGGAGTTAGCTTTGCAATATGCACTCCAGCATCGGGCAACATACCCAAGTGGAATTTGCTGGTTGTCGAGTAAAGCAGGTGAAGTGGGGGAGCAAATTACTAATTTAGCAAGAATTTTACATAAATTAAATCCGCCAGATGATTTTGGCTTACAGCAAAGAGTCCAATTCTGTTGGCGACTTTGGCCGGGTAAGGAAAATGTATTATTAGTGGTGGATGATATTAGCGACTACAGGGAAGTTAAAGATTATTTGCAGTTTCCCTCACCTCGATTTAAGGTGCTAATTACTACGAGAGAAAAGTTACAGTTAGAAGGTCAGTTAGATTTGAATGTTCTTAAACCTCTAGCGGCGATGAAGTTGTTAAAAACAAAAACCCTGGTAGGAGAGGAAAGGGTAAAACGCGAACCTTGGACAGCGAGAAAATTATGTAAATGGTTGGGTTATTTACCTTTGGGTTTGGAGTTGGTAGGACGATATTTAGCTGTAGATGAAGATTTTTCTCTAGGGGAAATGCTGGAAGCTTTGGAACAGGAGGGTTTAGAGAATCCTGCTTTAGTTGATGAACCCGGAGAAATGACAGCTGAAAGGGGTGTGGCTGCGGCGTTTGAGTTAAGTTGGCGGAAGTTGTCAGAAAATGCTCAAATTTTAGGTTGTCTGTTGAGTTTGTTTGCTTTAGCGCCTATCCCTTGGGAATTAGTGGAAGCGGTGGACATTGCCAAGGGGAAGATTTGGAAAACAGGAAGACATGATTTATTAAAGCTACATTTAGTCCAGCGTCAAAGTGAGGGAATTTATCAATTACATCCTTTATTGAGGCGATTTTTTCAAGATAAGTTAACCGAGTTAAGTCAGGGAGAGGAGTTAAAACGGGCTTTTTGTAAGGTAATGGTGGGAGTGGCGGAGGAAATTCCTGAAACAATTACTTTAAAAGAAGTTGCTGAGATTTCGCCGAAACGGCCACATATAGCAGAAGTAGCGGAAAATTTAATTGAATATGTGAGCGATGATGATTTAATTTATCTTTTTCAGAGTAATGCTCAATTTTATAGGGATCAAGGATTATATACTCAAGCTTTACCTTGGTGTCAGCAATGTTTAGAAGCTACTAGACATTATTTGGGAGAAGAACATCCCCACTTTGCCACTAGCTTAAACAATTTGGCTGCACTCTATTACTTTCAAGGCAGATACAGTGAAGCTGAACCCCTTTATTTGCAATCCTTAGAACTGAAACGATGCTTGCTGGGAGACAAACATCCTGACTTTGCTGATAGCCTGAATAATTTGGCGTTGCTCTATTACTTTCAAGGCAGATACAGTGAAGCTGAACCCCTTTATTTGCAAGCTTTGGAACTATATCACCGTTTTCTGGGAGACAAACATCTCCACTTTGCGACTATCCTGAACAATTTGGCTATGCTCTACCGTTCTCAAGGCCGATACGGGGAAGCAGAAATCATATATCAGCAAGCCTTGGAACTATGTCGCCATTTTCTAGGAGAGAAACATCCCCATTTTGCCCAAACCCTGAACAATTTAGCGTTACTTTACTACTCACAAGGAAGATACAGTGAAGCTGAACCCCTTTATTTGCAAGCATTGGAACTGAGACGATGTTTGTTGGGAGAAAAACATCCTGACTTTACTCAAAGCCTGAACAATTTGGCAAAATTTTACGACTCACAAGGCAGATACAGTGAAGCTGAACCCCTTTATTTACAAGCACTGGAACTGAATCGACGCTTGCTGGGAGAAGAACATCCTGACTTTGCCCACAGCCTGGATGATTTGATATTACTCTACTACTCACAAGGCAGATACATTGAAGCTGAACCCTTGTATTTGCAAGCATTGGAACTGAAGCGACGCTTATTGGGAGAGGAACATCCTGACTTTATCTATAGGCTGAACACTTTGGCGTTTTTATACCACTCACAGGGCAGATACCGCGAAGCTGAACCCTTGTATTTGCGAGTATTGAAACTGAAGCGATGCTTGCTTGGAGAGGAACATCCTGACTTTGCCCAAAACATGAATGATTTGGCAGAAATCTACTACTCTCAAGGCAGATTCAATGAAGCTGAAACTCTTTTACAACAAGCATTGGAACTGAGACGACGTTTGCTGGGAGAGGAACATCCTGATTTTGCTACTAGTTTGAATAATTTGGCTGGACTTTACGACTCACAAGGCAGATTCAATGAAGCTGAAGTCTTGTACTTACAAGCATTAGAACTGAGGCGAAGTTTGTTGGGAGAGGAAGATCCTGACTTTGCCATTAGCCTGAACAATTTGGCTTTTCTATATTCCTCTCAAGGCAGATACGGTGAAGCTGAACTTTTGTTTCAACAAGCTGTGGAGATTTGCGAAAAAAGTTTAGGAGAAAATCATCCCAAAACAATTATTTTTTGTAAAAATTTGGCAAAGCTTCGCGCTCAAATGGCTGCGGAGTCTTAAAATTTGAGTTTTCAACATCATATTATTTTCATCAAGCTTGAACGTTGAACCTCAAAGGTAGAATGATGAACCTTAAAGGTAGAACGTTGTACCCTAAAGGTGGAATGATGAACCCTAAAGGTGGAACGTTGAACCTCAAAGGTAGAAATTTTCACCCCAACAGGTCGAAAGGTTCACCTCAAAGGTAGAATGTTGTACCTCAAAGGTAGAAATTTTCACCTTAAAGGTAGAATGTTGTACCTCATACCATTTCACGAAAAAAGTGATACATATAGTAAAATAAGAAATACAGAGTGTTGTGACGAAGAATGAGTAGAGTAGTCAAAATAGAAATAACAGAAACGGTTGAAGAATTGCATCAGCTATTGAAGCAACAAAAAA
>DATGXB010000055.1:0-25997 GCA_035299225.1 Nostocaceae cyanobacterium | reverse complement strand
CTGTTTTTTGTTGCTTCAATAGCTGATGCAATTCTTCAACCGTTTCTGTTATTTCTATTTTGACTACTCTACTCATTCTTCGTCACAACACTCTGTATTTCTTATTTTACTATATGTATCACTTTTTTCGTGAAATGGTATCAGATAGTTTTCTGGGTTCTTGGGGTGTCTGTTCCCTTTCTCTACGGAAAATAAACGGACGTGAAGCAAACTGATTTGGTCTATCTTGGTCTGAGTTATTACTTAGCGAGTTGTTCTTTTTACCCCATTGATAAGCCACACCCCACCTCTCTCTGTCTTTTAGTTAAAGAAAATTTTGATACTAGGAATATGATTTCACCGAGTATACACCCTTAGTAGAGGATATGTAAAGGGTATGTTTTTTTCTTTGACGAAAAATCAATAAACTTAACTAGGCTTATTAGAATGCAGCTTAATTAGTGCATAGATTTGATACAAAAACTTGGTTAATATATGCGTGGTACTTGAATTAAATTGTATGTTGTTAAGGCTAGTTAGAATCTAGTACAGCTATAAAACGTCATTTTTTACTGATATTAAATAATTTATAGTTATACTTGTCTGTTTAAATCCTAAGATAAGCTAATTTAATGTGCTACATAAACAGCAATTATATGGTAAACATCCACTGATGGCGATGGTGACAAACTCAGGTGATGCGATCGCTTTCCCATTGCATATTTAATTCTTATTTATACAATATACATAAGCAAAATCACTATTGAGAATTAGCCACAGTTGATAGCTAATCTATGGAAACAGCAATGATGATTTCTCAAGATGTAGGTGTGTGATGTTGTTAAAAATGAGGAAGAGAGCAAAATAGACTCTTCCACAAGTTCATCATATTAAGGGATAAGATGAAACGGTTGATGTTTTAGCAGAAAATACCTACACACTTTTTGCTCTCAAATAAAATATTTACTGGACATTAAATTAGTTAAGTCTAATTAGTCACTAACTGCTGATTTATACTCGATGTATTTAATTTTTGATGTTCTGCTAATTCTGCCAGTTGTGCTTCTAGTTCTGTTTTGATTTCATGACGGAATGTAAAGAAATGTTCACCAATGCCAAGGGCTACAAAATAATCATAGAATAATCTAGGTTTGTGCCACAGTATTAATAGTAAGTTTTGCCAAAACTGCCAACGGGTAGAACGTAAAATTCCCTGTCGCCAACAAATAGCAAAAAAGAAGCTGATTTCCCGCCAAGTTATTAGGCTTTGGCGTTGGGGACGTGAGTTTGTCATCATCATAAAATGGCGGAATGTGCGTTTTAAATATGGTAATGGTTCGTATAAATTCCAAAAGGCAGTAATATATTCGTTGACTATTTCTGACATGGGGCGGGTAGGTACAAAATTCATTAAGGATTTTTGAGTGGTAAAGTGTGTACCCAAATCTTCAATTAATCGTCCTTCTTTTTGCAGACGATTCCACATAGCGGTATTATGTAAAGCGTGTAATAAACTGAGATGAGCTTGGGGAATGCCTGTGTCTTCTACAAATTGCTGAATCCGTCCCCCAGCACCCGGTTTTTCGTTGTCAAATCCTAAGATAAAGCCGGACATAATTTGTAAGCCTGCTTGGGTAATTTTCTGGCATGATTCGATTAATGAAGAACGAGTATTTTGTTCTTTATTTGCTACCATTAAACTATCTATATCTGGGGTTTCAATGCCCATAAATACCATTGAAAAACCAGCCTTGACCATTAAATCTATCAGTTCTTCGTCTTCTGCTAAATTTAAAGAAGCTTCGGTAATAAAGGTAAAGGGATAGTTGCGTTTTTCCATCCAGGGAATTAAGGCATGGAGAAATATTTTAGCGTTACGTTTATTACCTATAAAGTTATCATCAACTAAAAAGATATAACGCCGCCAACCCATTTGGTATAAAGTTTCTAATTCAGCTAACATTTGTTCAGGGGTTTTGGTGCGGGGTTTGCGTCCGAATAAGTTGATAATGTCGCAAAATTCACATTGAAAGGGACAACCACGCGAAAATTGGACGGTTATGGCATAGTAAGCATCTAAATTTAATAAATCAAATCGGGGTATAGGGGTTTGGGTAACGTCTGGTTTTTCGGTAGCGCGGAAAATTCCGGTTTCTTCTCCCCTCTCTAAAGCGGCTAAAAATAAGGGAATGGTTGCTTCCCCTTCGTCTAAGATGAGATAATGAGCGCCTGCTTGCTGGGCAAATTCTGGTACTGATGTGGGGAAGGGTCCACCGACGGCGACTTTTTTACCCAACTGCACGGCTTTTTGAATTAATTCGCCAAAGTCTTGCTTTTGGACTAGCATTGCAGATATAATGACTAAATCACACCATTGCCAGTCTGCATCTGTCTCTGGTTGGATGTTGCGATCGCTCAATCTAATTTCCCAATCTTGCGGTAGCATCGCTGCAACTGTAATTAATCCCAAGGGGGGACTAGTGGAATGTAAACCCGCTAAATTGAGGGTTTCCTGATATGACCAAAAGGAATTAGGCAAAATAGGCCAGAGTAGTAAGACTTTCATCAACTACAGACTTCAAATATACAAAAGTTTATTAATTCCCACGTTAATCTAGTTCTGCAAAGGGGAGATTAACTTTTATTAAGTTATGTAAAGTAATTTGGCAGAAAGGTTGCAGATGCAAAGGTAAAAAACTCCTGATTTAATGACTAATGACGACTAAAATGATTTTTGTAACTGCCACTGGAAAAGGTGGAAACTGAAGATAACTAATTTGTAATTTATGGGAAAGCAGCGCGTTCTTTCGGGAGTTCAACCAACTGGTAATTTACATCTAGGTAACTACTTGGGAGCAATTCGCAACTGGGTAGAAATTCAAGACCAGTATGATAATTTCTTTTGTGTGGTAGATTTACACGCCATTACTGTACCACATAATCCAGAGACTTTAGCGAAAGATACTTACACAATCGCTGCTCTTTACTTAGCTTGTGGGATTGATTTACAATACTCTAACATTTTTATCCAGTCTCATGTTTCTGCTCACAGTGAGTTAGCTTGGTTGCTGAACTGTATCACCCCCCTCAACTGGTTGCAAGATATGACCCAGTATAAGGAAAAAGCGGTAAAACAGGGTGAAAATGTGGGTGCTGGCTTGTTAATTTATCCAGTATTGATGGCTGCTGATATTCTTCTGTATCAAGCAGATAAAGTGCCAGTAGGGGAAGACCAAAAGCAACATTTAGAACTGACACGGGATATAGTCAACAGATTTAATCACCAGTTTGCTAAGGATAAACCAGTTTTAAAATTACCCGATCCGATGATTCGCAAAGAAGGTGCAAGGGTAATGAGTTTAACTGATGGCACACGGAAAATGTCTAAATCTGACCCTTCAGAGTTAAGCCGGATTAATCTGTTAGATTCTGCTGATGAGATTACTAAAAAGATTAAACGTTGTAAAACTGACCCGATGCGGGGTTTGGTGTTTGATGATCCTGACCGTCCTGAGTGTAACAACCTGTTAACTTTGTATATGCTGCTATCTGGGAAAACCAAGGAAGAGGTAGCGGCTGAATGTGCGGATATGGGTTGGGGACAGTTTAAACCATTGCTGACAGAAACAGCGATTAATGCCCTCAAACCGATACAGGAAAAATATGATCAGATTATGGCGGATCAAGGCTATTTAGAGAAAGTGTTGCGGGATGGGAAAGAAAAAGCAGAAGCGATCGCTAACGAAACACTCAAACAAGTAAAATCTGCAATGGGTTATAGTTTGCCGCTTTGAGATTGTCCCTTTCAGCTGTAATTTGTTTTACGCTGGAATAAAATCTCAAGACAAAATTATATGCAGGATACCCGTAACATTTGTGCCTTAAATGACTTCCGTCAGGCAGTACAAACAGGCAAATTTTTAATTACGGCTGAAGTCGCACCCCCGAAAGGGGGAGACACTACCCAAATGGTGAAAATGGCTGCTACTCTTAAGGGGAGAGTGCACGCAGCCAACATCACCGATGGTAGCCGCGCTGTATTGCGGATGTCTTCTTTGGCAGCCTCCGTGATTTTATTGCACAATGGAATTGAGCCGATTTGTCAGCTGGCCTGTCGTGATAGAAATCGCATCGGTTTACAAGCAGACTTAATGGGTGCTCATGCTTTGGGTATCCGTAACATTTTAGCTTTAACCGGCGACCCTGTAAAAGCAGGTGATCATCCCAATGCAAAGGCAGTTTTTGATTTAGAATCTGTGCGATTATTAGGGTTAATTAGGAAATTAAATCAAGGCATTGATTTTAATGATCAACCTTTAACCGATGGTGCAACAGATTTATTTCCCGGTGCAGCCGTAGATCCGCAAAGTCCCAGTTGGTCAGGTTTACAAAGTCGCTTTGAAAAGAAAATCCAAGCAGGAGCGCAATTTTTCCAAAGTCAATTAATTACTGACTTTGAGCGTTTAGAAAAGTTTATGGATCAAATTGCGGCACAATACAATAAACCAATTTTAGCAGGAATTTTCCTTTTAAAATCAGCCAAAAACGCCCAGTTTATTAATAGAATGGTGCCGGGGGTGAATATTCCCGACCACATCATTAATAGATTAGCCAAAGCCAAATCACCTTTAGAAGAAGGAATGAAAATAGCGGCTGAACAGGTGCAAATAGCCCAGCAATTGTGTCAAGGTGTACACATCATGGCCGTCAAACGAGAAGATTTAATTGCCCCCATCCTAGATTTAGCAGGCGTAAAACCAGTACAATAGTAGTTATCCTAGATAGAGTCACTAAATTTAATGACTCTATCACCGCCAAGGATGGTAAAATATAATTCATCACATGAAAAACAGAGGTGTAATATTTTAGTAGTAGTCAACAACATCAAAAAATGATTAAATAAGCATTAATGCCAAGGAGTAATTTTTATGACCAATACAATTCATCCCAATTCAGAATTATTAGATGATGAAATCTCAGAAGACTTACTTCTTGATGCAGAAAGTACAGATGAATTTGAACAAGAAAATTTTATATATGATCCTTACAAAATTAATATAGATACTAAAGAACCAACAATAGAATTATTACTAAAAAGAATCAATGAACAAGCATTAGATTTAGCACCAGATTTCCAGCGCCATGCTAATATCTGGAAAGAAGAGGCTCAAAGTAGACTTATAGAATCTATAATTATTCATATTCCTATACCTGCATTTTATATAGATGCGACAAATGAAGATAAATGGTTAGTTGTAGATGGATTACAACGACTATTTGCATTAAAAAGTTTTATGATAGATAAAAAACTTAAACTTAGTGGATTAGAGTATCTAAAAGACTTAGAGGGTAAAACATTTGATGAAATTGATCGTAGATATCAACGCCGTCTTGAAGAAACTCAATTAACAGTATATTTAATAAAAAAAGGAACACCTCCAGAGATTAAATATAATATTTTTAAACGGATTAATACCGGAGGTTTAGCTTTATCTCCTCAAGAGTTACGTCATGCGCTTAATCCTGGTAAGGGAACAAAGTTTTTAACTAAACTTGCTGCATCCAAAGAGTTTAAGGACGTAGTTAAACTTGGTAATACTCGTAAAATGCGTATGGATGACAGAGAATTTATACTTGGTTATTTAGCATTTATTTTAACTCCTTATCAGGAATATGCCGATAATAGAAACATCTTTTTAACTAAAGCACTATTAAAAACTAATAAATTATCAGAATCAGATTTAGATGATATTGAGAATAATTTTAAAAGAACAATGTTGGCGGCTTTAAATATTTTTGGAAAAGATGCTTTTCGTAAAATATCTAATTCTAAGAAAAAACCATTTCCTGTAAACAAGGCATTATTTGAAGCTTGGGCTGTTAATTTGAGTAAATTGAATGACGAACAAATACAAATTTTAATAGATAGAAAGCAAAAACTCATAAATATATTTAAGTCTAAAGTTGAAAATGATCAAGTTTTTTTAAAATCCATATCTCAAGCTATTACAAAAGTTAAATACAGATTTTCCGTTGTAGAAAAAATTATTCAAGAGGTGCTTTTATGATTACTTCACTCACGATCACTAACTTTAAATGCTTTAAAAATCAACAACTAACGTTCAAACCTTTAACACTGTTAGCAGGGTTGAATAGCACTGGTAAATCTTCTGTTTTACAATCATTACTTTTACTACGTCAGTATTATAAACAGCAATCACTGACAGAAAAAGGATTATTATTAAATGGGGATTTAATTAATATTGGTACAGCTAAAGATGCTATTTTTAAAGGTGCTTCTAAACAAGATAAATTAGGTTTTGAGATTTGTTGGCAAGATGGTAAAAAAGGAATATGGCAGTTTCTTAATAAAGAAGAAAATCTAGAAAATAATTTTTTAAGTCTTGTTACTGCTCCAGTAGATGATAATGTTTACAGTTCTAGTTTGTTTAATCGAAATTTTCATTATATTGAAGCAGAACGCATAGGACCAAGAACATTTAATAAAATGTCTTATGATAAAGTTCAAATAAATGGAACTTTGGGTAATAAATGTGAATATACGATACATTTTCTAGAAGTTAATGCTTATAAACCAATTTTTAATAGTAGGTTAAGTCATCCTAAAGTAAAAACATCTCAACAACTTGATGAACCAGAAATACCATCACTAGATTTACAGGATCAAGTTGAAGCTTGGATGGGTGAGATTAGTCCAGGGACACGGATAAATATCAAAGCAAATCCAGAAATAGATTTAATTAATTTAAGGTATGGTGATAACCTGCGTTCTACTAATGTTGGCTTTGGACTTACTTACACTTTACCGATAATTGTAGCTGTACTTGCTGCGGAACGTGATACACTAATTTTAGTGGAAAACCCAGAGGCTCATCTTCATCCTAGAGGACAGACCAAAATGGGAGAGTTATTAGCACTAGCGGCTAGTTGTGGCGTACAAGTAGTGATAGAAACTCATAGTGATCATGTTTTAAATGGTATTTGTTTGGCTGTTCATGGTGGCAAACTTAAACCTGAAGATTTGCAATTGCACTATTTTCAACGCACAGAAAAAGCAGAACAAGCTTTTATTGAAGTAGCTTCACCAAAAATTAATCGTAGAGGAAGAATTGATCAATGGCCAGATGGGTTTTTTGATGAATGGGACAAAAGTATAGAAATGCTATTAGAACCAGTGGGAGAATAAATCAAAGTGGATTTAGAAATATTTTTTAACGAACTTTGTTTGAATACTCCCGTTGCTGATATTGAAACAGCTAGAAAGTTAATGATAGAATTTGTTGATACATTAAAGGCAGTTAAACCACCAAATGGAGTAAAAAAGAAGCTTCGCACTCAAGAAAATTTTAATTATCTATTACTTGCGCCAGATTATCGTATAGTGCAATGGCGTAATGATCAAGATGTAGATTTACCATATCGAATATTTTTGAAAACTATTCAATTTCGTTCTGACCCTCCTTTAGAAGATATTCCTAATTTAGCTGTTGAGGTAAGTTATCAAGGACAGAAGACGGTTGGATTAAATTATGCTTTTATTTTTAATAGTCTTGCAGTTAGCTTACAATCTGAAGCACAGTGGGAATGTAGTAAGTTAGAGGTAGAGGTAATAACAATAGATGAACAAGAACAATTAGTTACTACTAATGAAAGCGTTATACACGCTAGTTGTATTAATCATGTCCAAGAACACACTCTTCAAGCAATTTCTGATGGTAAAGATTTATGGGATAGAAGAAAAGAGTTATTTCCTGATTTAGAATTTTGTGATAATGTTCGTAAACAATTGAGTGATATTCGTGCTGGACAACTGGAATTACAACCAGTTATTAAGAGTTTACGTGAGTTTCAAAGATGTTGTCAAAATTGGACAAGTGGAGCATTTAGTGTAGAAAATTGTGCTTTGGATGTGTCTGGAGAAAGTGAACCAACTTTAAATAAATATTCTAGGGAAAGAACTTTTCTTTGTCCCGATGATCAAGAGCGTTTATTTGAACTTCATATTAAATTAAAGTTTTGTAACTGGCGAATTCATTTTTTCCCAGTTCAACCAGGAAAAGTATATATTGGTTATATAGGTCGTCATCTTCCCACTGTTAAATATTCAACTTAATTATTTTAACCGCAACTTTATTATTCTTCGCTTTCACCTTCTTGGGTTTTGATGATTATTCGAGAATAGGTGGTTTTCTCGATTTCTATGTTTAGTTGTTCTAAATTGTCTCCGATTTCTTTTCGGAGTTTGTCGGTTAAGGTGATGGGAAAATCTAATTCTAGATTTTGGGTTTCTACTAATTTGACTAATTCGGTAAATTGGGTTTTGATGGTTTTGCGCTCGGATATGCTGAGTTTACAATAGGTGTTTTCTTTGATGTTTTGCGCTTCCATTGCTTTTTTAACTCGGTCTTTGATGTGTTCGTATTCTGAGTTGATTATTTTTTGCTCTTGTTCTAGTTCGATAAATTTGGCTGTTAATTCTTCTAAGTTTTCGGTTTCTGGTTCTGGGTTAATTTCGGTTTGTAGTTCTAATAGTTTTAGATGAACTTGGGCTAAATAAATACAGTCTAAATAAGCATATTCTATCTGATTTTCGGTTAATGGTCTTTTTCCCCAGTCGCTGGTTTGTTCTTGTTTGTCTATATTGTTAAATTTACATAGTTCTGTGGCTAATGTTTGCAGTTTATGATTTTCTATTGGTAGTAAATAATAGGGGATTTTTTTGGATATTTCTAAGGTGCAGGTGATGTTTTTGGCTTTTTTATCTCCTAGTAGTTTGAGGTCATATTTGGCGTTATGAAAGACTTTTTCGATTTGGGGATTTATCATGATCCGATTGATAAAGTCTGTAACGACTTCTGGCTGATTTAATACGTCTAAAATGTAGATGCGATCGCCTCTCAAGTCTTCAGGATCATCTAATACTTGAATCAGTGATAGTTTAGGTTTATTTTTAAAATCTGCTACCTCGGTATCTATCCACAGGGTTTTAACTTGGGTATACTCAGTTATTAAATTGCTAATATCAGTAGATGACGTTAAATAAGGCATTGGTAAGTAATTAAAAATTACAAATTACAAATTAAAAAAGCTGTCATTGCTTCCATTTTAGCTGACAGTTAGATGAAAATTATATGAGAATTCAGAGAATCTTCGTCTCTGAACTCCTGGTAGTTAAATTTCCTTCAGTATATTTTCGGTTGGTAAATTGACTTTTTTCGCTAAACCTAATGTCTGCAAAAATTTAATACTCCACCAAGTTACATCAATTTCCCACCATTGTAAACCGGATTTTGCTAAATGCGGATAGGTGTGATGGTTGTTATGCCATCCTTCGCCATAGGTAACGATAGATACCCACCATAAATTACGCGAACCGTCTGCACAGTTAAAGTTGCGATATCCCCATTTATGGGTCGCAGAGTTGACAAACCAGGTGGAATGCCAAACTAATACGGCTCTGACAAAAATACCATAAATCACAAACGACCAACCACCCAAACAGTATAAAAGCACTGCGAGAGGGATTTGTAAGAGTATAAAGTGGCGGTTTAACCAGATGTAAAACGGTTGTCTAGCTAGGTCTGGGGCGAATTTTTGATAGTGGTCAAATTCAAAAAATTCTGTCCGGGGGTAGAAAATCCAAAGTATGTGACTCCACCAAAAGCCTTTTTGGGCTGAGTAGGGGTCTAGGTGCGTGTCTTCAGTGTGTGCATGATGTTGGCGATGTCCAGCTACCCAAAAAATCGGTCCTCCTTCGATGGCTAAAGCTCCTATGATGGCGATCGCATATTCTAATGGTTTAGATACTTGGAAACTCCTGTGGCTTAAGAGGCGATGATAACCTAAGCAAATTCCTATACTACCAAATAACCAGTGTAAAAATATCGCTAACCCCAATGCTGACCAGGAAAAAAACCAAGGAGCTAAGAAAGCTATTGCATGAAATGTAGCAAAAAACGCTACAGTTATTCCACTGAGACGAGGCGGATTTTCTCTCTCAGAGGCGATCGCCAAAGATTCTGCGGTCATAAAAATTCCTATTGATGATCTATGCAGTGAGTCATTGCCTAAACAACCAAGCTAAAAATTTAGGTTAGAGTGTTAGCAAGTCTCACTTACATTTGCTATCCTAGCAGCTCCTATATCTCATCTGCAAGTACCACTTGCATTTCTTTATGTCTTCTTCAACTATTCCTACGCGTCAACGCCTGATTCAAGCTGCACTAGAGTTATTTACAGCCCAGGGAGTAAGTTCTACAACCACCCGCCAAATTGCAGAAAAAGCCGAAGTCAATGAAGTGACCTTATTTCGCCACTTTGGGAATAAACATGGATTACTTTTAGCTGTATTAGAAGAGTCAGCCGCTTTTAAAAATTTGGGCGAATCTTTAGTACAAAGAGCCATTCCACCAAGTAATGTTTATCAAGCTCTCAAGGAATATGCAAGTGGAAGCTTGCACGCACTGGAGCGAATACCAGAATTTGTGCGGTCTGTAGTTGGGGAAGCTGACCAATATCCAGCAGAACACCGTCGGGCTTTGGGGAGGGGTTTCACCGAAGCCAACCGCTATGTAGCTGAGTATTTAGCTAGTGTGATTGAGCAAGGACAATTTCATACTAACTTTCCGGCGGAAAAATTAGCCAGTTTACTGAATGGGATGATTTTGGGTTATGCCGTGATTGAGTTTACGAGCGAATTTCATGAACTGTGGGAAAATCGAGAAGATTTTTTAGAGAATTTGGTGGAATTGTTTTTACATGGAGCGATGAAACCAGCATTAATAAATACAAAAGAGAATATTAGTAATTTAGATGTAAATATTATTGATTTACCAGCTGGCTTAGTACATGAAATTTTGCATCAAGCAAATAAATTAGGATTACAAGATTATGCTTTAGCCTACTTATTATTGAGTGCAGGATTGTCTACAAAGGAAATAGTGAGCTTAGAGCGATCGCATCAAATTCACGATCCCCAAGGTTATTTTTTACAAATTATTACTCCTCAGAGTGTGCGTCAAGTACCTGTGAACCAATGGATTTTAGGCAAACGTTATGGTTCTTACACAAATAATCCTTTGATTAAATATTTGAAAACCCGTAAAGACCATCAATCAGCAATGTTTATTAATACCGATGGTCAACCTATGTTAGAATTTGACCTGGTAGAAAAATGGCAAGCATGGACTCAAAATTTACTTACACCCCAAGGAAAACCCCCACAAATTGAACAAACACAGCATACATGGCGAGTAGAAATGTTAATGAGGGGTATAAGTTTAGATAATCTCAGCATATTAACAGGATGCGATCGCCATTTACTGCAAACTTACGCTCAAAGAGCCAGAGAAAAAGCAGCATTAGAACAAGCGACTCGATTAGATCACAAGATAGGATGAATAAAAAAGACCATATAATGAAAATTTCCTGAAAAATGTTTAAATTCCCGGTTTCTGGGGAGCATAAAAAAATCAGTTTCGTCTGAAATTGAGTTAGTTCTCGTAATGCAACATCACAGAGAAAGGGGAGTATCTTAACATGGCAATTATTACCGTCACCAATACCAATGATAGCGGTGCTGGTTCATTAAGAGAGGCGATCGCACAAGCTCAGTCAGGCGATACAATCGCATTTGCATCCAATTTAGCGAATCAAACTATTACTCTCACCAGTGGGGTAATTCGCATGGAGAAAAGCCTGATAATTGATGGTACTGGTGCAGACAATTTAACCATTAGTGGTAATAATAATAGCAAAATATTTTTTGCTGTAGATGGTAACGATTTGACCTTAAAAAACCTCACCTTCATCAATGGTAGGAGTAACGGTAAAGGTGGAGCAGTTCAAGCAGGTGTGCAAAGTGATTTAACGGTAATTAATAGTATATTTAAAAATAATGTTGGTGGGCAGGGTGGAGCAATTCATTCAGGTTTTCAGTCTAATTTAGTAGTAGAAAACAGTATATTTGATAATAATGATGGTACATTAACCAACTCTGGCTTTAGTGCCGGAGCGATCGCCAACGACAACGACGGTTCAATGGTGATTAGGAATAGTACATTTACTAATAATAAAGGTGTCTCAGGTGGTGCAGTTTACAACCTTTTGAGTGGATTAATAGTAGAAAATTCCGTTTTCCTAAATAATACAGCACTAGATGGAGGAGGAGCAATATTTACAGATGGTGCTAGTTCTCTCTCTAGCACTATTGGCGGGACAATTAGAATAAGTGATAGTCGTTTTGAAGGTAATCAAGGGCGCAGTCTGGGAGGGGCTCTTTATTTATTTACTTATGAATTAGATAATACCATAGTTGAAAATACAATTATTAAAAATAATAGCGTCTTATTGAAAGGTGGAATAGCACAAGGAGGAGGAATAAGAGCCAACGGTGATGTTTTAATCCGTAATGTGAGCTTGATAGATAACTTTTCTGAACAACAAGGCGGCGGACTGTGGTTAGATGACTATTTAGTTGATAAGAATGTAGTAATTAATGTTGAGAATACCACATTTTCCGGTAATAGAGCTGGACAAACAGGAGCAGCACAAACCTTTGGGGGAGCGATCGCCATTAACCCAGGTGCAAAGGCTGCACTTAATGTCACTAACTCTACCATAATTAATAATTATGCAGGAGAAAACGGCGGTGCATTTTGGGTCATTGACCAACAAATACAACCAGTCAAACTCACCAACTCAATTGTTGCCTATAACACAGCTAACAACGGTCTTGGCAATGGTCAACAAGTAGCATTTGAATTAATTGATGGTGGCGGAAACATTGAATTTCCAGCATATCAGGGTAAAAGAGTTACAGCCAACTCCCTGATAGCTGACCCCAAACTAGGTACTCTACAAGAAATAAATAGCATCCTTGTATATCCTTTACTAGAAGGCTCTCCCGCCATTAATACAGGTGTATTGGGAGGAACAACAACTGATGCACTTGGTACTCAACGTGACAGCCAACCTGATATTGGTGCTTATGAATTTAACTCTACACCTAACAATGCAGAAGTAATCATTAATCAAAGTGGTGGAGTAACTTTTGTTGAAGAAGGTAGAGCAACTGATACTTACAGCGTAATTCTCAGTAGTCAACCCACAGCTAACGTCACCATTGCCATCAATAGCGGTAATCAACTCACCACCAATCCCACACAATTAGTATTTACACCCCAAAATTGGAATATTGCCCAAAACGTCACCGTTACTGCTGTTGATGATAGTTTGGCAGAAGGAAATCACAACGCTAACATTCAGCACACAGCCACCAGCACTGATACTAGATACAATGGCATTGCAATTAATTCTATAAATACCACCATTACTGACAACGATAATGCAGGGGTAACTATTAGACAGAGTGGGGGTATTACTTTTGTTGAAGAGGGTGGAGAAACCGATACTTACACCGTAGTTCTTAACAGTCAACCCACTGCTGATGTTATTGTTAACATCAATGGCGATAATCAAATTACTACCAGTTCTAATCAATTAGTATTTACACCCCAAAATTGGAATATTGCCCAAAACGTCACCGTTACAGCCATTGATGATAATTTAGTCGAAGGAGAACACAACGCTACCATTCAGCACACAACTACCAGCACTGACAGCAGATACAATGGCATTAGCATTAGTTCTGTTAATCCAGATATTACTGATAATGACAATGCACTAGCAATAAGTGAGAGTAATGATGTATTTACCATCAAAGGTAGTAATGAGAAAACTAGATTGCAAGTAAATCTCACAGGAAGTAAAGCTACTAATGTCAATGAACTAGGATTTTTTGTTGTTGATGATGCTCAAGGTAGGATAGATGGAATAGCTCCTAATGAAGCAGGTTATGCCCAAGCTGCTTTAAACCGTTCTCAAGTAATTTTCTCTTCTATTGCTAATATCCCCAATGGATTTAATACTAACTTATCCCGCTTATTGGAATTAAATATTGGTGATAATTTCAGGTTTTATCTAGTGAAAAATAGTTCTTTAGATGATGTACAAGCTAGAGTCACACCTATCAGCAATGTCCTATTTTCTGAGTCAATAAATCAACAAATTACAGATTTAGGTTCAGAGAGTTTCTTACTTAGTTGGAAAGATGGAACTGGCAGTAATGTTAATGAGTTCCAAGATTTAGTTGTTACAATCCAGCCAACAAATCAACCTTTACCTTTGGGTGTCAGTCTCCAAGGACAATCTCAGGCAGAAGTAATTGATTTAAGGAATGTTAATCAAAATGTCAAAGCAGAGTTTACTATTTACAGAGAGGCTGAGTTTAATAATTTTGTCAGTTTCTATAAAGTTGTTGATGAGAATGGTGGAATAGATACTAATGGTGATGGTAATGTGGATATTTTACCGGGAGAAGCTGGTTATACTCAGGCAGCTATTCGGGGAAGACTTCCTGGAATTGAATTAACTACAAACAATCAAAGTACAGCAACTTACACAGGAATTTTAGAACCTGGTTCGATTTTAGCCCCATTTATAATTGTCAATGGTACACCAGAGGCTTTATTAGACAATGATATCAACAATAATCCAATAGTTTACTTCCCATATTTAGGAGCTAATTCAGATAATGCAGATCATATTCGCTTATTAGGAGATAATACTTTTGGTTTTGAAGATTTGCAAAATGACGTAAGTGATCAGGACTTTAATGATATAATAGTCCAAGCCAAATTAACTACTATTTAATAGTAAACATGGCATGAACCAATGCACAAAAGTTGCATTTCAATGCCATCAGATTTGCAAAGTACAGGGGTAGGTAAAGTCAAAAGTATAAACTGAAGGGCAGTTTTACGGACTGACCTTCTCTAGATTTTTGATTTTGGACAATCCACGAGCGATCGCATATCATTAATTAATCACCTCTCCTGTAGGTTTGATAGATTTCTCAAAAGTCTTATTCGGAAAGGATTTCATACAATATAAGCCAAACTTATAACCATATATCTCAGGGAAGCATTAATTATTTAGTAAAGACGGTTAATCACTTATTTACTTTTGTAATAATTACTGCTATGAATTTTTTCTACTGATGCAAATCTTATAAGTGTACCACAGCATATAAAAAACATAATATGTGTGGTATTTAATTTAAACGTTAGTATTTGAATCTTCTGTCATGACCATAACTATTAATGAAACAGGCTTAAATACTGCTGTTAGCGAAGCTGGAGTTACTGATACTTACTCTATAGTCCTCGACAGCCAACCTACACAAAATGTAATTATTAACATTGATGGTGGAACACAACTCACAACCAGCCCCAGTCAATTAATATTTACTCCTCAGAACTGGAATGTTGCCCAAAATGTTACAGTTTCCGCCATTAATGATACAAGAGTAGAAGGTAATCACACTGGTACACTTCAACATACAGTTGTTTCAAATGATCCCAACTACAGCAATCTTAGTGTTAATCCTATTAATGTAGCTATCACTGATAACGATCGCTCAGGCTTATCGGTTGGAGGTACAATTGGTGTCAACGTTATTATTCCTAATGCCGTCATTGTCACCCAAACAGACAGCAGTACCAATGTAACGGAAGGAGGGGCTACAGATACTTACAGCGTTGTCCTCAATGGTCAACCAACCTCTGATGTTACCGTAACTATCAATAGCGGCTCACAACTAACAACAGATAAAACCCAATTAATTTTTAATTCAGCTAACTGGAATGTTCCTCAAATTGTTGCTGTCACAGCTGTAGATGACACTGTGGTAGAAGGAAATCACGCTGGCACAATTCAACACACAGTTACTAGTAGTGATACTAGGTTTAATAATTTTCCTGCCAGTTCTGTGAATGTCAGTATTACTGACAATGATTTGGTAAATCCTTATAGTGTGATTATTACACAAAGCGGGGGTAACACAGCTGTAACTGAGGGTAGCAGTAATGATATTTACACTGTCGCTCTCGCCAGCCAGCCAACGGCAAATGTGACAATTAATATCAATAGTGGTACACAATTACTCAGTAGTACCAATAGGTTAGTTTTTACTCCTGACAATTGGAATGTTCCCCGGACTGTTACCGTAGCCGCAATAGATGACCCATTTGTAGAAGGCCCTCATACTGGAGTTATTAACTTTACAGTTACTAGCAGCGACACCAACTTTAACAGTATTCCTGTTGACTCTATAAATGTCGCCATTACTGATAATGATGTGCTTGGAGTGGTTATTAATCAAAGCGATGGTAGTACAAATGTAACCGAAGGTGGCACTACTGATACTTATACCGTGATTCTCAGCAGCCAACCAACCTCAGATGTTGTCGTTAATCTCAATAATGGGACACAACTAACAACAAATACTAATCAGTTAGTATTTACAGCTCAAAACTGGAATATTGCCCAAACTGTTACCGTTACAGCCGTAGATGATTCTTTAATTGAAGCAACTCCTCATAGTGGCACAATTCAGCACTCAGTTACTAGTAGCGATAGCAGATATAACGGGATTACTGTTAACCCTGTCAATGTAAATATTACCGACAACGATTTGGTGCTAGTTACTCCCAGCAATGGCAGTACAAATGTAGTTGAAGGCGGTGCTACTGATACTTATAGCATTGTTCTCAATCAGCAACCAACCTCTAATGTTACTATTAACATTAATAGTGGTACACAACTAACAACAAATACTAATCAGTTAACCTTTACTCCTGACAACTGGAACGTTGCCCAAATTGTCACAGTAACAGCCGTTGATGATCCAGTAATAGAAGGAAACCACATTGGCATAATTCAACACACAATTACTACCAACGACCCGAATTTTAGCAATACCTTTGTTAATCCTGTAAACGTCAACATTACAGATAATGATTTTCCTAATCCCAGTGTAATCATTACTGAGACTAATGGTAGTACAATAGTAACTGAAGGTGGTATTAATGATAGTTACACTGTTGTGCTGGGTGAGCAACCAACCGCTAATGTTACTATCAATATTAACAGTAGTACACAATTACTCAGCAGCACAAATAGGTTAGTTTTTACTCCCCTGAACTGGAATGTTCCCCGCACTGTCACCGTTGCTGCTGTCAATGATACGGTAGTAGAAGGGCCACACACTGGATTAATTCAGTTTACAGTTACTAGCCCTGACGTTAACTACAATAATTTGCCTGTTAACCCTATTACTGTTACTATCAATGATAATGATATTGGTACACCAGGGGTAATTATCACAGAAAGCAATGGTAATACTGCGGTGGCTGAGGGTGGTGCTACTGATAGTTACTCTGTTGTTCTGAGTGCTCCACCTACATCTAATGTTGTTATTAACATTAATAGCGGTACACAACTATCAACTAACAGTAATCAATTAACCTTTACTCCTCAAAATTGGAATGTTGCCCAAATTGTTACGGTGACAGCCGTTGATGATGCTGTGGTAGAAGGAAATCATAGTGGCACGATTCAACACACAGTTACTAGCACTGATTCTAGATACAACAATATTACTGTTAATCCAGTTAATGTAAGCATTACTGACAATGATTTTGTTCCTCTAGCTAGGGTAAGCAGCAGTGATGTATTTAATATTGCTAGTAACAATCCCACAGCTAATTTATTAGTCACTTTGACAAATAGTAGTGCCTACAATGGCCTGAACAGTGAAAATAGGAGTGTGGGTTTTTCTGTTGATGAACTAGGGTTGTTTGTTGTTGATGATGCCCAAGGTAGAGTTAATGGTCTTTTGCCAGGTGATGCTGGTTATACTCAAGCGGCTTTAGACCGGGCTCAGGTACTTTTATCTGGTGTTCCTGATTTTCTGAATGAAATTGTGAGCGATCGCCAACAAATCCTACAATTAGACTCTGGAGCATACTTCCGATTCTATCTAGTTCGCAACAGTTCACTGGATAACGTTAGACAAGGAACTACTCCTGTTTCTGATGTGTTGTTCGGAACACCCAGCAATCCACAGATTAATAATTCTGGTACTAATGTCTTTTCTATCGCTTGGGAAGATGGAACAAGTGACGGACCTCAAAGTAATCCTAATGATTTTATAGATTTAGTGGTAACAATTGAGAATACCAATCAACCTCTCACAACAGGTACAGGTTTACAAACCAAACCTCAAGGAGAAGTGTTAGATTTACGAGGTTTTACTCAACCAGTCCAAGCTGAGTTTTTTATTACCCGTGAGGGTCGTTTTGATGATTATGTCGGCTTCTATCGAGTAGTTGATGAAAACGGTGGTATTGATACCAACGGTGACGGAACAGCAGACGTAAATCCGGGAAATGCTAATTACATTCAAACCGCTATTAATAATCGTGTTGCTGGGATTGATTTAGTAGTAATTACTAATCCTGATGTACCAGCTACAGCAGAATATCAAGGGTCTTTCCAACCTGGTGCAATTTATGCCCCATTTATCATTGCCAATGGTAGACCAGAAGCCTTGTTAGATGCAAATACTAGCAATGATCGACCTGTTTACTTCCCCTATCTAGGTGCAAATGCAGATAATAAGGATCATATGCGATTACTAGGTGATAACTACTTTGGTTTTGAAGATTTGCCTTTAGGTAACACTGACTTTGACCAAAATGATTTTACTGTCAAGGTGAACTTTGTTTAATACCTAGTGCAAGGAGGCAGGCGTTCCATGAGCGAAGTCGAACGGGGCAGGAGGCAGGAGGTAAGAAGGTTGATTAAATAGTAATTTCCAGCTTTCTCAACTGGATGATTATTTCCGCCATGCTGCACTAGCAATATTTTTCAAATCAGGAGGGGGACAGAGAAAAGTTTTAACTCTGACCTTTTATTTAATTCTTTTCATGATTTATCCCGCCTTTTTTAAAGGTGGGTTTATTTTTTGTAAAGAGTATCATCTAACTGAAGTTCCCCCTTTGACAAAAGGCGTATGCTGTGCATAGGAAGGAGTTTCAGGATTGGGAGTCAGGATTTACTGGGTACAAATCAGGGAAACCCCAAGCAAATCTAAAGCCCGTTGTTGCACTTTTGTGGGTTCAGTAATTTTCTCAAAAACGAACTCAGCACCATCCAAAGTAGCTTGGATTTGATTTTTAGTAATAGTTCCTAAATCATCTAATAAAGTTTGAAAACTATGAACAGGTAAATCATCCTGAGTGCGCTTTGTTTGAGCCTTAGCTATAGCACTATCACTGCGCTGACAACGAACAACAGATCGTTGTTTCTGTTCAGCTTGTAGCCAATCATCCTCATCAAACAGAATACTCGCTAATCGAGAGCGCATATTCCATTCTACATAGTAAGCTAACATACAAAGAAAGATATGTGCTTTGACTCTCTCACTGGTGTGATGATAGAGTAGGACGAACCTTTAAATCAATGCTTTTAAAACTACGGAAAGCCTGTTCAACTTTGGGGAGTCCATTTGTTCCCTCTCCTTTCAGGAGAGGGTTACGGAGAGGTGGGAGAGGTTTGGAGAGGGGGTTTATTTATACATTAAAAACTTTTAAAACATCCTCTAAAGTGATGTAGCGATTGTGCATTTTCTAATCCTGTTACTTTCGCTATCGCTGGTAGTGTTTTTTTATACTTCTGAAATTATCCCTAAATGCAATTTCTTAAAACTCTCAAAACTTCTCACTTCTGGGCACTGCCATGTCCCTACACTCAATCTATAAGTATCATCGTTTTTGGGAAATGGTATCACTTCTATTTGACATAAGAGGGTTATCAAAATTATTTCTAACTTAACGGAACAGAGAAAATTTATTCTACAGTTTCTTGGTGCTGCTTGCCAAAAATATTATTTACTTTGTTAACTACCTGCGGAATGTAGGTGGTATAATTCAAACCTAAATCTATCAACAACTATTTGAGAATGACTGCTGCTAATCACTCCCCAAATAACCCTACTCATACTCTATTTGTCTGTACAACCTGTGCCAGTGTTTGGCAAGATGGTAAACGTGTCGGTGAAAGTGGCGGTCAAAGGCTGTTGCAAAAAATACAAACTCTTGCGGAAAATTGGGATTTACAGGCACAGTTCCCGATTCAAGCGGTAGAATGTATGAGTGCTTGTAGTCATTCTTGTGTGGTGGCTTTTGCTGCATCGGGTAAGTTAACTTATCTGTTTGGTGATTTACCTGTGGATGATTCTGCGGCGGCTGTGCTGGAATGTGCGGCTAAATATTATGATAAAGCTGATGGTTTACTGCCTTGGTCGGAAAGGCCAGAACCTCTAAAAAAAGGTATTTTGGCGAGAATACCTAGCCTGAATTAGTTTGTAAAGTTATGTTACGGGTTTTGATTCTCGGCGGTACGGGTGATGCGGCGAAATTAGTAGAAAGAGTTGCAAATATTACCGGGATTCAAGTTATTTCTTCTCTTGCCGGTCGTACTCGTGAACCCGTTGCACCTGTTGGTAATGTTCGGGTTGGGGGTTTTGGGGGTGCGGCTGGTTTGGCGGAATATCTACGTACGGAAAATATAAATGTTTTAATTGATGCTACTCATCCCTTTGCGGCGCAGATTTCGGAAAATGCAGCAGAAGTGGCGGAAATGCTGGGAATACCGAGATTAATCTTAAGTCGTCCGGGGTGGGAAAGGCAAGAGGGTGATGATTGGTTAGAGGTGGAAAATCATACAGAAGCGGCGAAAGTGTTGGAAAATAGGGGAAAACGGGTATTTTTGACGATTGGGAGGCAGGAAATCGGGGCTTTTGCACATTTGCGGAAGATATGGTTTTTGATGCGAATGATTGACCCACCTACTGATGATTATATACCGAATGGTGAAATTTTGTGCGATCGCGGTCCTTTCACTTTAGAAAACGAAAAGGCAATTTTACGCCAATATGAGATTGATACTATAGTTAGCAAAAACAGTGGAGGTGCTGCGACTTACCCGAAAATTATCGCCGCACGGGAGTTAGGAATACCAGTGATAATGGTAAAACGTCAACCTATACCAGATGGAGAAGTGGTTGCAGATATTGATAGTGCGGTAAAATGGTTGTTGGAGAAGGTAGACGGTAACACGTTGTTTTGAAAAGTTTTTTGGTAATTATGTTGTTAAGGAGAGGTTGAGTATGATGATATCTAAACAGATTATACCGTTAGAAAGTGGCGATCGCTTATCACGTCACGAATTTGAAAGACGTTATACAGAAAGTTATGATATTAAAAAAGCTGAATTAATAGAAGGAGTTGTTTACGTGGCCTCACCCTTACGGTTTAAACGTCATGCTGAACCCCACAGCAAAATTATAATTTGGTTAGGAAACTATCAAATTTCTACCCCTAGTGTCAACATAGGAATTGAACCAACAATTAGATTAGATGAAGATAACGAACCTCAACCAGATGGGGTTTTATTTATTGATGAAAAATTAGGAGGAAAAGCGCGTATTACTGAAGATGATTATTTAGAAGGTGCACCAGAATTAGTAGTAGAAATTGCTGCGAGTAGTGCTGCTTATGATTTACATGATAAGAAAAAAGCTTATCGTCGGAATGGTATAAAAGAATATATTGTTTGGCAAATTCTCGAAAATAAATTTAATTGGTTTCTTTTGCATGAAAGTGAATATATTAATCTTCAACCTGATGCAGAAGGAATTATTAAAAGTCAAGTAATGCCGGGTTTATGGTTAGATGTTCCGGCTTTGTTGTCAGGTGATATGGTGAAAGTGACAGCAGTTTTACAAAATGGTTTAAATTCACCAGCACACGCGGAATTTGTGAAAAGTTTATCAAAAGATTAACCAAATTAATTTTTAAAAACTGATTTAGGAAAAATTTATATTATTAAATAATCACTTAAACAAAATTATTTTATCTGCGTCCATCTGCGTCCATCTGCGTTTAAATCTTAATCACCTACTTAATATTTTTCTGTGGTTTTAGCAGATAACAAAAATTGACTTTTATGTAATGAATATTTTACCGCTTCCTGACTTCCTCCTAAATATCGGGTTTCAGTGAAATACTTTTCCAATTTCAACCCAACTTTTTCCATCACCCGAATAGATGCGGTATTTGCTATTAAGCTAGTAGCTGCAACAGATTCAACATTTAATTCTGTAAAACCTTTGTAAATTAAAGCTTTTGCACCTTCTGTCCCATAACCTTTTCCCCAAGCAGATTTTTTTAAGCGATAACCTAACTCAACTTCTCCTGGGTTGATAACCAAGTTATCTACATTTGGTCTAAACAGAAACCAGCCAATAAATTCATTACTTGATTTTTCTATAGCTGCCCAACAACCAAAGTTAGGAAATCTTTGATAATATTCGAGTATCTTGGGTAAGGTTTCTGTTTTAATAACTGTATATTCTGTTGGTTGACCTGTGCGACTAGCCAGACGGACGACATCAGGATCATTGTCTAAATTATACAGATTCTCTAGATCGTTTTCTGTAAATTGGCGTAAAATTAATCTTTCTGTTTCTAACAAGATTTTCATTTAATTTTTCTCCATAATATACAGTTCAAACTTCTAGATTAGGAATTTGTTTTTTATCCATACTACAAAAATTATTAACCTGGTCTTTGAACAATAAAAAAGCAATTTTTATATTCTGTCCCACTACTTAATGACCATTGACCGGTAAAAGGTCTTACTCTTCCTTGACCAATAGATTTTACTACTACTTCATAATTTCCTGGTGTGAGGGTATAGCGTCCAACTGGCCCTTTGTTGGGACAACTTCTAGGCCCGACATTAACAAATTTTTGGCAATTTGTACAACCTTCTAATTCTTCAAACCTGGGTTGCGGTCCACTAAAAACAATTCGCATTTTCTCTGGTGATTCATTACGAATTTCTACTACAGTAGAACCAGAACCAGAAAAACCAGCACTTTGTGGTCTGGGAATATTTCCAGCACCTGTTTGTTTAGCTTCAGCAACTAATGATTTAGCAAATGAAGCTTTAATGCTTGGTAGTAAAGGATGTTTGGGAAACTTAGTTAAAAAATCTTCATATATTACCACAGCTTGACTATATTGCTTTTTGCTCTCGAATAATTGACCGCAATTCTGATATAATAGAGGTAGATTTTTTTCTGGTTCAGGTAAGATTTTACTATCTGTTATCCCTTTAAGTTGTTTACATGAAGTTGGTTGAGCAAGGGTTTTAAAATCTGCTTTGGTTAATAATGCTGGTGTTGATTTAGCAACTTCTTTAATTAGAGGACTTTTAGGGTAAGTGGTGACAAAATTAGCATATATTGTAAAAGCAGGTGCAGGTTTACCAGTTTTTTGTTGTACTACTGCTTTTTGATATTCATCACATTCGGCTTTTTTAGCTCTGGAACTGATAACACGGTCAGATGTGTCACTTTGTGATTTACCTTCTAAGACTTTAGCAAATTCTTTACTGGCTGTTTCACAATCTGCGGACTGATATGCTTTTAATGCTTTATCATAAGTTTGTCCTTCTTGAGAGTCAAGAAAAAAACCAAAACCTATAAAACCAACTAACCCAGCACCTATAATTTTCAGCCACAAAAAAGATTTTTGGGGTTTCGCTGGTTGAGGGGATGGAGTTTGAGACATGATTCAAAAATCAAATGTTTAAAATTGAATAGTCTAATGTTCTGGGTTATACCCTATCATAGAAAATCTGCTATTGGTAGAAATTTTATCTTTTTTTGATTTTTGCTACAATTTTATTGCCATCCACTGAGTAACGGGAGACATTGAACGCCAGCCTAAGAACTTGCCAATAGGTTCAGCGCGTTGAATATTGATGCGAGAAAAGCTACCACCTATTTTTTGATACCATTCATATAGGGTTTGTTCACCTTCTAAGGTGACAACATTAGCTACTAAGCGTCCACCAAGACGTAAAGCCGACCAACAGGTTTCTATCAGTCCGGGTGCGGTGACTCCCCCACCGATAAAGATAGCGTCGGGTGTGGGTAAGTCTGCAAGGATCACAGGTGCTTTACCTGGGATAATTTGTAAGTTGGGTGTACCGAGTGCAGCCGCATTATCGGCTATATACTGTAGTCTAGGGGAATTTTGTTCAATGGCGATCGCTCGACATCTAGCATTACTCCGCATCCATTCAATGGAAATTGAACCGCAACCCGCACCCACATCCCAAAGTAACTGTCCCGGTAAAGGTGCAAGGGTAGATAAGGTTACTGCTCTTACTTCCCGTTTGGTCAACTGTCCATCATTGTGGTAAGCTGTATCTGGTAGTCCCGGTATTCTGCTTAAAGGTAAAACGCCGATATCAGCAATACAATCAACCGCAATAGTATTTAAAGCCGCAATTTCTCTATTTTCCCAAGTAGCAGCAGTTACATTAATAATATTCTCATGAATGCCGCCCATACGTTCTAAAATTGTAACTTTGCTATCACCAAAACCTCTTTTTGTCAACAGTTCCGCCACCGTTGCGGGTGTATCTTTACCAGAACTGAGAATCAGTAATTTTGCACCAGGGTAAATGTAAGATTGTAGTAAACTGGGAGGACGACCGCACAAACTAACGGTTTCCACATCAGTTAAAGACCATCCCAAGCGGGAAGCAGCAAGACTAAAAGCTGAAGGTGCTGGAATAATAGTTATTTCCGAAATGGGGATGTGTCGGCTAAGGGTAGTACCAACACCATAAAGCATGGGATCACCGCTTGCTAAAACACAGACAGACTCACCCCGGAGGTTAACAACCTGTTCTACGGAAGTGCTGAAGGGAGAAGACCAGGAGATTTTGCGGCGTGGATCATTTGGTGGTAACATAGAGAGATGGCGCTCCCCCCCAACAATAATTGTAGCTTGATTGAGGAGAGAAAGAGCGATCGCACTTAATCCCTGTAACCCATCTTCACCAATACCAATAATAGATAACCATTTTTCTCTCATACGGTTAACTATCCGAAATTACTAAAACTTTTATCAACCAGTTAATCAAAAAACCACTCCCAAAAATTACCAGGGTCAAATTTAATTAAAATCAACCATAAACAGAATGTTATCATAAACAAAGCCGCACCAACTTTATAATTATATCCCCGCACTCGTAAATTAAAACTTCGCAGCACAAACACAATTAATATAATGAATAATGAAAAATCAACCGCCAACAAACTCAAATAAATAATAACATGGTGAATAACAAAACCTAAATCTTTCGGATCAGGTTGATAGGGAAGCGGCCACCTTCCCAATACTAACCGCGCTCTCAACACATAAGAATAGAATAGCAATAAAGACGTAAACGGGACTAAAGTTATCAACCAGACGAATAAAGATAAATACCAAAATTGAAAAGATTTCATGTTTTTAAAAACTTATATTCTCATCATTTTTATCACCAACTAATAATAATTGTTCTGTAATTTGGATTTTCTGCAACTCAGAAACCAAATCATCTAAAATCATCAAATCTAATACCCCTTCCCCTAAGTTTTCCAACTGTTCCAGCGATAACTTCTCAATTTGAGACTTTATCTCCTCTGGTATTTCACCAAACCGCTTTGTTAGTTGACGTAAAATAATTTTTCTCACTCCCTTTCGCATACCTTCCCGTCTACCTTCCTCCTTGATATCTTGATAAAGTCGAGTTTCTTGTAAAGTAATATTCCACCACGACATCACCCACCCCCTAAAAATTATTCTTCAGGAACTTGTATTTTTTTCAACCAAGCAGCTAAATCATCTAAGCTGACAAAATCCAGCAAATCTTCCCCCAAAGTTTCCAACTGTTCCAGCGATAACTTCTCAATTTGAGATTTTAACTCTTCTGGTACTTCACCAAATCGCTTTGTCAATATACGTAAAACAATTTTTCTCTCACCCCCTATTTCCCCCTCTCTCTTACCTTCAACTCTACCCTCTTCTCTACCTTCTCTCTTACCCTCCTCCTTGATATCTTGATAAAGTCGAGTTTGTTCAATAGTGATACCCAGCATTGCTTCTATCTCCAAACGAGTTAAATTAGTGAACTGATAAGATAAAATTTTGGTGATGATATCTATTATGGACTGTTTGCTTTCTGGT
>DATGXB010000054.1:0-10899 GCA_035299225.1 Nostocaceae cyanobacterium | reverse complement strand
AAAAACCTTGCACTGTCTAGATTGCAGGTTTTAATACCTTAATAAAAACAATTTCAATAATTTTTTGGCTCAAACCCAAGCATAGTAAGGGTTATACCTGTAAAAACCTAAAAAACTAACATAAAGGGAGCGGTAGAGCCTTATTTTCTCAGTATTTTTTTAAAATCCAACAGGAATCCTATATTAATTTATCGCGTCTTAACGCAATTTAGCTTTTATTCCCAAATTTATTTTAGTTTATGTTAAAAATAAAATAGCCCTGTTTTACACCAAATCGGGAGAATAGCAAATCATGTCTAAATTACTAACTCAAAACCTTTATGAGCAAGATTATCACCTCTGGCTAGAAACCACATTAAAACAATTACAAACCAGAGACTTAGAAAACTTAGATTGGGAGCATTTAATTGAGGAGATCGAAGCATTGGGAAACGAACAGAAACGCAAACTGGAAAGTTATTTATTACAACTTCTCAAACACTTACTACTCTATCAATATTGGAGCGTTCCCGACTGTCAAAATCATTGGGAAGTAGAAATTGATAACTTTCGGGTTGAAGTCAGGAAATTAACTAAATCAAAAAATCTCTATAATTATCTGCTGACAGTATTAGAAGAAGTTTACACTGATTCCAGAAGACAAGCAAAAAAGAAAAGTGGATTAAATAATTTTCCTGAAAATTGCCCTTACAACATCGAGCAAATTTTAGATGTAGATTATTTACCAAAATTTGCTTATTTATCAAATGTAGATGATGTGGAATAGAAATAATTTAGTGTAAGGTAGGCATTTTTCGGTAAAACACTGCATAAAAGCGGAAAATTTTCGGAAATGCCCACCTCAGTCTTTTTCATTTTTCAAAAATCAAATAGTAATCCTATATTAAATAATTGAATTTTAACACAATTTAGCTTTTAGCCCCAAATTTATTCTAGTTTATGTTAAAAATAAAATAGCCCTGTTTCACACCAAATCAGGAGAATGGCAAATCATGTCTAAATTACTAACTCAAAACCTTTATGAGCAAGATTATCACCTTTGGCTAGAAACCACACTAAAACAATTACAAACCAGAGATTTAGAAAACTTAGATTGGGAGCATTTAATTGAGGAGATCGAAGCATTGGGAAACGAACAGAACCGCAAGCTGAAAAGCTATTTATTACAACTTCTCAAACACTTACTACTATATCAATATTGGGACGTTCCCGACTGTCAAAATCATTGGGAAGTAGAAATTGATAATTTTCGGGTTGAATTGCAAGATTTAACTCAATCCAAAAATCTCTATAATTTTATGCTAACAGTCTTAGAAGAAGTTTACACCAATGCTAAAAGACAAGCAAAAAAGAAAAGTGGATTAAATAATTTTCCTGAAAATTGCCCTTACAACATCGAGCAAATTTTAGATGTAGATTATTTACCAAAATTTGCTTATTTATCAAATGTAGATGATGTGGAATAACAATAATTTAGATGGAGTGAAAATCAAGAATATTTATGAATTACTCCATCTAAAAAACCGTGTTTTATCTCATATTTTGCTTTTTCTCAGCCTTGGGATCACGATTAGCCACAGCAGCCAATTCCGCATCCATTAAAGTGCGTCCAGTGGCGGCTAAATAAACATCATCTAAACTAGGGCGAGATTGGGCAATCCCAAAAATTGGTAAACCTGCATTATTTAAGGCTTGTTGAATAGTAATTAAAGCCTCATTTTGGGGAGTTACCACCAAATTTAAAGAATTACCTTGAGCAGAATTAATGATAATTTCTTGCACAAAAGATAACTCTTGTAAAAGATTTTTAGCCGCTTCCGCTTCCTCTTGGGGAGAAAATTCGCGGATGCGGAGAGTGATGCGATCGCCTCCCACTTGATCCTTTAACTGGGAAGGAGTACCATTAGCAATGACAATCCCCTTATCTATAATTGCCACCCTATCCGCCAAAGCATCAATTTCTTCTAAATAGTGGCTGGTAATAACCACCGTAGTACCCGACTCTCGCAACTTCCGCAAAAAGTCCCACACAATAAACCGACTTTCAATATCCAAACCAACCGTAGGTTCATCTAAAACCAACACATCAGGCGCGTGTAACAAACCCGCAGCCAAATCTAACCGCTTTCGTAAACCCCCGGAATAAGTCCCTGTTTTCTTGTCAGCGTATTCTTGTAAATTCAACAAATCCAAAACTGTATTAACGCGCTCTTTAGCAGCCTTTCCCGGCAAATGATAAAGCGCCGCTTGTAATTGTAACAGTTCTCGACCAGTCAAAACCTTATCTAAAGCCACTTCCTGCGCTACATAACCCAGCTTTTGCCGTGCCAGTTTCGGGTTAGCCAACACCGACACCCCAGAAACCTCGATTTTACCAGCATCCGGCGTAGTCAGCGTACACAAAGACCGGAGAGTGGTAGTTTTACCCGCCCCATTGGGACCAAGTAAACCAAAAATTTCCCCCACTTCCACCCGAAAAGAGACATCCTTAACAGCAACTACCGAACCATAACGCTTTTGTAGATTTTCAATTAAAACGGCAGCAGCCATAACAGTTATATCCCTAACTATACAATTCGCAACAAACTATATTTCTTATTGTAAAAGCTAGGCGCGAATCATGCCGATATCCAATCTACGATTCTGGACAAAACCCCGTCAGCTTAATCTATGCTAGAGAAAGAAGAGTAAAGTGGGGTTAGTTTAATGTATAATTGTAAACTGCTGAAGTTGAGTAAGTAGATAAAAATCAAACAATTTTTCTGCTTATCCTTCTTTCAGCTTACCAAGCTTTATCCAGTGGCAATAGGTCAAATAATACAATTTTATTTATTTAGATTATGAGTCAATTATTTCTCAGTTCACTTAGAACTCAAAATTACAAGAATCTATCCTTTGATAAATTCGTAGAATTAAGAAATATCAATATTTTTATAGGTTCAAATGGCTCAGGTAAAAGTAATTTGATCAACTACTTAAAATTCTTACAAAATTGTTTAAATCCAAATCCTGACTTTAACCAAAACATCAGTAGTTTTAGTAATGCTCTTATGAATATAGGTAATGGTAGAATTTTAGATAACAGTGTAAAAAGCATTAACACAGCTAATACAGTAGGATTTGTATATGGATTCTTACCAACTTCACAGATTGGTCATGAAAGAACAGGAGAGATAGTTCTTTGCATAAAGATCCTTGTTACAATTCTACCTCCTATGGTTTTCTTGGGTCAAGAATTTTTAATTGAGCGTAAACATAACTCACCAAATTTTATTCATTACAACTTTCATGAAGAAGGAACTCGTAAAGGAAAAGTAGCAGTATATAAAGATAACAATCAACATTTCAAAGCTGATAATGAAACATTTGAAACATTAGATAATATTCCTCTTGATTCTTTAGGTTTAGCAATTATTCCCAAATTACTTGAAAATAGTAAATATCCTCCTGAAAATATACCAGTTTATAAAGTCAGACGTGATATTATAAATTTTGTAGCAAAATGGCGATTTTATAATGCTAATGAGATGAATCTGTATCAAATTAGAACATCAGAACCGAAAATTGGAGGAAATAATGTTTATTTATCTGCATCTGGAGAAAATTTAGCTTTAGTGTTAGAGAATTTAATTCAGGAAGATATTGACTTTGAAGACACTATTAATCAGGCAATGAAGTCAATTTTGCCGAAAACGCGAAGAATTAAACCTATACGTTCCGGTCGTTTATCTTTAACTGTAGCATGGTATTTTGAAGATAATAAAGAACCATTTTATTTAAGTGAAATGTCAGACGGAACTGTGAGAATGTTATGCTGGGCTATCATTTTACATTCTCCTGTACTTCCTTCATTGTTGGTTATTGATGAACCGGAATTAGGTTTGCACGTTTCTTGGATGCGAATTTTATCAGAATGGATTAAAGAAGCCTCAACAAAAACCCAAGTTATTATTACCACACACAGCCCAGATTTATTAGATCATTTTACCGATTGTTTAGAAAATGTTTACTGTTTTTATTCAGAGGATCAATCTCATTTTTCCATGAAACCACTATCACAAGAAATGTTAGCAGATAAATTAGAAGAAGGCTGGCAATTAGGTGATTTATACCGAGTTGGTGATCCCAGTGTGGGAGGATGGCCGTGGTAATTTGGGTATTTTCCGGTGGGGGTGAGGCTGAAGTTAGAGGACTAATTCCATTTTTACAAAAAAACTTTCCTGGTTGTACATTTGTCCGCAAAACACCAGCACGTCAAAAACCGGGACCCAAACCCGGTATAGTTACAAGTTATGGGAATACAGGTAAAAGTTTAATTAATCAAATTACTAGAGAATTACCCATTGCTTGCAAAAATGAACCAAATAAATGTAATTTAATATTTGTTTTTGATGATTTAGATTGTAGAGATTTAGAACAACAAAAAGCTAAAATTTTAGAAGCAATTTCCAAAATCCCGGAAGCTGATAATATTAATAAGCTTATCAGTTTTGCTGCACCAGAGTTAGAAGCTTGGATTATAGGAGATTGGAACAATACAATTGCTAAACATCCAAAATTTCGGGGTAGACATGAAAGAATGCGCTGGTGGCTAAGTACGCAGAAAAATATTCCTTTTGACCAACCTGAATCATTTAGTGAATATGACAAAGAAAGAGATTGTTGTTTAGAAAAATTATCAGAATCGTTAATTGATTCAAGTATTTTACCAGAATTTGATAGCACTGTAACCCGTTTTTCCAAAGGCTTATACACTCCTGAACTATTATTAGATATCAATCCTCAAGAATTACAGCAAAAATGTCCTATTTTCCGGGAAATGTATAACTATCTCTCTGATTTATGTGGTTCTAAATAAAGTGTAAAAAAGTTCAAAAACTCATCACAAAACTTTCTTCCCTCCTGCCTCCTGCCCCCTGCCTCCTGCCTCCTACCCCCTGCCCCCTTCATAAATATTCCCCACAATTGCTTATTAGCCTGACAAATGATGCCATAGCCACTAGCAATAATGGGGACGTTATGATCAAAAGGGAAATGTTATGTGGTGTGGTAGGCTAGTATCCTGCACTAACTAGGAGTATTAGGACATAGCTTGAATAATGTAATCAAAGTAGGGGGCAGTTACAGCAGCATCATCAGCACTGAGTAAGTCCAAAGAAGCTTGTTTTAAACAATTGATAGCTTCCACCATGCCAGGTACAGGTACACCCAAAGAGTTGTACATTTCTCTTACACCGATTAAACCAATTTTTTCGATTGGTTCTTTGTCTCCAGCTAGTACACCGTAAGTAATCAGGCGTAAATACCAGCCAAAGTCACGGATACACAGAGAACGTTGCTTGTCGCCGTAAGCGTTACCACCAGGGGCAATAAAATCAGGGCGCTTTTGCCATAGTTTCTTGGTAGCTTCCTGAACGATTTTTTTCTCGTTTTCGGTGAGAGTAGAAACGATTCTGGTACGTTGTGCGCCAGTTTGTAAATACTCTTTGATATTTTTGAGTTCGCCACTGCTGGGATAACGCAGTTCATCATCAGCTTGAAGAATGACTTGACTAATTACGGTCATGATCTTGCTTTCGCCTAAAAGTAAGGATTATTAGCTAGTTTAACCAGTCTGAGGTACAGAAGTGAGATGAAGATAAGTTAAGACACATTTTATGAAGGGAACAGGGAACAGGGAACAGGGAACAGGGGGGAGAAGAGGCAGGGGTGCAGGGGGTAGGGTGCAGGGGGGAAAGAGGCAGGGGTGCAGGGGGGAAAATAAGAATGAATTCCCAATTCCCTAATGACTAATGACCAATGGCTAATGACCAATGACTAATAACTCATGACTAACTGGCAACAAGGTGAATTAATAGAAGTCGAAATTACAGACTTAACTGATACAGGGGATGGTGTAGGACGTTGGGAACAGCGTGTAGTGTTTGTTCCTGATACTGTACCAGGCGATCGCCTCCTCGTCCGTCTCCTCCATGTTAAGCCAAAATATGCTCACGGCATCATCAATCAATTATTACAGCCATCACCCCATCGTGTCCGCCCTAGTTGTATTGTGGCGGATAAATGCGGCGGTTGCCAATGGCAACATATTGATTATGAATACCAACTTACAGCCAAACGTAATCAGGTAATTCAAGCTTTAGAAAGAATCGGCGGTTTTATAGAACCACCTGTAGACGCTGTACTACTACCTACAGCTAGTTTGGGTTATCGGAATAAAGTTACTTACCCTCTCAGTATCTCCACTACTGGTCAAGTTCAAGCCGGATATTACCAAAAAGGTAGCCATCAATTAATCAACCTCAATCAATGCCCAGTCCAAGACTCACGTTTAAACCCTTTATTAGCGGAAATTAAACAAGATATTCAAAAACGAGGATGGTCAATTTATGATGAAAAAACGCACCAAGGGCAAATTCGTCATTTAGGGTTAAGAATTGGACGTAGAACAGGCGAAATTTTACTGACGCTGGTAGTTAAGGATTGGAATTTAAAAGGGATAGAACAACAAGCACAGGAATGGTTAAAACGCTATTCTCAGCTAGTAGGGGTGTCACTCAATCGCAATAGCGATCGCACTAATGCTATATTTGGCCGAGAAACTCGCTGTATCGCTGGAGTTCCCTATTTACGCGAAAAATTCGCCGATTTGGAATTTCACATTCAACCTGATACTTTCTTTCAGGTTTACACCGAAACAGCAGAAGCACTCCTCCAAGTAATTCAGTCAGAATTGAATTTACAAGGTCATGAAGTGCTAATTGATGCCTATTGTGGTATTGGTACATTAACCTTACCCTTGGCTAAATATGTTCGACAAGCGATCGGCTTGGAAGTACAAGCAACAGCAGTAGAACAGGCAATTGCTAATGCTCAACACAATGGAATTGATCATGTCACATTCCATACTGGGGCAGTAGAACAAATCTTGCCAAATCTGGAAATTGTACCAGATGTAGTCTTACTTGATCCACCACGCAAAGGCTGTGATCCCCATGTTATCAAAACTTTACTCAACTTAAAACCAGCACAAATTGTCTATGTCAGTTGTAAAGTAGCCACTCTGGCCAGAGATTTGAAATTACTGTGTCAAGATGGACTATATACTCTGAAAAGAGTTCAGCCGGCTGACTTCTTTCCCCAAACTGCTCACGTAGAAGCTGCTGCTTTTCTTGTTCTCTCACACTGAGATACAAATTCATGAATTGTTCACAACAACTCACACAAAAACTTACCAGCCTTCAGTTATCAGTCAATTAATGTTGATGCTGATGGTTGTCAGGAGGAGTAAACCGAATTGGGGATATAACCCCATAACTCATATCCAAAACCCCTCATGCGGGCTGAATGCTGATAAGCGGATGCTAACTAAAAATTTGTAGTCTAGTCGCTGGTAGTAATGCTAAAATCGAATTAACCTCAAAATAGAAACTCATTTTGTTGAAGAAAATTGAAGTTGCATAAACTCTGAAAAAGGAGATTTGCAGTGCTTTGATTACTAATTAGCCATTCAATAAAGTATTTTTATACTTTGTAGTTGGCTGTATATATTCAGCCAATTGTTTATTGATGATTTTTGGTTAAGCAATTTTAACTCATCTTGTGAGTAAATGCTCCCCAGCATGATTTTAAATTTAGTTTTAGAGACGCAAGTTTGAAGGCAACACGACCACCTCAATTTTTATCAGGGTGCCTGTAATAGCAAACTGATGTCTAGCTAACTAAAAGCTACGGGGTTTCTCTTGTGATTACTATTTCCCTCCGTCCAGTCGGACGATATTGGGGCACTATTAGCTTTGCCTCAACACTTTATCTATGTCCAATATTAGATTTATTATTGGCAGAAATTCCAGTGAAATTACAAGCAGAACTGCGTCTAGGACTTCAAGAAGCCCTGGTTAATGCAGCGAAGCATGGTAACAACCTTGATCCCAGTAAATTAGTAGTAGTTCGTTTTTCTTTAATTGATAATCAATATTGGTGGATCATTTCCGACCAAGGAAGTGGTTTTACCCCCGCTTGTGATTGCCATTGCGATCCCCAAGATTACTTACCACCAGATGAAGCCGAAAACGGCAGAGGTCTTTCACTGTTGCATCAAATTTTTGATCAGGTAGAGTGGAACCGAAAAGGAACAGAACTAAGACTATGCAAACAATTAGAACATCGTCCGCTTCTATCTTTGAGAAGGTGAGAAGGGAATTTTAGATTTTGGATTTTAGATTTTGGATTAATAACTTCCTCATCTTCCTTATCCTCCTCATCTCCCTGATCCCTATTTCCTGTGCCCATGAGTGGGACAGGGGGGAGCAGAAATAGATTTATCTAACCAGCCTACAGCTTGTTCCAATCTATTCAATGCCTCTTGGGGCTGATCTTTAAGCAGAAAAATCATCGCTGCGGCTACTTGCTCACTAGCACGGGCATTGCGGTTAGCTTTGAGACGATGCCAGTCCTCTGGTGATATACTTAGCCTTTCTATTAAAATTTGAGCTAGTTCTAATGTACTAAGTTCACTTAATTGATTTGTCATGGTTAATTAAAAATTTAAAATTAAACAGGGTTTAGGTATTAGGTATTGGTAGAATTAATGACCAAGTTACTAACAAATAACTATTCTAGTGTAGCTTAGTGAAAATAACCATATAGTTAAAAAGGGTGTAGAGATAAGAGGGATCAGTAAAGTAATTTTATCTTCCTCCTGCCTCCTGCCTCCTGCCTCCTGCCTCCTGCCTCCTGCCTCTGACACTATGCAGCCACCAAAACAACCACCCCAGCCAGATGAAAACTCAGAAGCCGATTTTGAGGAAGAATTGGCAGAATTAGAGCGATCGCTTCTATTATTACAACAAAGATACGCCCAAGTGCAACGGGATCAACAACAAAAGGCACATTGGCAACAAAAACTCAAAGAATTAACACAAAATAAGCCACAGACCCCAGAACTCAAAGCCGAGTTAAAGCACATTCAAACCCAACTTGAAAGTTTAGAAATCAGCCTAGAAAGCCAGCTATTTACTTGGAACAGTTTTAAAAGACCATTTTGGCAGGCTGTACGCTTTGGGGGATTGGGCATAATTATCGGTTGGCTATTAAAATCTTATGTAGGTTGATCCTGATTTGGGGTTAGCTCAACTGTTAATTTTATTACAGAAAAGTTTTATTTACTCTTGACAAAAAACCAGTTATATAATATGTCAAACCGACGGATTGGGGAAATATTGCGAAGTGGTCAACCTGACGAATCTTTGCTAGTTCAAGGTTGGGTACGCACAAAAAGAGAATTAAAAGGATTTGCCTTTATTGAAGTGAATGATGGCTCATCCTTAGCTAACTTGCAAGTCATTATCAATCAAGATTTACCAAACTACGAAGCTATATTAAAGCAAATCAACACAGGTGCTTCCGTGGAAGTTCAAGGAGTGTTAGTAGCTTCCCAAGGAAAAGGACAGCGTATTGAGTTAAAAGCCGAAATAGTGAAAGTTTACGGTGAAGCTGATCCCGAAACCTATCCACTGCAAAAGAAACGCCACTCCTTTGAATTTTTACGCACCATCGGCCATTTACGGAGTAGAACTAACTCCTTTGGTGCAGTTTTTCGCGTCCGCAACGCCTGCGCGACAGCCATCCACCAATTTTTCCAAGAACGGGGTTTCCTCTGGGTACACACCCCCATTATTACCGCCAGCGACTGCGAAGGTGCAGGAGAACTATTCAGCGTTACCAGCTTCAACCTCGCTAACCCCCCCCGCACAAAAGACCAAAACATAGATTTTACTCAAGACTTTTTTGGCAAACCCACCTATTTAACAGTTAGTGGGCAGTTAGAAGCCGAAGTAATGGCTATGGCCTTTACCAATGTTTACACATTTGGCCCCACATTCCGGGCGGAAAACTCCAACACCTCCCGACATTTAGCAGAATTTTGGATGGTAGAACCGGAAATGGCTTTCTGTGACTTAGAAGAAGACATGGACTTAGCCGAAGCATTTTTGAAACATATCTTTAGTTATGTGTTGGAAAATTGCCCGGAGGACATGGAATTTTTTAATGAACGCATTGATAATACTGTTTTAGCCACAGCCGAAAACATTATTAATAATCAATTTGAACGGTTGACTTATACAGAAGCCGTTAAAATCTTAGAAACAGCCGATGTGAAGTTTGAATATCCCGTTAGCTGGGGTTTAGATTTGCAGTCAGAACATGAACGTTATTTGGCTGAACAAAAGTTTAAAAAGCCAGTAATTGTTACAGATTATCCCGCCCAAATCAAAGCCTTTTATATGCGGTTAAATGATGATGAAAAAACCGTGAGAGCAATGGATATTTTAGCCCCGAAAATTGGTGAAATTATCGGCGGTTCACAACGGGAAGAAAGGCTAGATGTTTTAGAAAAAAGAGTTTTAGCCCAAGGAATGCACCCCGATGATTTATGGTGGTATTTAGACTTAAGGCGTTTTGGCACAGTTCCCCATGCTGGCTTCGGTTTAGGCTTTGAAAGATTGGTGCAATTTATGACGGGAATGGGTAATATTCGAGATGTAATTCCTTTTCCCAGAACGCCACAAAATGCCGAGTTTTAATTTACAGAAGGGAACAGGGAACAGGGAACAGGGAACAGGGAACAGGAAGTTTGAAGCTCTTTTAACATCAGAGGATGTTTTAAAAGTAAAAGGTAGTAAAAAATCATGCCAATCGTCTGACCATAATGCGAATCATGGCGATGTAAATAAAAGTCTCTGTAGTTTCGGGTAGTCGTTCATAATCTTTGCTCAAACGCCGACACCAGTTGAGCCACCCAAAAGTGCGCTCCACCACCCATCGCTTAGGTAAGACAATAAAACCTTTCTTCTCTAATGGTCGAATCACAATTTGAACAATCCACAAAAACATATC
>DATGXB010000053.1:0-23711 GCA_035299225.1 Nostocaceae cyanobacterium | reverse complement strand
CAACTGGTGTCGGCGTTTGAGCAAAGATTATGAACGACTACCCGAAACTACAGAGACTTTTATTTACATCGCCATGATTCGCATTATGGTCAGACGATTGGCATGATTTTTTACTACCTTTTACTTTTAAAACATCCTCTTAATCTCATCAATAACTCTGATAATCTCTTCGCCATATTTTCGATCATTTTGGATTTCTGACTCAAGAAAAGAACCTAGAAGTTTAAATGATTTTGGTGTCTTTACACGCGGATAATTTTTATCATCACGAAATAGAATAACTTGCATAACTCCCATACCACCATTTTTTAATCAAAGATAATACCTCACTATCTATTTGACAAGAAAAATTGGCGTTGCATAAATGCGGGATGATTTTGGATGTAGAGAAGTTCCGGAGGAACGTCTCTACAAGGGTTTTGGATTGATGCAAAATCTTTTTCATCCCTAGAATCAGCAACGCCTCAATTTTGAATATCAGAACCTTTATAATCGCTCTCTGAGAATTTTCACCAAGTCATCTTGGATAACATCAGAACAGGAACGACCTGTCAAGTCGGCAGCTATACTCAAGCACTCATCTGAAATATAGTGAGCTTGTTCAAATACTGTACGATTAATTTCTACTGCTACAATTTCTTTAATAACATTATTTAAAACCACAACTTCTGCCCAATTGTACGGATCACCACAAGATGAACATTCCCAGGTTTGAAGTATACGAATTTCTTGGTCTGGCTGTGATGGCTGTATGGTTAAATAACCACAGTTTTCCATAAATTTTGGTTCAAATTCTAGTGTATGACCTACCCCTAAGTAAGCCAACTCAGGGTTTTTTTGTATATGTGTTTGCATATTGGTGGATTCATCTGCTTCAGAAACCGCCCCACAGACTGGACATTGCAATGATGCTACAAAGTAATCTAGAGTGTAACCCATTTTTAATTTCTCTTAATTATTTATCTATCATTTTCACAATTTATGTATTGTAAAAACCCTAAGTCATCATGAAAATTTCAAGTGTGTGTAGTGTAGTTTTTTTCAAAAATTAAGTCAGAATAATATATCTAATTTTATTATTCCTGATTTCAAACTTTTGAAAAAATACAGTTTATAATAACTCTTTGAGAATTTTCACCAAGTCATCTTCGATAACATCAGAACAGGAACGACCTGTCAATTCGGCAGCTATACTCACACATTCAACTGAAACGTAGTGAGCTTGTTCAAATACTGTACGATTAAATTCTACCGCTACAATTCCTTTAATCACATCATTTAAAACCACAATTTCTGCCCAATTGTACGGAGCATCACAAGATGGACATTCCCATGTTTCCAGTATACGAATTTCCTGTCCTGGCTGTGGTGGTTGAATGGTTAAATAACCACACCTTCTCATGAATTTTGGTTCAATTTCAAGTGGATGACCTACACCTAAGTAAGCCAATTCGGGGTTTTTTCGCATATGTGTTTGCATATTGGTGGATTCATCTGCTTCAGAAACCGCCCCACAGACTGGACATTGCAATGATGCTACAAAGTAATCTAGAGTGTAACCCATTTTTAATTTTTCTTAATTATTTATCTATCATTTTCACAATTTATGTATTGTAAAAACCCTAAATGATTATGGAAATTTCAAGTATGTGTAGTATTATTCAAGAATCAAATCAGAATAATATATCTAATTTTATTACTTCTGATTCAAACTTTTGAAAAAATACAGTTTATAATCGCTAAAATGCCCACCCTACACATACTAGCCATTATCCCTGCTAATCTATATAAAAATAAAGCGCAATTACTACCATAAAAACATTAAAATTCCCCCCATCAAGAGGAGAATTTAAGTAAAGGGTAAAACCCAATATATACAAATCCGAAAAATAATTAATCTTAATCTGCTTCTCTTAATGTTCTATTCACTGCTTCTGCTGCATCTTCAGCCCGACGCTGAACATTTTTACCTACATTTTCAGTTCCACGCTGAACATTTTTAGTTAAATCTTTAGCAGCATTACCAATATTTTCTTGTAGATTTTCCATTCCTCTTTTGGTTCCTTCTGTTACACCTTCTTGTAATTCTTCCGCCGAACTTCCCACATCTTCACCAAATCGTCTGATTCTTTCATCTAATGGTGTACCTTCTTGATAATTACGCACATAATCCTCTGGTGTTGTTACCCCTTTTCGAGTAATATTTCTTTCCGCACCTCTAACTAAAGCGTCTGCTCTTTCTCTGGCTGTTCTTTCGGCGGCTTTTGCTCTGGGATCTACATCGCTAAAGTTATTCATTCCTCCTTCAAAGGGAGAAATAGGATAATCTTTTGTGGGGTCATATCGTTGCACGTTTGGCGGTTGTCCTGCGGGTTGTGGGGGTTGTCCGGCAATACCGCGATCGCACGCTTGAGTTAATAATAATAAAAACCCTGCTACAACAACCGTAAAAATTTTGATAAGACGCAGATTTTTTACCCAAGAAATTATTCTCTTCATTATTTACTCCTTTATTTACCTACTGCTGGATTTCTTTGCATTTCTGGTCTAGATAATGCTTCTTCTGCTTTTTCTGGTAAGAATTTAGAAGCCTCTCCTACGCTTTCTGTTACAGTGTCAATCCGTTTTTGAAAGCGTTTTCTAATATCTGGTTCTCTTTGAATTAAACCGCCAGGTTCGGGATGTTGAAATTCTTCTTCTGTAATAATTGGTAATTCTGCTTCTTTTTTAACTCTACCCAGAGGTGTTTCTGCACCAGGGTAAAGTATTTCTGATTCTTTGGTTGCGGATATTAATGTTTGCCTATTTATGAATAAATTAGCTTGGTTTTGTTCTTTTTGGTTAGCTTCATTAGTTACTTTATGGTCTGTTGACATTCGGTATTTTGTATAATTATCCCCACCATATTTATAAGGATTATTTGCACCTCCAGCCTGTACCGCCGGATTTTGGGGATTTGCTCCTTGAGCATTTATTCCGCTACACGCGGTAATTATTATCAACAATATTCCCGCTAAAAAGATACTGAAAATGCGGTGAATTTGCATTCTTTTCAACAATGATAACCAGTTTTTCACTTAGTCCTCCTTAATATTGAGAACAAGTCAATTTTGTTCAAAGTTTTAGGACTTATACAGGATTTATACCAGCTTAAATCACTAACTAATCTTTATTAAAGATAAGCAGGTAAAATCTTATTTACTTCTAGCTTAGGTTACATCTTAATCTTGCCAACAATATTGTTTATCTAACTATAGGAAGATATAATTTATTTATGGAAAACAAAAAAATAATTGTCTAATATTGTCTAATTTTGTAGGGAGATTTATATCCAATGCACTACAAAAAAGTAGAAATGTTCTATGAAACGTTTCTACGCTGTATTTGATGATTAAGCTGCATATTCATAAGGTTTATTTTTTATCTACTTGAGATATGTACGGATTTATCTTAAAATTTAATTTGAACAACCTAAGTGAATTAAAATATTAAAATATCAAGATAATGAAAATAGTTAAGAAGATTCTACGTTGGCTAATTTTAGGCGGTACACTGTTTTTTTTGGGGAAAGCATTAAAAGACCATTGGACGGAAGTTAGTGCAATTCAAATTGATGCAGCAGGATGGGCTATTTTAACAGTTGCTACAGGTGTAACTTTACTAGCACATACGTGGGCGGGTTGGATTTGGACTTGGGTTTTAAAAGAGTTAAATCAATCTGTATCGGCTTCGCAATTTATTCAAGTTTATCTAAAAACAAATATTGCTAAATATTTACCTGGGAATATTTGGCATTATTATGGGCGAATTTTAGCAGCTAAAAATGCTGAAATTCCTACTGGTGCGGCGACTTTAAGCGTTTTATTAGAACCTTTATTAATGGCTGCGGCGGCTTTAATTATTGTGGTTTTGTTTGGTGGTAATTTGGCGGTTAAGCATACTAATTTAGGTGTATTTTTCCTGCAATTATTAATTTTAGGTTTAATTATTATTGCTGTTCATCCTTGGTTTTTAAATCCGGTGATCGGTTTATTATATAAGTTAAAAAATAAAAAATCTGCTGATCAAAATCCGTCTGATTTTAGTTTAAGTCTTGAACGTTATCCTCTCCGTCCTTTGTTGGGGGAATTAGGTTTTATTGGTTTACGTGGAACTGGTTTTATTTTAACTGTGTTTGCTTTAAGTTCGATTAATTTTAATCAAATACCTTTATTATTGAGTGCTTTTAGTTTTGCTTGGTTATTAGGTTTGGTTGTTCCTGGTGCTCCTGGTGGTTTGGGTGTGTTTGAAGCTACAGCCATTGCATTATTACAGAACCGCTTTCCTGTTGCATTGGTGATTAGTGCGATCGCACTTTATCGTCTGATTAGTATTTTAGCTGAAACTGCCGGTGCTGCTTTAGCTTGGTTAGATGAACGCTGGACTAATAACTAAACTAAATTTACTCTCTATTGAACTTCAATTGTGAAAAAACTCGATAATCATCTAGATTCATCTGTAAATCTGAAGTTTCTTCATTTTCTTTCATTTTTACTAAGTTATACTCTACATTTTCGGTATAAATGGCAAATGTGACATTAAAAATTTCTATAAAATGAATTAACCATTTACATTCTTCTGCTGGATACTGGTCATAATAGCTAATTAAATAAGCAATTTGAGTTTCTAAATGTGTACGTGAATTTTTGGAAATCAAGATTATTTTTAGTAATATAATTACTAAAGTGAGTGCATGACCTTGAGAAATTACAGAAGTAAATAATGCTGTTGGTGCTTGACGATTTTCAGTAGTGAGAAAATCAATAACTTTATTACTAATTCTTAAAGATAAGCTTTTAGTAATATTTTCCTGATCATGTTCTATCTTCCAATGTGAAAGCTTTTCCTCTAGCTGCTGCTGCAAAGTTTGTACAAAAGGTTGATTTTCCAAAGAAAAAAGTAAATATCTGAGCAGATTATATTTAAACTCTTTAAGAGTTTGTCCTTGAGTTTGTTGAACAAATATATGAGCAATATTTATATAATTAAATGTACCTTTTTTACTGACAATCATTTTTATTAGTCTTAACAAATTATCACCCAGTAAACTGGGATTTCGATAATGATTTTGATTAAATTTTGTTTTAGCTGTATTAGACTGAGAGTGAGCAACATACATTGCTAAGTCAAATTTAAACTGTTCTTTGAGTTGTCTAGATAACCTTCTAGCTATTTCTCGTTGTTCGGAAGAATTATTTTCATCACAAGATTCAGCTACTAATAAATAAGCTGTATATCTTTGAGTCCAATTTCTTTGATTTTCTATTGTTTCAAATTTAGCTACAAATAGCTTGAGTATAGTATAGTCTTCACTACTCAAAAAATTATCTAGCCAAGTTTGATAAATCCTAGTTTCTGGATTAACCTGATTTTTATTTTTTTGGTAATGCTCAAATAAACTAATTAATCTTTGAATATATTTATATTTTCTTGCTGTTTCCCAATTATTAACTAGGATATAACAACAACGTTTAATAGTATGGTAAAATTCTTGCTCTTGTTCAGGAGAAAAAATTCTATATACTCCTAGAAAATTATTTCCTGTGTCAGCTGTAAGACTATCTATAAATAAAGACTTAAATTTAAGTAACACTTTTTGCGGTGTTTTAGTTTTAACAATTGTCAAGAAAAAGCTGTAAATTCTTTCTTGCTGGACTTGCACACCTGTATGTGTAGAATGAGACTGAACAATTGGTTCATATTGTTGAACACTTAGTAACCTTTTATTGGCCATTTCAGTTCTCAAGACTAATTAATTCTCTAAGTTTCTAGCTTAACGTTGACTGACCTTAACTCACCATCTATCAATCTATATATTCTAAAGTTCCAGGCTATTCTCAGGAAAATTATTCACAATCAATACTGGAAATTTTATTTATAAAAATAACTAAACTATTTAAATATTTTTCAGCAATTTTACTTAAATAAGTTCAGATGAGTCTTAGATTATGCAAATGAAAGTTCTAATTTAGTTACACTAGGTAACAGGGTTGAAACTCCTTTAGCATAAGGCTTTCTTCTTAGGGTTTGTACTTCATTTACCTGAAATGTGCTGTAAATATACCCCAATAAACATTTATACCTGCCTAATTTACTTAGACAGGTATTTTCTAATGTTGTTGATTAGATTTTTTAGTGGGGGTGGAGGGACTTGAACCCTCACGACCGTTTAAGGTCAACGGATTTTCATTCTCCCGCAGCTTTCGCTACTACCTAGCTGCTTTTCCAGCATTTTGGTTTTGAGAATCGGACTCTCCCTTTACCCTCGTCTTAACGTTAGGGTAGCTCCCGTCGAGTCTCTGCACCTTCCAAATAGATTTGAGTTCTAGCTTCTTACTTGCTTGAAACTCTTTGCTTTCTGGCTTGGCTCAGGATTGCCTTGTCTATGATCTAGATTTAGGTTTCCCTGAGTTTGAGAGCTTCCACTTAAAAGATTTCTCTCTTAAGGCTCAGTTTTCTAAGTCCGTAGCGTCTGCCATTCCGCCACACCCCCAGAGGGTTTGTTTTTTAGAGCGTGGTAAACACTTTCTCTATTACATCACAGTTACGCTTTTTTGTCAACTAAATTTGAAATTTTTTTCACAACTACTAATTTTTTATGTTTTGAAAAAACAGCGAGTTGGTTTCACTTAGTTTAACTTGCGTTTTTGGTGACAGAATCTTATGTTAGCACAGTTTTTGGTTTTGACAAGGGGTTGAGGAAAATTTTTTTGTGGGAATGGGAAAAGCTAGGGTGAGACTTTCCTGAATAGAGCCATTCACCATAAAATAAAGGACAGATGCCCTAAATAATTTGCTGACATTCAACGAGAAACTATGGTTTTAGCACTATTGTATTTAGCTCTGGCGGGAACTTATCTGTTGGTTTTACCTGTAGCTGTGCTGTTGTACCTGCAATGGCGTTGGTATACAGCTAGTTCTTTTGAGCGAGCTTTTATGTATTTTTTGGTGTTTTTCTTTTTCCCCGGTTTGTTGGTGCTGGCACCGTTTGTAAATTTACGTCCTCGACGGCGGCAAATTGTTTAAATCTGATGGTAGGTCATAATTCTGATGCGACGAATTGATGCAATTGGTATTACTCTGGGTGTTTTTTTAGCTGGTGGCTTGGTGTATGTGGTTTTGCAGCTGGCTGGTTTGGACGGTTTGCAGGCGGGAATTTGGAGTCAGGCTTTACTGGTTGCTGGTTTAATTGGCTGGTTAGCTAGTTATATTTTTCGGGCGATCGCTCATAAAATGACCTACCATCAGCAACGGGAGGATTATGAACAGGCTTTTTTCCAAAAGCGGCTGGATGAACTTTCCCCGGAAGAGTTAGCGAAAATTGAACAGGAAGTTGCCCAGGAGAAACAAGGTCAGGTCTAGCATTAGGAGGCAGGAAGCAGGAGGTAAGAAGGTTTATTAACCAATATTTTACCCTTGTCTAGCTGGATACCTATTTACGCCATACTGCACCAGTTCCAACAATTGACACTCACCGCGCTAGAAGCACGGTGATTCTTTGTTCACAGACTCAACTTGCTCAAGCAAGATTTCTCCAACTGGAGTAGAGGCCGAATCTCCCAAAGCGTTCGGGTCTAAGACCCAAGTTCCGGTATGACCTACCGTACTCAAGGCTAATTTCAGAATATTAATTGCGGCATTCCAATCTCTATCCATCACAAACCCACATTCACAAACATGAGTTCTCGTAGATAGAGATTTTTTCACCACCGCACCACAATTAGAGCATTGTTGAGAAGTATAGGCAGGATTAACAGCAACAGTTATCTTGCCAAACTTCACACCAAAATACTCTAACCATTTTCTGAACTGATACCAACCAGCATCGTTAATTGCCTTGGCGAGACAGTGATTTTTAACTAAATTTTTAATCCTCAAATCTTCATAGGCCACCAAATCGTTAGATTGGATTACGAAACGCGCAATTCTCTTTGCGTGTTCTAGCCTTCGGCGGGCTACGCCTACCCGTTGCCTACTTGTTTTAAGGTGTACCCGTCCTAGACGATTAACGGCTTTCTTGCGGTTGATAGAGCCTTTCTTTTTGCGAGAAACACGACGTTGACGAAACTTTAATCGTTTTTCTCCTGTCCGATAAAATTTAGGATTCGGTTCACTATGTCCATTGCTATCTGTGTAGAACTCTTTTAATCCCACATCTAACCCCACAGTTTTACCTGTTGGTTGTGTTTCTATTTTATTGTCTACACTTATTAAGAATTGGGCATAATATCCATCTGCACGACGTACTAACCTAACCCGTTTTATTTGTTCTATTGGGTAGAAGTTTAAATCCCACGTTCCTTTTAATTTTAACTTGCCAATGCCTTTTTTGTCGGTGAAAGTAATTTGTTTTCTCGTTTCTGATAACTTCCAGCCAGATGTTTTATATTCCACTGACCGGTTATTCTTTTTGAATTTTGGATAACCTTTCTTCCCTGGAATATTTTTCTTGCAGTTATCATAAAACCGAGCGATTGAGCTATAGGCTCTTTCTACTCCTACTTGACAAGCATGAGAGTTTAAATCTTTAACAAAGGGATATTCCGCCCTCAATGCAGTGTTGTAGCGATATAACTCCTTTTGTCCTACATCACGATGATCCATCCAAAAACGGATACATTTATTGCGGACAAATTGAGCCGTTCTGATCGCATCATCTATTGCTGCATATTGAGTTTCTTTCCCTTTTACTTTAAACTCTAAAACTATCATTGACGTGGGAAACCTCTACGGCATCTCTACCATAACACAAGTAAAGCCGCCCTGCAAGGGCGGGGCTTGTATCCCATTATTTCTGGTCATTTTTAGCCCCGGAACGGCGACGGCGACAACGTTCTGAGCAATATTTAACCTCATCCCAGCAATCTTGCCATTTTTTCCGCCATGTAAAGGGACGTTGACACACTACACAAATTTTTTCCGGCAAGTCAGACTTAGAACGATAACGTCCCATAATCCATACTGTTGTGATTAAATCTAGAATTTCCTAAAGTAACGGAAACTAATTATAACTATTTTGCTATCACAAAAGCATATATTCCCTGAATAAATTTTTTCTATCTACCCCAAGCATGATTAAATTATTCAAGAGAATACCAAATTTGCAGCAATCATTTATCCACCTCAAAATGAGTTTTCCAGTTAATATTGTCATAATTGATTAGTTATAAAAAACCTGTGTAATTATTAAATATGCGATCCACTGAGCTTGTCAAAGTGTTAAGCATGATGGGGTGCTAAAGGTAAAACTAAACGGCTAACTATTCGATGATCCTGAAGTTGATAAAACTGTAATTCTCCACCAAGTTTTTGCACAACTTCTTGACAAATCAGCAAATGTAAACCAGGGGGTTGATAAATTAGGGAGTGGGTAAGTAAATCTTTGGGTGTTTCGTGGTGAAGTTCTACTAATAGTTGTGGTTCGATTGTCCCGTGATCTGTAATTGATAGTTCTAGGAATTGTTCATCTAAACGACGACACCAAATATCAATTCTTTCCCCATCAGGAGAACGATTACAAGCAGCAGTTAATAATTCATGAATAACCAATTCAATTTTGATGATATCACCAGCGATAGCTATTGTGGATTGATTAGCAGTATTGAAAAATCCTTGATGGATATCAGTGGTTTTTGTTAAGTCTTTCTCTTCTAGCGGTTGTCCTAAACCATGAACTCCAATCCATAGTTGACGCTCTTTGACCAAATTATCTACCCTTTCTAGCGATCGCTTCAAGATACTGGTAATTGACATACTTTCCCAACTGATATGTAATTGCCATTGTTCTTGATTAATCATATCAATCATTGATGTAGCAATATGATCTAACTGACGCAATAACAGACGGTAACGCATTTGAGTTAGTTCATTACTGGGAATACCCAAATCATTAATTTGTCGGAATACTAGCCCCAACATCCTTTGAGTTTCTTCTAACCGACAATGTTTGTACCAGTTTAGTTGTTGTAATTTTTCGGTGCTAGATTCTAATATTTCCAGAACTTGTTGTTGACGAATCCACCAAGCTAATTGAGTTATTAAAGTTGCTGCGGCCTCAAGCACAGGTTCTGACCAAACCCGCTCACCTAAATTAGCAAATAATACTACAGATGTGGGTTGATAATCTCCAGTAGTTCGTAAAGCCATCAGAAAAATTTGGCATTTTTCCGGGATTTTTAACCATCTTTTGGTATCTGAGGTGATATCATCGGCTTTGAAAATTTTATAACTATTTTCTGCTAGTGCCATCTCAATTAATGGCTCTTTCTCTCGTGAAATTTCTATTTCTTGATTTACTCCAAATTTACTATTAGCAATTACGCCAGTAATCAGATTAACTACATTTTCTCCAGGGGTAAAAGCCAGCATTAACGCTAGAGGCGTATCTAAAAGATTAGCAACTTGTTTGAGGGCAGGTGCTTCAATTTGTCCACTTACATCCTCTACTAAAATGCTAGTAATTTTTTTGAAAATCTTAGTAATTTTCTGCTGTTCTAAACTCAAAGAACGTAGCTGCCAATGATTGACAATCACCCCAATATGTTGGCTAACTACCCAAATTAGCTCTTTTTCCAGAGTTTTCCAACTGCGATGATGTTCATGGGTAATTAATAAAAGTATCTCTGGATTATGACCTTGAACACAATTACAAATTAATAGCGATCGCACATTGTTTTCCAGTAAATAGGAATGCCAGTTAAAAAATCGCAAATCTTCATCAAAATTTTCAACCTCAATAGTTTGCTGAGTATATTGCAATAAATTAGCATCCACTTCTGATAAACTCTCAAGTGGTAATGACAGAGAACGACGATTAGGGGGATTGATTTGATAAAGAATTTGATAATTATTTTGCTCTCGGTCAAACTGTAAAAGTAAAAAGCGTGTTCCAGCTAAACGCTCTAAAATTTTTGTCCCGCAAATTTGTAAAGTTCTTTCTAAATCTACTTCATTATGGATAGCTTGAGCAATTTGGTTAGTTAGTTGATTATCTCTTTCAATTTGCTCAATGGCATTTTGAATATCTTCCGTTGGTGCAATTAAAGAAATTAAACCCGCCGCACCTTGGACAAAGTTTTTATCGCCTTCTGTCCAAATTCTTGCTTCGTGACTTTCCACTGCTAAAAAGCCAATTAAATCTTTTTGCCAAATAATTGGCGCAGCTAAGAGCGATCGCACCTGTAAACGTTGTAATAGTTTCCCTGTAAAATTACTTTTGAGAGAACTACGTCCTTCACCAATCCACACAATTTGATTCGTCGCTAAAGCATAATACAAATCGCTTAATTCTTGTACCGTCATCCCCGCCGATGTTTTCTCTGGTGTGGAATAACGCCCCATATTTAACATTTGGCTACTCATCCGACACCAAAAATAGCGGCCTTGACGCTCAAACCAATAAACATTAGTGCGGTTAGGGGTGATATGTTGATGGGTAGCAGCTACTATCGCCTCTAATTTTTGATCTAGTTTTTTCAGACTATTAATATTTTCAACTAACTTTAACCAAGGCTCATCAGAGCGTTTAACCTGCTTTTGCTGTAACTCTATTTCCTGTTTGTACAGTACCGATCCCAGTTCACCTAAAACTATCAACAGTCTTTCTCGTGCTTCACCCGCCAGTAAATAGCCCCACCGTTGTGAACCTAATAAAACTATACCTAAACAGTTATTACGGTAGCGAATTGGTAAAATCACTGTACCTTGAATTTTAAATTTCTGGGCAATACCATTCCATTCAGACGCACGGGGTTCTTTACCTAAATCAGCTATACCTACGGGACTTTGAGAAATTACTACCTGCTCTAGTACATCCCCAGGATTGAGTACCACCCTTTGGCGGAGAAAATTTAGATCATGCTCAGGAATAACTCCACCTTTACCTAACAAAATATGATTTAGCCGATCATAGAGAGCAACCCAAACTAATTGATAGTCAAATTGTTCGCGCAGATATGCCACAGTAGTTGCTATCAGAGCTTCAATATTATCTTCTTCTCGTAAACGTTGAAGTATACGCCCCAAATATAGAATTTGTTGCTCGGTGGCTGGAATTTTTTTTGGCTGCCCCATCTGATTACCAGTCAACATGGCTGTATTAATATATCTAAAGTACCCAGAACAGCATTCTGATTAATCATGCTTCTGGGATCTGTTAAGTAATTGTGGTTCTAGACTTTAACTTATTTTGGACATTTATCAAGCAGTAATTCGGCCAATTTTGTTCACTCTGGTAAAAGTAGATCCAGAATGGGCTCACCAACGAGTTATGAGCAGTTTGCAATGGTTATCACAAACTAGCGACCAACCTGTTAGTAACTCATTAAACAAATTTTTAGCCCGGTCTTTTTGTTTCTCAGATCCACGTCTGGAACAAAATTTATTCGGGCTGACTTTCCCTAATCCTGTAGGTTTGGCAGCTGGTTTTGATAAAAACGGCATTGCTGCTAACATCTGGTCTAGTTTTGGGTTTGGCTTTGCAGAATTAGGAACAGTAACTTATCAAGCGCAACCGGGAAATCCTCTTCCTCGTTTATTTCGCTTACCATTAGATCAAGCTGTCCTCAACCGCATGGGTTTTAATAATGAGGGTGCAGCAGCAATGGCAGCTAGATTGAGTGAAGAAAAGCGAAATAGTAATTTAGTTGTACCCATAGGCATAAATTTGGGTAAATCTAAGATAACACCCTTGGAAGCAGCTGCACAGGATTATTTAGAGAGTTTTCGCTTATTGCGAAATCTAGGCGATTATTTTGTGGTTAATGTCTCCTCACCAAATACTCCCGGATTGCGATCGCTCCAAGATGCCACCATGCTCGGTCAAATCCTCGAAGTTTTACAGCAAGAAAATGATGCACAAAAACCAATTTTTGTCAAAATTGCCCCTGACTTAGAATGGGAAGCGATCGCCCAAATTATCACCCTCGCCCAAACCTACAAAATCGCCGGACTCATCGCCACCAACACCACCATTAGCCGCGACCAACTCCAAACCCCAATCATCGAAACCACAGGCAAAACACCCCAACAAGAAGCCGGCGGAATTAGTGGCGCACCATTACGCCACCGTTCCACAGAAATCATCCGCTTTATTAGCCAACAAACTCAAGGACAAATGCCCATCATTGGCGTAGGCGGCATTTTTTCCGCCCAAGACGCTTGGGAAAAAATCACAGCCGGAGCCAGCTTAATCCAAATCTACACAGGTTGGATTTATGAAGGGCCACTGATGGTCCGCCGCATCCTTACAGGTTTACTCACCAAACTAGAAGAAAACGGCCTCAACTCCATCAGTGAAGCAGTGGGAATAGCAGCAAAAACTGAAAATTAACCACCAACTCAGAATTTTTTAGCTCTCCTCCACCAACGGGAAAAACTCCCTCGACTTACGAGAATAAGCCCAAGCAATCCCATCAGGATCTCGGCTACGACTCCATTCAGGAAAATCTGGATCATTCCGATGTTTATACACCGTACTAGAATACACATTCAGTCGTTTAGCCAATTCTGACTGGATCAGCGAGCCAAAAACCAGCTGTTTTTCCAAAGGTTTTTTTACCTCCTCCTGAATAGGAGAAGCAAGAGAAGATTCAGGTTCAGCTTCAACTTCCTCTACTGGTGGAGGAGGCGGAGCAGCTAAAAGAGTTCTAGCAGCCGTGCTCACCGGTTGAGCAACAGACTCCTTAACAGGTTCACTGCTGTCAAATATCTCACCTAGAATACTCGCAGTTAAAAAATAGTAAGATTGACCATCCTGCTCAGAACTCAGCGCACTAGCGCCAAATTCCTCAGCCTTACTATCCAAGTAACGTTTTGCCTTCGGACCCGGAAAATTACCCTTAATTGCCAAATCAATCGGCGTAATTTTTCCTTGATTTTCCCGAATCAGCTGATAGAAAATTGGGTTAACTTGCTCACACCACTTTTCCCATCTATACTGCTGCCACAGTTTTAGACCGATGATCAGTAGTAAAGCTATCAGTAAATATCTCCAAGCCGACACCAGGAGAACAATCAAAAACGAAATCGGCAAAATGAGAATGAGAAAACCCTTCCCACCTGTATCTAAAGTTTTTTCACTCATGCTGATTCATGCCAAGTGAATGTTAGCGAAATAATATATTATCTTGGCAAAAATTTGGACATTTTTTTGTATCCTCTGGAAAATTTGTGGCAAATTATCTGGCAAAAGCCTTACACTACAGGTTTTATGCAACCACTAAGCAGCAAATTATCTACCTCAAGCTATAAGAATCACTACACCTTTTCCTAAAACAGTAAAAAAAGCAAATCAATCTGAAATCAGTTCATTAACACTTGTTTATATATAGCACAACGGTGATCTGCTGTTATACCATTTCCCAAAAACTACAACACTTATAGATTGAGCGTAGGGACATGGCACTGCCATGTCCTCTTCAGAGTATTTGTATGATTATTAAAGTTAAAATGAAGTACCAACAGAAAATCACAACTCAAGCAGCAAGTGGCCTTCACTCCCCCCCATCTGTAACCGCAAGCCACTCAAATCAGCTTGATCCAAATTCTCAAAAAATTTTTCTCTAACCCCTTGACAGTCCCAAATATCTATACTACATTAATACTACAAGCTGATGTTCACAAAGGAGTTAGCTGTTTTCAGTAGCGGATAGCTCAAATGCTAGAGCGCCCACCTTGCCAGCAATGGCCGACACATCGAGGATTATCGCTAACTATTACTAAAAAAAGTCCTTGATCAACTTCTGGAGATGTAGGCAAAATTCCTACTCCGCTACAACCAAAACCCATTTTAATCACGCATTTCTAACTTGTATGTGGTGGGTAGCTCAGTGGCAGAGCGCCTAAAACATCCTTATTCACCCCTTGCCTGTAAAGGCCGACGAATTAAGGGTTATCGCTTGGTACGCGGGAGGTCGCGGGTTCAAATCCCGCCCCACTACACCAAATTTTTCAAACTGCATTTTCAATTTTTAATTCTTATGCGGCAGTAGTTTAGTGGTAGAACGCCAAAAAAAATATCTTTATTCACACCTTGCCTGAAAAGGCCGACGAATTGAAGGTTATCGCTTTCCAGCTGGAGGCGCGGGTTCAACTCCCGTCCTGCCGCACCAATTTGAATTTTGAATTTTGCACTTTGATTTTTCATGTAGTGGATGGCGAAAATGGCAAACGCACTGGAAAAAACATCCTTCATCCTTATTCTTATTCACCCCTTGCCTGCAAAGGCCGACGAATTAAGGGTTATCGCAATCCGGTGACTGACAAGTCTTGCAGGTACCCTACGGGAACGCTAACGCGAACGACTCCTGCTCCACTACACCCTTTTTAGATTTTGAATTTTTAGTTTTTAATTTTGAATTTTCATGTGGCAGGTAGCTCAGTTGGTAGAGCACCAAAACATCCTTATTCACCCCTTGCCTGAAAAGGCCGAAGAATTAAGGGTTATCGCCTCTTAAGCGGGATGTCGCAGGTTCAAGTCCTGCTCTGCCACCTTCCTCATTTGCCTGCAAAGGCCGGGAGAAACAACCATGAATTACAATTTTTTCTTTAAAAAGAATACTAACACACCACAAACACAGCCCATCCCTGGCCGAGAAAAAGAAATGATTCAAGGCCGTAGTGGTGGCTTCATGTTTGACGCTGGGAAGTGGCAAATGCTGCGCCGTTGTTTGTTAATTGGTACAGCTAAAAGCACCTACTACGCAGGTAAACAAGAATTAACAGAAGACTTTATTAAAACTGTTAGCCAAGCTGTAGCCGAAAATCCCGACCGTGTAGCCCAAGAAATAGTTTACGCCAGCGATGGCCGAGCTATTAACAACAGTGCCCCTCTGTTTGCTTTGGTGCTGTTATCTATGGGAGAAAGCCCAGAAGCTAAAAAAGCATTTGGCGAAATCTTTCCTCAAGTGGTGCGGACTGGTAGCCACTTCTATGAATGGTTGAACTACACAAAATCTCTGCGTGGTTTTGGTAAAGTCATCCGTGAAGCTGGCCGCAACTGGTTATCACGTCCAGATGTCAAAGGTTTAGCTTACCAACTGCTGAAATATCAACAACGTCAAGGCTTTACTCACCGTGATGCTTTGCGCTTATTCCACGTCAAACCACCAACAGAAGATCACCGCCAGTTGTTTGAATGGGTGGTTAAAGGTTGGGAAGAATTACCTTCAGAAATACCCTCAGCTACTTTAGCTCAAATCTGGTGGTATGAATGGTTAAAACGCAACCCCAGCCAAACCCATGAAGCCATTATTCAGGGACACCTAACCCATGAAATGGCCACTGTAGGCAAAATGGACAAACAAGCATGGGATTTGCTGTTTCAAGAAATGCCTATCGGGGCAATGTTGCGGAATTTGGGTTCTTTAACTGAAATTGGGGTATTAGGTGTTGATGCAACTGCCAATTTGCAGCGTGTGGAAGGCATTTTGAACAACCAGGAACGTTTGCGAAAAGGTCGTATTCATCCAATTGATGTGTTAAAAGCTTTGAAAACATATCAATCAGGTGGTCGTTTAGGACGCAGTAGCAAAACTTGGCAACCTGTCAGCCGCATCATTGATGTTTTAGAAAAAGCAGTGGAACTATCTTTTGATGTGGTAGAACCAACCAATAAAGTGTTTATGCACGCCGTTGATGTTTCTGGTTCTATGGGTTGTGCGGTTGCAGATATGTTGCTGACTTGCTGTGAAATTGCGACTACTATGGCATTAGTCACAGCCAAGGCAGAAAAAAACTACGCCATTCGGGGTTTTTCTACTGAGTTCAAGAATTTGGGTATTAGTGCTAAGGATAGTTTTAGTTCAGCCGTAGCGAAAGCTAGTAGCCAAAACTTTGGCGGAACTGATGCTTGTGTAGCCTATGACTGGATGATTAAACAAAAGTTCAAAGCTGATGTAATTTGTTTCTGGACTGACTCGGAAAGCTGGGCAGGTTATAAACATCCTAGTCAAGCTTTAGCAGAATATCGCCAGAAGGTTAACCCCAATACTAAAGCGGTGTATGTGACTTTAACACCTTACCAAATTACTTTAGTAGATCCAAAAGATCCATTGTCTTGGGATTTGGCTGGTTTTGACCCTGGTACTCCCCGCGTTATCCAAATGATAGCAACGGGTGAACTTTAAAAACAATTGAAGGATAGGGTTTTGGCTTTATCCTTCCTCTTTCCTGGCGGGTTTTCCCTCATTCGCTCCTTGCCTTTTAGGCCGATGAATGTAGGGTTATCGGTTGAAGTCTCCACCATCTCCGGGGATGAGCGGGTTCGATCCCCGCGCCCGCCATTTTTTTACACAGAAGGGCAAAATGGATGTTAATATTCCCATTCAAGTTTATCCCATTCGGTTGAAGTTATTTCATCTAACAGGATATCGTCTTGCTGTTGTGCCAAGCTAAGAGGCAAAATATAATATAATTAGTTTATATTAACTCCCATGTCTAAAAAACTTCTAGAAACTGTGTGATGATTGTTACTTACAGTATTTTTGACTAATTTCTAAACTCTTAATAGCTTGTCTAACTTCCTCACAATTTTGTTGGGCTGTAATTCTACTAAATATTTTTAGAGAATGATTAAAATTAACTCGGCTTTTCTCAAAGGCTGCTCTACTTTCTTCAATCTTACCTATTTCATATAATAATATTCCTAGCTGGTGTAGGCTAATACCTCTATAATAATAAGACTCTGCTTTAGATTGAGAAACTTTATCATTCAGTTTTCGGGAATTTATCTTATCAGCAATTAATTGGGCAGTTTGAAAAAAGTATTGGCTAACTTTGAAACTTCTTTGAGAATATTCAAACTCTTTTCTACTTTGTGTATAATTAAACGTTTTTTCATCAATTACCGCTAAAATATGTGTAGTTAATCCAAATTTATAAAGCGTTACACCTAAAATTATGTAGTTATCAATATATTCAAAAATCATTTTACTAACGCAATTAAAAAATAGATTGTCTGCTACTTTTGGATTAGATGTAAGGTCTTCAAAATAATTTGCATGATAAAATCCTCCAGCATGATATATAATTTCTAATGCAATATTTTCCTGTTGTGTAAGCTGATTGTGAACACTCTTCTCTGCATTTTCTATAATCATATATTTGTGTTCTTCATCATTATTTGCTTTGTTACAAATTATTTTTGGCAGAAATTCCTGGTAACTTTGAGATAGTTCTGACAGAAATTCAGACCAAAATATTCCTGCTTCACGATGAGATTTTTCCCATTCTTCATTTAACTCTCGGAGTCTTGATTTTGCTTCTTGACAAATCACATCAAGTAAATAATATTCATCATCGCAAATTTCCAATAAAGATAAATCTATTAGTTTCTTGATTGTTCTATTTCTAATGTTTGTGTTTTGTTCATCCCATAATAAAGAAACAACTCCTTTTTTTGGTATTTTATTATATCTATATCTATAACATCCTAAACGGCATAATAGCTTATAGGCTCTTATGTCATTCTTTGCTAATTTATCAAATTGGCTTTTAACTAAATCTTCTAACTCTCTTTCAATTAATAAATCTCCTTTATTTTCTTGCCAATAAGCTTCTAAATTGCCTTTATATTGACTATCTTTAATTGCACCGCAAAGGATTTTCATAGCTGTGGCGTTACCCCCATAAGCTTCGTGTATCTCATGGAAAGAAAATGAATCAGTGGGAATATTATGATAGTTAAAAAATATTTCCCATGATTTTTTATCTAGTCCTGAAATTGGGTAATTTTCAACAGTTATTCTAGATTCTTGTAGCGGTTCTCGACTGGTAATTAAGGTGATTGATTTAACATCAGAATCAGTCAGCACTCTTAGTAGTTCCAAATATCTATGATGAGGTTCTATAAATTTACCTTTTTCATTTAAAGCAGTTTCAAGATTATCAATAAAAATACATCTTGGTGTAGTTTTTAATGCATGTTTTAATTCATCTAGCATTAGTATAAAATCTGTTTGTATATCATAAATTGTATTTGAATTTAGCCATTGTTTAATTTTTGCTTCTACTGGAGGAATATCTTGGCTTTGTATTGGTAAATTTATTTCCCAAACTGGTAAACCTAGTTTTTGAATGAATTTTTTAGCAAGTGTAGTTTTACCAATTCCACCTTTACCATAAATACCAATAATTTTTATACCTTGCTTTACTAAGTTTTCAAGATTTGAAATATCATCCTCACGTCCTAGAAATTTATAGTCATGATGATTATTCCCGGAAGATATATCATCAGTAATTATATGTTTGGGTTGTTGGTTATTAGAGTAAGATGATTTCTTTTTTCTTATTTCTGCTTCTAATATTCCGCGAAAATTCTTTTTATTAACTGTGATTCCTAATACATCTGATATATTTTTCCATATTTTATTACCGACATTCTTTTCTAGATAACCAGAACTAAAATTATAAACTTGCTCAATTTCTGAATAAGTTTTACTTTCCCATGAACCTTTAAAGACTTTGATTTCGGTATCATTTAAAGGTTTGCCAATCTTATCGGTAATGAGTTGATTTATAAAATCTAATGCTTCTTCAAAATTCACATTCATAAGCTAATCAATAAAATAAACGCTTATTTTTTAATATAACATATCATCGTTTAAGTTTAGTAAATCATAGGAATACATTGGAAGGACATAGCAGTGCTATGTCCCTACATTTAATATGTATACATCCGGTTTTTATCAGCATGGTAGAGTTAGGCAATACAAGCAAATATATAAATAGTTACAACAAATTAAAAATGAGGGAATTGTATGAGGATTTCTGAGGTTTTATGAGGTTTAGGATTTGGTTAGATTCTGAGGTTTCATGAGGTTTTATGGATTTTCAAATCTTTGATTATGGAGGAGGATATTTACAGTTAAATCAGAAACAGGAATTTTCACCTATGTTTAATCTGTTTAATAAGCTAGAAAATGCGGACAAAGAAAAAAAAGAATTAGAACGGAAATTCATTGAGGAAAGATTACGTGAACTAAAATTAACTTTTAATTTGGCTTTATGTATTACTGCTGCATCAGCTATGATGGCTTTATTGGGTGTAGGCTTATTCTATTTCGATAAGGTACAAGAAGCCAAGCTAACAGTCAGTATGGGAATTTTAGCTAGTGTTAGTAGTGTACAGTTTGCGAAAGATAGAAAAGCAGAGTTAGAGGAAATTATGAGGAATTTTAAGAAATAGGTTCTCAGAATAAGGATTTCCAGGATTTAAGGATTTTCAGGATTAAAATTAAGGGTAAACCTTTTACTTGGAAGTCTTCAATTTTGATTTTTCTACATATACAGAAAAATAAATGGCAGGTTTATAGTATTAAACCTGTGGCAGTTGGGGAAGTATAAACGGGTAAATACTATAATAGTATGGGGTGATTAATGGTTATTGGATGATTTTTTGGGAGTGCGATGGCAAAACACCCCATTTCTAAAACCACTATTGCCTATTTGCTAAAATCCCTATAAGGGAGGTGATACTATGGCTAAATTAGATGATTATCGAGAGTATATTCAAAAGGTTTTAACAGAATATGCTCAACGGCGGACACCGAAAAATAAAGATAATGAGTTGGAATTACAAACTGTTTTTGATCCTAAACATGACCATTATCAGTTAATTTATGTGGGTTGGGATAAGGGAAAACGGGTGTTTGGCCCGGTGATTCATGTAGATATTAAAAATGAGAAAATCTGGCTTCAGTGGAATGGGACGGAAGATGATATTGCTGATGAATTGGTAAAATTAGGTGTGCCGAAATATGATATTGTGCTGGGATGGCATACGCCTTTTATGCGGCAGTTTACAGATTTTGCGGTGGGATAGCGATCGCCTCTATCTCTAAAAAAGAGGTGGTGAGGCGATCGCGTTTCGCCATCGCCCAAAATCCCTTCTAAGGAATAGCCACAGTCCGCAATAACCTATCTACTATAGCTTTCGCGTTACGTCCACCTTTGGGAATTAATCTATGGCTTAAAACATAAGGTGCTAAAAATTTAATATCATCAGGAATTGTATAATCACGTCCTAAAATAAAAGCTAGTGCTTGAGAGGCTTTTTGTAATGCTAATGTCCCACGCGGACTAACACCTAAAGTAATTTCTTCATCTTTTCTCGTAGTGCGGACTAACTCTAAAATATATTCTTGTAAGGAAATATCTACTTTCACCTGTGAAACCAACCGACGTAACTCGCTCACTTCTTCTAAGGTAATACAGGGCTGTAAATCTGTTAGTTGTACACCTGCTTGGTGATTTTGCAACATTTGTAATTCTTCTGTTTCTGAAGGATAGCCTAAGCTTAAGGACAGCATAAACCGATCCATTTGTGCTTCTGGTAAAGGAAACGTACCTTGGTACTCAATCGGGTTTTGGGTAGCAATGACAAAAAAGGGTTGAGGAACAGCACGAGAGACACCATCAACTGTTACTTGGTGTTCTTCCATCACTTCTAGTAATGCTGACTGGGTGCGGGGTGTGGCGCGGTTAATTTCATCGGCTAACAACACATTAGCAAATACTGGACCCGGCATAAAGGTAAATTCGCCGTTTTTAGGATTCCAAATATTTGTACCGGTGATATCTGTGGGTAGTAAATCTGGGGTACATTGTAGCCGTTGAAATTTACCATCTACAGAACGAGCTAGGGATTTAGCGAGGAGGGTTTTTCCTACACCTGGGACATCTTCTAATAAAGCATGACCACCACCTAGCAGAGCCACTAAAACAAGGCGTATTGCTTCGTTTTTGCCCACAATGGTACAAGCTAGATTTTGCGTTAAAGCCTCAATTTTTTCTCTCATACTGTCAGGGGAAAGGGGAAGGAATAAGGGGCAAGGGGGCAGGGGAGCAGGGAGTAGGGGAGAAAGAGAGAAAAAAGAATTAACTCTTGCTTGCTCTGCACCCCGCACTCGGCACTTTGCACCCATATATACAATCTTCCCTATTATCATTCCAAATTCAGCAAGTAGCACTCAAAACTTCTTGAGCTACGGTGCAGTCTAGTTGAATTTGGGTTTTGAGGTCTTCTAGAGTAGAAAACTTTTGTTCGGGTCGGAGAAACTTTACCAAATGCACTACTAATTTTTGACCGTATAAATCACCAGACCAATCGAATAAATGGACTTCCACGGAGGTGTGCGTACCGTTAACAGTGGGACGGTGGCCAATATTCATCACACCTAATTGAGAAATGGGTTGAGGATCTTGGGGATGCGGGAAAATGAGAACTTGGACAGCATAAACTCCATGACAAGGTAAAAACTTTTCTTTGGGGATTTGGAGGTTAGCAGTAGGAAAACCGATAGTTCGTCCGAGTTTTTGGCCGGGAATGACTATACCAGTGAGGGTGTAAGGTCTTCCCAAAAGACTGTTTGCCCTGGGAATATCCCCTTCTGTGAGAGTCTGACGAATTAAGGAGGTACTAATGCGGGTCTTTTCTATTTCTGTGCTAGATAAGTCACCGTTATCAGTTTGCAGAGGAATAATGGTGACAGGGATAGAGTATTTAGCGGCGATCGCTTGCAAATCTTCAGCCGTACCCATCCGCTTTTTACCAAAGCAAAAGTCTTGTCCAATACTAATGCTTCGACATTGCAGCTGTTCTACTAAGATTTTTTCCACAAATGCCTCTGGGGAGAGGGCTGATAGTTCCCTGTCAAAAGGGAGTAAAACTAGTTGTTCTACTCCGAGCGATCGCAATTTTTCTACTTTTTCATCTAGCGGTGTCAACAAACTCCAGGGCTGTCCTGTAAAAAACTCCCGTGGATGGGGGTGGAAGGTGACAACTGTTGAGTATATGTGTTCATCGGTGACTGTGGGGGATAAGCGGTGAACCGTTAAGTTCTCTCCTGCTGTCTCTTCCTCTCTTCTATTTTCTGGCTGCTGTCTACTGCTGACTGACTCTAATACTGGTTGAATCACCTTTTGATGACCAAGGTGAAGTCCATCAAATTTGCCAAGAGCAACAGCAGTCGGTGTTAGAGCCAGTTCAGTTGAAGAAGCAACCCACACAGAACACCCATTTTGAGACAAATTTAGCACTTGGATTCTGGGATTTTAGGTTTATTTTAGCTATGAGTGGTCAGCTACCAAAATCATATTGACACACCCCCCAGCCTAAAGGCGTGGGGATTCTGGGATCAAACAGCAATTGCAGGCATAGCCTGTCTGACATCGCCTAACCATAAGGTTGATGCCCCAACCATAGAAATGTTTATAGCGGCGTTTTCATCCCGTCCATTAATTATCTGACATGATGGACAACGCCACTCTCTAACAGATAAATCTAAACTTTTTAGAACGTGACCACAATGAGAGCAAGTTTTACTAGACGGATACCATCGGTCTATATAAATAACTTGTTTTCCTTTTTTCTTGGCTACCCATTCTAGCATTTGAAGAAAATTCCCATAAGCTAAATCTGATATTTTCCTCCCCCAAAGTCGCTGCATTCCTTTTAAGTTCAGTGTCTCAAAACACAAAATATCAAACTTATCAGTGAGTTCATGAGCCAATTTCCAAAACCAATCTCCTCTAATGATTTGTATTTTTTGACTTTCTTAAACCCTGGTGGTCTAACTCCTTTTTTCTGATGTTTGAAAAACAGTTGATAGGCTTTCTCAATGCGTTGGCATATCTCCTGCACTGCTTGAGAACCTACTAATTGCCAAGATGGA
>DATGXB010000052.1:0-6000 GCA_035299225.1 Nostocaceae cyanobacterium | reverse complement strand
CTTGCCCCCTGCCCCCTGTACCCTGCCTCTTTAATTAGCGGGTACAACAATTGGCTTTAAACCATTACTGGTTAACTGTTGTACGATTTCGTTGGCGTTTTCTTGGCTGTTAAAGATGCCTACTTGCATTACTCTTCTACCTCGCCAAGTGGTGTTAAAAGCGTCGGGAACTATGGAAAGTACGATTTCCCGGTGTTGATTATTGGTGATGGGAACATAAACGCGGTAACGTTGACCTGATATCGTAACTGGACGTTGGGGTGTTCTGGGGTTGGATATTTGGGGGGCGGTAAATTCAATTGCGCCTGAACTCATTTGAACGCTATTTAATTGTTGAGGGTTTTGGGGCAGAGGTGGCAGATTATTGTTTTTGGTATTGCCAGTTAAACTACTGGGTAAGGGTACTCTGGTAATGGTGGTGGTGGTACTTTGGAGGTTGACATTTCCGGCGATCGCATTGCGGCTGAGATTATTCCCGATGGCTGCAATAGACTGTTTAGCGGCTTTAGCATTAATATCAAAGCGGCGATTATTCCTAAATTCATTTAGACCGGGATCATTTGGTTTACCTAAATCTGGGACGGCTTGGGCAATAATTACTAAACCGTCTTCTTGATGATTTTGAATCGAATTTTGGCGTAAAATCGGCTGGGCATTAGCTTGAACAATAATTCCTGATCTATTGCCTGTAATTTGATTTCCTACGATCACAGGCATGGCATTTTGAGCTATGTTAATTCCATATCCAGTTTGCTGAAATAAATTTTCTCGTACTTCTGGCCGGGAGTTACCAGAAATGGTGATCCCATTAGCACCATTTTGATAAAAATAATTTTTGCTAATACTAGGGCTACCATTACCAGAAACCGCTACACCATCCTGAGTATTACCAGTAAATGTATTTTCAGAAACTACGGTATTACTATATTCTACCCAAAGACCATAACCCCGTAAATTAGAATTAGTAACTGTTATACCCTTTATACTAGATTGGTTTGCACCAACAACTGCCACATTTTGACCACCAAAACTGCGACTAAGAAATACACCACCACCAGCAATTATTATACCTTTGCCTTGTTCACTGGTATTTCCTTGGAGGGAAACACCGGGTTTTAAGATGATGGGAAATCTCTCGCCGGTTTGGTCACTATATTTACCGGGAGAGAGCATAATCACAGTATTGGGTTCTGCTACTTGTAAAGCTTTTGTGATGGTTTTAAAGGGAGTGCCATTACTACCATCTCCCCTTTGATCATTGCCTGTATTGGGATTAACTACTAGCACTTTAGCTTGTGCAATGGCATTCTGACTAATATCTGTTTTAATGATATTCGGGGGATTTTGTGCTATAACATTTTTGACATTTATCCCTAGCCATGCTAAGGTTACGAGTCCTAATTTAACAGCAAATTTTAACCCGGATACTTGCTGAAAAGTCGTTTTTGTGGGTAAAATGTCAACTTCGCTAAGAGTAAATTTTACAAATGTAGGTTGAAACATATCACTCATACCAGAATAGAGTTAATTTTTATTAAATGAGCAAGGGAAAATCAGGGGATGAGGGGTGAAGGGTGCGTGTGGAGATCGGAGTGAAAGAAAATTCAAAAGTTAAGAATAATTAATTACTCTTACCTCCTGCTCCGTTGCCCCTTTCCTGCCTTTCCCCAAATGCTATAATCTAATCCCTATGATGGTGATACAGCATATTTCAGGTAAATCAGGTACAGTTTTTAGGAACAAAACCTTATACCAATGGACTTTTAACCCTGTTCTCTGTTCCCTGCTCTCTGTTAAGAGTTCCCTGCTGTATGTTGATAATGTTACCCACGTATTGACTAATTAGCACTTTTTCAGACAAATTATTCTAGTAAATATTGAAAATTCTGGATATGAAACAGGTTGGCTGTTACGATCAAAACACTAACAACCAAAATACTCACAACGGGGTTGTTGAAATGTCCACAGCCCATAGCCAAACACAGCCAACACAACAAATCGTCTACCGGATTTTAGACGCTAATTTAGATCGCGTCCGTGAGGGTTTGCGAATTATTGAAGAATGGTGTCGCTTCGGTCTAAATAATGCTCAATTGGCGGGAGATTGTAAAAAATTACGCCAAGAAACTGGTAGTTGGCACAGTGCAGAAATTAGAGCAGCACGCGATACAGCAGGGGATATAGGGACTGAATTAACCCATCCCCAAGAAGAGGAAAGAACAAATATTACATCAGTTTTACAAGCTAATTTTTGCCGTGTTCAAGAAGCCTTACGGGTAATTGAGGAATACGGTAAGCTGTATGATGCTAATATGGGTAAAGCTTTTAAACAGATGCGTTATCAAGTGTATACCTTAGAAAGTAATCTTTTGAGGTATCAGCGCCAACAATTATTATGGCGATCGCATTTATATTTGGTAACATCCCCAGAAGATAATATACTTGAAACTGTGGAAGCAGCTTTAAAAGGCGGTTTAACTCTGGTTCAGTATCGAGAAAAAACAGGAGATGATCTTGACCGTTTAGAAACAGCCAGAAAACTCTGCGAATTGTGTCACAAATATGACGCTTTATTCATCGTTAATGATCGGCCAGATATCGCTTTAGCTGTGAATGCAGACGGTGTACACGTAGGACAAAAAGATTTACCTCTATCCCTAGTACGGCAATTATTAGGCCCACAAAAAATTGTTGGACGTTCTACTACTAACCCCCAAGAACTGGAAGGAGCACTAGCAGAAGGTGCTGATTATATTGGTGTAGGACCAGTATATGCTACACCAACTAAACCCGATAAAGCACCAGCCGGTTTAGGATACGTTAGTTATGTGGCTAAAAACTGTTCAATTCCTTGGTTTGCTATTGGGGGAATAGATGCCAATACTATCAGTGATGTGATGAATGCTGGTGCAAAACGGGTTTGTGTGGTGCGTGCGATTATGAAAGCAGAACAACCCACTTTAGTGACACAATACTTTTTATCACAACTTCATCGAGTCTGAGGGATAGGAGAGGGGGAAAAGGAAAAATTACAAACTTCCTCAACCCTAACAAAATCTAAAATCTAAAATAGTTATGCCAGAGCAAATTACCTTACAAGTCAACGGGGAAAATCATCAGTGTACCCTACAGACTCCTTTACCTGACCTACTCCAGCAGTTAGGCTTTAATCCCCGATTGGTAGCAGTGGAATATAATGGTGAAATTTTACACCGTCAATTTTGGACAGATACTAAAGTGAAAGATGGCGATCGCTTGGAGGTAGTTACCATTGTGGGTGGTGGCTAATTGATCAAGCAAGATTGACCAACTTCCGGTTCATATAGCCAACGGTGATAACTCCGCCGCTTGGCTAATTCTTTACCTTGACGACCGAGTTTTTCCCGTAGTTGGGGATTTTGACACAAACGGTAAAAGGCTTGAAATACATCACAACCAGACTCAGGATTAACTAATAAGCCGTTTTCTTCGTGATGCACTACGTCTAAAACACTACCAGTACGGGAAGCAATCACAGGTTTACTAAAATAACCAGCTTCTAAATAAACAATCCCAAAATTATCGAGATTTTTTTGCTGTTCTTCTAAGACAGTTAACATCGCTAAAATATCACAAGCGGCATAATAACCCGCTAATTCTTTTTCTGAGACATACCCAGCAAAATGTACTCTGTTATCTACTCGTAAACGTTCAGCTTGGGATTTTAAGGTTTGTGCACAAGGACCCTGGCCACAAACTAGATAATGAACATCTACACCATAATTTAACAACAAGGGAATATTATCAATTACACGGTCAAAACTTTTTTCTTTGACTAATCTACCTACGGATAGAATCACTACGGCTGATTCTGGGATATCGTACTGATGACGTATTCGTAAACGCAAATCTTGGAGATGACTGGGACTAGTTGCTGTACCAAATCTTTCTGGTCTAACAACTGGGTTAATAACATGAGTGGGTTTATCGAGACGAAAATATTGTCTTAAGTAGTCTTGGAGGTGTGAACTATTACAAACCACTCCCTCAGAGCGTTTTAGGGTGATTTTAAAAAGCGATCGCCAAATTGGATTCCGCACAATTTCTACCAAATCATCACCATGTAGGTAGACAAAAAAGCGAATGGGTAAAATATAACTTAATAACAAAAGTGCTGGAAAATCATAACCATGACACCATTCAATATAACGATAATGGTATTTAAAATAAAGTTTAATTGCCAGCACTAATGTCCAAACAGTATTACAAATAGCGTAGATAAATTTTCCTAATATCCCCCGCGAAAAGCCGAAATTAGGCCAGCGATAAACCGGAAACTCCTGCGCTTGATCAAAAGTTTTATCACCAGTGCAACCTGTAGTCAAGACAATGATCCGTTCTGGATCTTGTAAACAGCGATTATAGACATATTCCCCAATTACAGCCTCCTGCGGTTGAAAGATTCTGGAGATAACTAGGATGTCTGGGTAAGCCGCTTTTTCCCTGATTTGTGACCCTAGTTGTGAAATATGTTCCATGATTAAGGTTGATAAATAAACTTGAAACCTTTGAAATGTTTACTAATTCTTTTTGTTTATACAGTACCGAAGTAGCACCACCCAGGTTTTGAAAAACTAGAAAAAATGGATTTTTCAACTTTATTAACTTACCATTAACCCTGGTTAATAAGTCAATGGTGAGTGAAAAATTTACAATGCTTTTTAATACGTTGAACTACTATTATACCACTTTTCAGGCATAAATACCTAATGAAAATCAAATTTTGAAATTTATCATTTTGGTAATAAATTTTCCTTATTTCTCATTTTGTAATCTTGATTATCAACAAGTTTTCTGCTAATCAATTTTTGTTACATAAATCTATTCTATTTCAGCACAAAATAGGTAACAAAAATATACATTGCTGATATGCACGTACAGCAAAAATGTAAATTACTTGTTATCTGCACTCCCTACGCATCCATCAACATTAACCATATCTTAATAAATTAGCTAGAGAATGATATCGGTTGATTTGCTGAAATTTAATTCCCACTGCTAACTTATAACCATGAGTTGATGTTTTTACATGATTCAGATGTATAGAGTAGGAGGAGGTAGGCAACAGAAAAGCTTGTTGTGTGAGCTTTTTCCAGTACAAGAATGTAGAAGAAATAATTTGAGCTTTGGAGTGAACAGTCAAAAATCCAAATTTGGAAGAGTAGAACTAAAAAGGCTGGTTTAAGAGATTTCTACAGCTTTTTCCAGTAAATCTTTATTTCCAGCAAGCTCTAGCTGCAACTTTCTATAGATTAGTCTAAATATCTCTCAAATTTGTGCCAAATTGCCAAAATCTCCCTCATATTTCCACATTCAGCTATCAGCAAACAAATCTGAAAGCTGATAGTTGACAATTATGACCTAAGCCTGAGTGAATTAGTCATTACTTAGGGACGAAAACAGTTAGCTGGATTTTCTACACTAAATTTATCTCTGTTACTATACTTATTACTAAAAGGGGTTGAATAGATCAGGAAAAAAGTTAAATAAATATAAAATTTTCTTGTCTGGGTAGCAAGCATTAAAAATTACTATCTTCTACCATAGGAATTCTAAATGATTCGTGAAAAATTTTCGGTATGTGTAGGGTGGGCATTTTTGCTAAAACACTGAACAGATACGGAAAACTGTAGGAAATGCCCACCTCAGTCTTTTTCAAAAATCAAACAGGAATGCTATATCTCCCATGAAAAGTTACCGGAATGAAGAGAAATCTTAGAGGATGTTTTAAAAGTAAAAGGTAGTAAAAAATCATGCCAATCGTCTGACCATAATGCGAATCATGGCAATGTAAATAAAAGTCTCTGTAGTTTCGGGTAATCGTTCATAATCTTTGCTCAAACGCCGACACCAGTTGAGCCACCCAAAAGTGCGCTCCACCACCCATCGCTTAGGTAAGACAATAAAACCTTTCTTCTCTAATGGTCGAATCACAATTTGAACAATCCACAAAAACATATC
>DATGXB010000051.1:0-7194 GCA_035299225.1 Nostocaceae cyanobacterium | reverse complement strand
GTAACCGTTCACGGGGGTAGAATATTCGCTAAAATGTCTCAAATCCTTGTTTGGTAAGCTTTTGGAGTGATTTACACCATCAGCTAATTGCAGCTAAAATGCCGAAAAAACAATTTGACAGCCCGGTATAGCACTTTTGCTTATTCAGAATAATCTGTAAAAAATCAAATCTAAGCTAGTTTTCGTGTTGATTCCCTCTTATCTTATATGGTGTATTTTTTTGATCACCCCCTGAACGGTTACAAAAAATCTATTTTGTATGTTTTTAAAAACTAAAACATTTTTATTACTTTTAAATGTAAATAAATTCAATAAATAGGTTCTACTCCTCCCCTTATGGTAAATAACATTAATTTAATTCTTGTAGGTTGGGTTGAACGGAGTGAAACCCAACATTTTCGCGCATTTGTTGGGTTTCGTTCCTCAACCCAACCTACTATAAATGTTCTTTTACTACAGATGGGGAATCAGATAGGGTAGTTAGTGAGTAAGAATCAAATAAATATTTAGCTCCCACACCAGGAATGTAAAGTATAAAATTAATCTAACAGTCTACATCTCTTAAGAGGTTTCAATGTTAAACGATGATAAAAATTCCCATATCAAAGAAATTGCTGAAGAACTTGCTAAAGAAGGTATTTACATTTTTCATGTATCTGAGTATAAACAAGATTTAACAAACAAATATGATCATAAAGATTTTAAAACCTATATTTGGTATGAGAGTGTTACATCACATAATGAAGCTGAAAAACTGATATATATAACAAATAAAGGCATAACTAATGCAGATGATTATCTTTTAAAAATAAGAGCAGATTCTATATGTGACAATACTCGTTTTCTAAGAGTGTTTTTAAAACGTAGATTAAACTTAGAAAAAACTGGAAGAACTTGGAGTCTAAGCAATCATTTTAAATCAGATATGTTTGAAAGTTATTTACAAAAATTAAATAAAAATAAATACAACAAATGTAAGGAAATCCCTTACGGTTTTACTTTTTTAAATGAGCCTTCTGGATTTTGTATTAAAGAAAAATTTGGTAATATTATTATTATATCAGAAACATTAAAATATTTCTTGTACTATATGAATCTGTTTATATTTGGAGAATCATTTGGTATTTCTCCACAAGATTTGATATCAAGCTTTATGATTGCAATTCGTGTAATGTTAAAAACGGAAGCTTTAGATTTTGACCTAGATTCAAGAGGAAAACTACCTTCAGACATAGATAACTATTTAACTTGTCAAGTTCAACGTCAAATAGAATTTGTTATAGGGCATGAATATGCACATCATTCTTTAGGACATTTAAAAACCAAAAATATTGCTAGTTGTACTCCTGAAAAGATGTTAGGCATAAAAAGCAATAAACAAATTAATTATTATTTAAAAAGCCAGAAACAAGAATTAGAAGCAGATTTGCATTCCATTAAAGACATGAAATGTGAAACAGAAGAAAAGAATGAAATAGTTAATGCTGCCTTCATTTTCTTTATAGCTTTAGATTTATACGAAACAGTAAACAACTGCATTTCTCCTAACAACAGAATATCTACTCATCCACCAGCACTTAAACGACTATCTGAATTAAGAAAAAAAATCCATAACAAATTCGGTTATAGTACGGATATTTTAAATAATTTTATAGAACAAATGAATGAGTTTAAAATTTTTCTTAACACAGAATTGATACCATATAATTTTGACAATTTTGAAATGTATGGTTCGATTTATCTGCCAAGCTTTAGAGAAAAAATTTTAATTGATAGAGTTGATTATTAAGATTAAGTTATGCAACTCCTCAGTTTAGTTATGAACATAAAAAAATTTTAAGTATCCCTCTTGTGTCACTCTGGCTAAATAAAAATTTGAAACCTATATCTATCAAGGATTTGAGCCGTTTATTAGTTTTTGGAGTTTTTTGTTAGCAATAAAATGAGTAAACCCTTGACACTCTTAGATTTCAAAATTAGGAAATTGTTGTTTCATTCCTCCTTTGACATAAGAGGGCTACTAAAAATATTAGCACAATGAGTAGGAATAATTTTAATTTGCGGATTTGATTTATATAAAAGATGAATTTTAGCTAAAGTATCAACATATTCTTTCTTATTAGCAGAAATTAAATTAGTAATAGGATGAGGTAAAACCAACTCTTGATAAGCACGACTTAACCAACAAGCATCAGCAATTAAAAAATAATCTGTATTCTCAATATCAGTAAAAAATAATCCCAGTTGTCCAATAACATGGCCGGGTAATTCAATTGCTAATAAACTCCCATCTGCAAATAAATCAATTCCTTCGGTAAAAGGTGCATATTTAGAAGGTAATTCTACCTTTAATTTATCTTCCGCAAATATACCCCGTTTCGCAAAATCTGAAGGTATTAACCCAGATAAAAAACCAGCTTTTAAAGCTTTGAAACCCTGCAAATTTTTTACCGCTTTATAAGCAGATTGAAAACAGATAAATTGAGCATTGGGAAAATCTAATAAACCCCCAACATGATCAGCATGAAAATGGGAGATAATAATATAATTGATGTCTGCTGGTTTAATTCCCTGTTTTTCTAATTGATAAACTGCGCTATCTTCCGGTTGAAAATACACAGGTGTAGTTAAAGCATAAATTTGTAAAGGAAATTTTTTAGTTTCTGTAAAAAAGCGTTCTGTGTAACCAGTATCATATAAAATATAACCAAACTGAGGATGAGAAATTAAAGCAAACAATGACGGAAATTCTGCTATTTTCCAGCTTCCTCCTTGAATAACCACTGCTTCGGGATGGGTACAGTATCCAGCTTGAAAAAATTTAACTTTTATGTTCATGTTTTTAGATGTATTAATTTGATTACAGCAGGTTTAGTTTAAATGAATTACAAGCGTTAAGAATAAAACTTGATGCTAAATAATTTTTAACCCTGTTCCCTGTTCCCTGTTCCCTGTTCCCTTTTATAATTTTGATGGGTTTCTTTCCACCATTGAGAAAAAATATCTAGTCCGGTTTCTAAATTTATCCGGGGTTGATATCCTAACTCATTTTGTGCTTTGGTAATATCTAAAGTTTGACTAAATGTTAATAGTCCGACAGTATAACGGGTGAAAATTGGTTCTTTACCTCGCAAAATTGTATTAGCTAAAAATTCCATTAATACCGCTATTCCATCAGCTACGGGATAAGTAAAGGGTTTAAGTTTTAGGGGGTATTGGAGTTTATGAAATAATTTTTCCAGGAGGAAATCTATATATATTGGTTCTCCATTGGTAATATTATAAACTCTCCCTAATAAATTGTCAGGTGCATTTTGACATAAAATTAAAGCATCTACCACATTGTCAACATAAGTTACATCAATACAAGCTTTTCCCTTATTAATTAAAGGTACTCCCGTTTGATTATTTGCACGAATTAATCTTGGTAAAATTGCTGTGTCACCGGGTCCAAAAATTCCTCTTGGTCGAATTGTGATCACTGGTAAATCTTGTTTTATCGCTTGGTTAATTTCTGCTTCTGCTAGTTGTTTAGTTTTTGCATAATGGTTCACTGGTGGGGGAAGGGGGATATTTTCAGGAATATTCAGACGATGGGAAAAATCAAAGTAAATGCTAGGGGTAGAAACATAAATTAAACGTTTGACTTTGTGAGTTTGACAACCTTGGATAATATTACGAGTTCCTAAAACGTTAGTATCATAAAAATCTTGATATTTTCCCCAAACAGAAGATAAAGCACCGCAATGAAAAACATAGTCTTGTCCTTTGCAAGCTTGGATAATTTCCGTTTGGTTTCTGAGGTCAATTGATAAAAATTTTAATCCTTGTGCTGCTAATTCTTGGCCAATTTTTTGATTACGTCCTAAAATTGTGACATCATGATTTAGTGAATGTAATTTTAAAGCTAGTTTTTGTCCTAAAAATCCCGTCCCACCTGTTACTAATACTTGCATATTTTTTCCCCATTCCATTCAATATCTGTGGTTGTGGCTTGTTGTAAACTTATATTATATTTGCGACTGATCCGCCAAAATTGGAAAAGTATTATACTAAGATGTAATGAGGGGAGGGGGTCAGAAAATCGAAAAATTACATCTTTGCTATTAATGAACTTTTTAAACCAGTTGGTAAATTGATTTTTAAAAATAGCTGACCACAAGCTATAAATAATCATAGCCATTGCGATCATTGTGGGTTGTTTTGCGGTGGGTTGAATGATGTGATTTGTGGTATTAAAAAAAGCTTGTTCTAATTTATCGCTGGGTTGAAATAAATGAATAGCACTAATAGACCTGGGGTTACATTCTAAGGGATATAAATCACCGTTTGCGGTTTGTATAAAATCAAATGCTATTTGTCCGGTAAATTGGATAGCTTGAACTAAAGTTTTTACCCATTGGTAAATTTGGGGATGTTCAATTGCTTGAAAATAGACACAAGAACTTTTATTATCTGTAAAAATGGTAGGATAAACGGCCATAGCTTTGATTTCACCTTGATGCACAATGCTATAACTACAATAATGTTGACCCTCAATAAATTCTTGAATAACCCAAGGTTGATTTTTTTGTATATCTAAGTCAGGATTTTCTAGAAATGGTTTAGTTAAAATTTGGATCTTATTAGCAAAGCGAGAATAAACGGGTTTGAGGATGATTTTTTCTAGCGGGAGTGTTTTTAAAACTTGGTTTAATTCGGTTTGATTTTCTACTAACCAAGTTTTGGGGGTGAGGAGTCCGATTTTTTCTACAAGACGAGTAAATTCGTATTTATGATGTAAAAGGTTTAATTTATCTAATGAGTCGGTGAAGACTTGACAAAATAAACTGAGTTCTTTTAAACCAGCAGCAATGTAAAATATTTCTTCACAGGTGGGAATTAATAAGTTAATTTTTTCTTGTTTAATAATGTCCAATAAAGCCGAGATGTAAGCTTGGGGGTTTTGACGGGGTGGGGGAACAAGAAAGTTTTTGGTGATAGCTTGGGAATGTCTACAAAGATGATGTTTGAGACTTTCAGCAATAAAGATATTATAGCCAGCTTGGGATAAAAGTCTGGCTAATTCTAATGTCACGGGTGCGCGTCCACCTGTGAGTAAGATGTTAGTATTCAAGAATAATTCCCCCAATGGAAAAACCAGCTGAGGTCCCGATTAACATCAGGCGATCGCCTTTTTTAATTTTTCCCTGTATAATGGCTTCATGGAGTGCCATCGGTATTGATGCTGCAATGGTATTACCATGATTATGCGCGATAATCATAAACCTCTCATCAGGAATTTGTAATTGTTTACTCAATAACTTCATTGCCATTAAACTTGCTTGATGGGGTATTACCATATCTATATCTTTAATTTTTAATCCTGTTGGTTGTAAAAGTCTATCTACAAAATTGGGTAATATTTCAGAAGCCACTCGATAAATTCCTTTCCCATCCATTTTAAATAATAATTCTTGAGAATGAGTTGCATATTCTTCTACAGGGTATTTATTTCCTCCTGCGTGACATTCCGTTAAATGTGCACCTTTACTGTAGGTTTCCATGCGAGAAGAAAGAATTTTGGCACTTTCATCAACTCCCGATTTACTAATAATTGCGGCTGCTGCACCATCACCAAACAGAGTGCAAGTTTCTTTATCTTGCCAGTTTAACCCGGTACAAATTTCACTGGAAATTAATAAAACTCTATCAAATCTTCCCGCATCAATTAAGTAGGAAATCATGTCTAAGCCTGTAACAAAACTCAGACAAGTTGAGTTAATATCAAAAGCAGGAATACCAGAATTTTCACCCCCTAAATGTTTTTGCACTAGGGAAGCTGTACAGGGAATAGATTGTTCAGGAATGCCACTAGCACAAATAATACAATCAATATCTTTTAAAGTTAATCCGGCTGTTGCTAAGGCATCTTTAGCAGCATAAGCACCCATTAATGAAGATGTTTCATCTTCTACAAAGTGCCGAATTAAAACACCTGATTTTTTAGCTATCCAACCCGGAGTTAAACCGATTCTAGTTTCTAATTCTTCGGCAGTTACTTTATTTTTAGGTAAATATTTTCCGGTGGAAGTAATTTTAATGCTTCGTTTATGCACTTTTTATACCTTTTAAAATTAATGGAAATGTGTGGGTTTAATTAGATGATCAATATTATTACCGCACTAGGGGCTTATTTGGTGATAGAAATTATAAATTATTTATGAAAAATCTGGAGTAGATGTTTTTAATAAGCAGTTGTGCAAAATTAATTTCCTATGCAGAGTAAGGGAACAGGGAACAGGGAACAGGGAACAGGAAAAGAAGTTGTGTAATTAATTCTGCCTAATTACTTAAAAGCCAATTAGGCTGATAAATATTCATTTTCAGTATGTTAATAAACTTAGATAAAATCCTATACTCACTGCTAATATTAGAATTTTCAGCATTTTGTAAACAGCATAATACCATTAGTTATAAATTATAACTATGCTCATATTTTGCTGATTTTGAATAAAATCCCCAAATTATCGGCTAAGGTTTTTCTTAACCCTTTTAGCACAAATTTTTATGGATATTAATTAAATTTAGTATAGCCCGTTTCAGGTAGATGAGGTACAAATTTTTGGAACAAACCCTTATACAAAGAGACTTTCAACCTTCCTGTTCTCTGTTAAGAGTTCCCTGTTCCCTGTTCCCTGCTGTATTTATTTAGTATTAATACTGTCGTTAAGTCTACGGATTAAACGAGATAATTCACGTATAATATTTACAGCTATTTCTGGAGTTTCTTCAATTGCATCATAAAGCTGTTCCTGAGTGAGTTCTAGACATTCACAGGGGTCTATAGTTGTGGCAGATGCGGAACGTGGTTGAGTATCAAATACTGCCATTTCCCCAAAATATTTACCCTGCTCTACTTCCGCCAGTTTAGTATCGCCAATATGGACTTTCACCCGTCCTGAAACGACAATGTAAAGCGATCGCCCTTCCTCCCCTTGTTTGAAGATAGAATGGTTAGCTGGATAAGATAGCTCATTCATTACTGAAGCCAGCCTAACTATAAAATCATCCCGCAATTCCTTAAAGATAGGAACTCGCCGGACAAATAACAACCGATCAACGCTGGTGAGCATAATTACTAGTCAAGGTGAAAACGTAGGCAAGGAGGCAGGAGGCAGGGGGCAGGAGGCAGGAGGCAGGAGGCAGGGGGCA
>DATGXB010000050.1:0-26552 GCA_035299225.1 Nostocaceae cyanobacterium | reverse complement strand
CAACTGGTGTCGGCGTTTGAGCAAAGATTATGAACGATTACCCGAAACTACAGAGACTTTTATTTACATTGCCATGATTCGCATTATGGTCAGACGATTGGCATGATTTTTTACTACCTTTTACTTTTAAAACATCCTCTTATTTTTCTTAAAGTAATCAGGACATACAACTGAAAAAAATTTTTCTGAAACTCTTACTATAAATTGAGTTTCAGCTTTCACATTATGATTAGTAAGAGTTTTCTTACTGTCCCGCTTTAACTTCAGATTTAGCGCATCTAAATGTAGTAAAAAATATAAAGTAGTAATATTAAACTTTGCTGAAATCGTAGGGACATGGCACTGCCATGTCCTTTTCTGCTATCTTGTGGATTTAGGGTATTTTCTAAAACTGCCATATCCTTTTCCGCTATTATTTAAAACGGAAAATCTATCAAAAATTCTTGTTCATTTTGGGTATTTTCTGGATCTTCTTCCCAAGTTTGAGGATTATTTAAAATATATTCTCGAATACTGTTGAAAGATTCTTCATTTCTGACAATATGTTCATAATAATTAGTTTGCCAAATTGATTGACCTTTGGTTTTTAAAATCAGATTAATTTGTTTACTAACAGCACTTTTATAATTACCAATAATTGTGGAAATAGAACCAGAAACAGGTTTACTAAATTGTCGTGGGGGCTGGACATGGCACTGCCATGTCCCTACAATTTCGGTAATTAATAATATGCTATGTAGATGATTTGGCATTATGACAAATACATCTAATTCTGTATTTGAGTAATGTTTTGGTATTTCCTGCCAACAGTTAAAAGCAATCTGACCTAGATAGTTTAATTGCATTTTACCATTAATTACGTTACCAAATAAACATTGTTTTGCTTTGGTGCATATAGTTATAAAATATGCGCCTGGTTGTGTGTAATGATAGTTTTTTAAACGAATAGTATGGCGGTGGTGAATGTTTGGGTCATAAAGCATATTTTTTAATAGATGGAAAGATTTTGTTTAGTTATCTGGCGAAAGGACATGGCAGTGCCATGTCCCTACAATAATCATCATAAAATGTAATTAATTTTTATTGGGTGAATTTTTATGAACTTCGCTAAATTAGATTGCTGATTTTCAGAAAAAATCACAATTGATCTTTCCTAATATGCCATTAAACAGCAATTGAAAAATTTATATCTAAATCACTTGAGAAAAGTCACTACTCACGTTATCTTCTGTAGGGACATAGAATTGCTATGTCCTTAAAATTATGTGTGAAATTTGATGATGACAAAAAACGACTTTTCAGAAATACCCGCTTATACTTGGAACCGTCCTCTTGGTTTGGGTTGGGATAAACCTTACACTGTCCGCTATGCTAGTAATTTGGATGATGGGCCTTGGCATGGTGCACCGGTTGGGGGTTTTGGTGCTGGTTGTATTGGTCGGTCTTCACGAGGGGATTTTAATCTGTGGCATATTGATGGGGGGGAACATATTTTTCAAAATGTCCATGGTTGTCAGTTTACTGTGTTTGAGTCTACGGGTAATTCTGCCCAGGTTTATGCTTTATCTACTCAAGCACCGGAAGATAATACTTTATCAAGTTGGCAATGGTATCCAGCATCAACGGAAAACCAAGAGACGGGAACTTATCACGCGCTTTACCCCCGCAGTTGGTTTGTTTATGAAAATGTGTTTCAAAGCCGTTTAAGTTGTGAGCAATTTTCGCCAATTTGGGCTAATAATTATCAAGAATCTAGTTATCCTGTGGGGGTGTTTGTCTGGAAAGCACATAACCCTAGTAATGCACCTGTGACTGTTAGCATTATGCTGAGTTGGGAAAATATGACGGGTTGGTTTACTAATGTTTTGAAGTCTCCAGAGGTGCGGGTACGGGATGATGGGAGTCCGGTTTATGAATATCAACCACGTTGGGGGGAAAGTGCAGGAAATTATAATTGGTTGGTGGAAGATGAACAATTTTTGGGTTGTGTTTTAGGTCGGGTAAATAATGGTGCACCTGTGCAGGAGGGTGATGGGTGTTGGTGTATTGGGACGGTGAAAAGTTCCCAGGTGGAGGTATTTTATCATTCTCGCTGGAACTCTGTGGGTGATGGTGGAGATGTTTGGAAAAGTTTTGCTGTGGATGGGTCTTTACCTAATTATATAGATGAAACTCCGGCAGAGGCAGGAAATAGAATTGGTGCGGCTGTTGCTGTGCGGTTCACTTTACAACCTGGGGAAAGTTTGGATGTTCCTTTTGTGGTAAGTTGGGATTTTCCGGTGATGGAATTTGCTGAAGGGGTGAATTATTTCCGTAGATATACAGATTTTTTTGGTTGTAATGGGGAGAATGCTTGGCAGATTGCTACTCATGCTCTAAAAGAATATCATAATTGGCGATCGCTCATCCAGTCCTGGCAACAACCTATCCTGAACCGGGAAGACCTACCCGACTGGTTTAAAATGGCTTTGTTTAATGAACTTTATGACCTCACCAGTGGGGGGACTCTCTGGAGTGCTGCGTCAGAAGTTGACCCGTTTGGACAGTTTGCAGTTTTAGAATGTCTCGATTACCGTTGGTATGAAAGTTTAGACGTGCGCTTGTATGGGTCCTTTGCTTTGTTGATGTTATTCCCAAAGTTGGAAAAATCAGTTATTCGCGCTTTTGCCCGTGCCATTCCCCAAAGTGATGAAAAAACCAGAATTATCGGTTACTATTTAACTATCCAGTCGGAAAGTCCCCTGGCAGTGCGGAAGGTTGCCGGTGCGACTCCCCACGACTTAGGCGCTCCCAATGAACACGTCTGGGAAAAAACCAATTACACCAGTTATCAAGATTGTAATCTGTGGAAAGACTTAAGTTGTGATTTTGTCTTGCAGGTGTACCGGGATTTTCTCTTTACTGGTGGGGATGATGTAGAATTTTTGCGGGAATGCTGGCCGGCCATTGTGCAAACTTTAGATTATTTAAAGACGTTTGATCAAGATAATGATGGTATACCGGAAAATTCTGGTGCACCTGACCAAACTTTTGATGATTGGCGGTTACAGGGTGTGAGTGCTTACTGTGGCGGTTTATGGTTAGCAGCCCTAGAAGCAGCGATCGCCATCAGTGAAATTTTAGCACAACCTGAGCAAAAAGCAATTTACCAAACTTGGTTAGAACAATCTTACCCCGTGTATCAGGACAAGTTATGGAACGGCCAATATTATCGTTTAGACAGTGAAAGCGGTTCTGATGTGGTGATGGCTGATCAGTTGTGTGGACAGTTTTACGCCAGATTACTGAACTTACCTGATATTGTACCAAGCGATCGCGCCATTTCTGCATTAAAAACCGTTTACAATACCTGTTTCCTCAAATTCCATGATGGTAAATTTGGCGCTGCTAACGGGTTACGTCCCGATGGTTCACCAGAAAACCCCAAAGCCACCCATCCTCTAGAAGTTTGGACAGGTATCAATTTCGGCATAGCCGCTTTTCTCATGCAAATGGGGATGCAAGCAGAAAGCTGGCAAATGACCCAAGCTGTAATTGGGCAAATTTACCAAAATGGCTTACAGTTCCGCACCCCAGAAGCAATTACGGCGGCTGGTACTTTCCGCGCCAGCACTTATTTACGTGCTATGGCTATTTGGGGGATTTACTTAAATATTCAGTCTGTTTCTTAACTTTTAGTTCTGGTTAAATACAGTATTCTGTATACAAATTTATCGTAAAGGTGTAGTGAACACACCTTTACGATACTTAAGAATTGTAATAGTAAATCAGGCAATAAATATACAAGAATAAATATATATTTTCTTAATATTTAGCTGAGAAAATCGTATTCTTTGTTACAGAAAGCTCGTATCCAATATTAACCATAGCTTCATTTTATTGTTGTTTCCGGAATTCGGAGAAAAAATCAGTAATGGTAAGAGTTGAAAGCATTAAACCTTCTGGCTAATGTTTTCAAATATGTTCTTACTCAAAAGAATACCTTTAACGAACAAACTTCATCAAATCTGATGTTAGCACACTCTAAAAAACCATATCGAGGATAACAAGACATGATGAACAAGGACAGTAAAATACACCAAAAATCCTACTTTATAGCTGATTTGGTTTTACTTCTAACTAAAAGGCACTGAAAAACTAAACACAGCAATTAGTGATTAATAACACCCATTATTGCATTTTCCATTATGATAAGAATAACAATGCCAAATTTCCCTTTTGAGGAGATAACAACAATCCTTTTAGTAAATGCAGCCACTATCAAAAAAACAGAGGAGAAAAGATAAGTTATTTTATGGGGTTAGGGAAGTTACAAAAAAATCACTGTTCCCTTTCAACAGTTATGAGAAACCATGTTGAAACTTCAGGCTTTTCTATTTTAATTTTGTTTGCATCTGCATCAGTTCAGGGAGTAACTGGTTCAAACCTAAACTTCAGGTTTTACAGGTCTTGTTTAGAGGTTGGGATGGGGTGGATTTCCAATATAACACCAGACTTTAAAAATGGCAAGGACTTGATCGCCCATTTACTCTTTAACAAAAAAGTAATACAGTCTAATCTGTTTTCCATCACTCAGGATTCAGGCAGATGGCTAGTAATATATCTATTTATTTTTGCTTATACTTGAACAGTATATTAACAGGATTAATTTTAATAAAATCTGTATCCAGTTTCAGTTTATTGAATCTGAAAATTTAATCAAACTTGTGGTTTTTATTTGCATTAGATAAAAATGCAGTTGCTTTTGTAATTTTACTGAATTATGTGAGTTATTTGTTCAGATGCGAATAAGCTATTCTTAGACAAACTGATAAATATTCTACATTAATTAATTAGTTTCTGTCCATCGAACAATGTACTTAAAAGTGGGTTTAACCTGCTACATTTTTTATGGAATAACGTTGATGTTTAATTTCACAATATTCCTATATAGTTGTTTATGAGCATTTAAACTAGCTGACAATTAAATCAATATTACCAATCTCTAAATATTTAAGGAGTTTGCTAAATTAGTTTGTAAAAATAGTAACTATTTTACTAATTGAAGTTATGATTAATCTCAATTAACATCACGGAATTCAAATTCATCTCCATTTAACCTATAACAATATATAATAAATAAGATGTAAAAAATGTTTTCACTAATAATCATGAGTTTATTGTGTAAGCTGAGTATGAAAAAAGCTATATTTATCAAGGGTTTACCAGTTATAACTAATGATATCTTTTGTCATTACGTCGTTAATAAAAAACTTTTTTTATCTAATAAATAGGGGGTCTGACCCCTCATTTTACCTTCAATAAAGGGACAAAAATTAAAGTTGCACACCTCATAAGTGTATATCTAGAGATATTCAGTAAATTTAACTTATAGGACTGCCAGATTGGCAGATGACATTAACAGAAAAAAATAGTATAAATACGAATATAGGTTTTAAAATTCCCAGATAGATCATTTTTCTGTTGAAATAAAAAATATGAGATTTTACTGAAGAACCTCATATTTTTTAACAGAAAGTTATACAATAGTAAACAGGGAAATCTAAATTAGGGGTTGGGGAAATTCCAAAAGACAACATCTACTAAAAATCATGTCGAAAACTCTCTTCTAGCAAGTTAGTGAATAGAATAATGTAACCTTTTACATTTTCCTGATCAGCAACTACAAATCAAAGCAGACTATTAACCAGTAGTAACGAATTTGATTGGCAACTGACATCACTAAATCAGGGAAGATATGGCAAGACATTAAACAGACTTGATCAAATGTGATCAGGTTTTAAACTACAGGTCAAATCATGGAAAAATACGTTAGGTTAAATACAGTTGAAACCTTTAGTCAATGGGGTGATTTAGGGATGAGACTTGATAATTTATATCCACAATTGGCATTTGTTTACAAGAGTACCGTTTTGTTACTAACGGCACTTAACAATAATTATTTAGCAATTAGGAATAAAAGTTATAAATTAAGGCTTTTGTAGATAGTTGGAGAGTAATACTTTAACAAGTAGATGAAAATGCTACACAACCTCAACTACGAGCAGAATTTTTATTTTTAGGGTGAACTTTTACCGCAAGAGGTTACAGGAAGCACTCAAAAATTCAGTAATTACTAGATGTGCTATTTGTAAAGGTCATCTCTCGTTTTCACTCTTCTATTACTCATATATTCCTGTAATTCATAACTTAACTGCTGGTAATTTCCAGCAGGTTGTATTTGCATTGACTCAGTAACACCCAAAACTCTGGAATACCTTACTTAATTCAAAGACAGCTAAAACTATGAATCAAGAAATTTCGGCCAACATTAGCAACCCAGATAAAAGACTTCATCCCGAACAGTTTGACCAAGTAGTAGAAGCAATTCTCGCTGGTAAATATTCTTGGGCCTGTGTTTTAATGTTGAGGTTTGTCGGTTATAATCCTATGCATTATATTCCTTACCGCACTTATAATCGTTTACTGAAAGAAAACTCTCGTCAGAATAAAAGTGGTTCACAGTCAAATGAAAATAGCAAAGTAAGTCAACTCAACCCAGATAAAAAACCTGAGACAAATCTTGCATCTAATTGTCTGAGTACAATTAAAGACTTAGCTTATCAAGAAGCAGGAAATCAAGCAAAAACATCAGTAAATGTCAATAAACAGGAACAGTGGTTGACACAAGCTAGGTCTAAATCTCAACCTACCAAACAGGTCTGTGAATTTATTTAATCAATCTATTGATGTAATAGATGCTAAATCACAGTCTACTGGGTTAAAGCGGTCAGCATTCAGCATAATAATGTTAGATTTTAGATTTTGGATGAATAAGCAGTTACGCAAAATAGATTACACAAGGGAATTGCCAATATAGTGCAGTAAAATTTAGCAATTGTAAGGGTTTGAGATTGTGTTGGTCTGCAACACTGCATCTACTTAATTCAAAATCCAAAATCACAAATCAAAAATTGATTAAGGCTGATAGCTGATGGCTTTTAGCCAAATATATTTTGTTTGATATTAATTTTGACATTGGTCTAATTGTCATGGAAGATACATACACTGATTAAATTTTGTTTTAAACATTTGTAGCAAGATAGCAACAATACAATTTATGCTGTAATTTCTGCAACTGCTACTAGTAAATGATTTGTAAAATTCTGCCATTCTGGCAAAAATACACCAATAAAATCCTATAGATTAAGAGTAACAAGCTAAACCGAGGTGAATCGCAGGTAGATACATTTTTAACATTACAAACAATGTTTTTATCTGACCATGAAATTAAAATAACTGAATGTTTTGACAAAATGTGATCACAATCAGTTTTTCATGGATGAGATAATTTCTACAGCAAAAATGATTAGCTGTAACTCTTGGTGGTTCTTTTTCCCAAATCAGTTAAATAATAAAACTTAAGTTGGTGTTTTTCTCCCATCACTACTTAAGAATGCTAAATCTTTTCTTTTACTAGGTGTAACTTGGGTTTTCATAACTAAAGTACCAAAAATTAGGTTTGGGAAATTGAAAAGTTACAGTATATTGATCACCGTAGCTGATAGAAAACATGGTTTTTACGCTTCTATTTCGACTATCATAATCCTATTTCTCCCAAACAGGATTATTTCTCATTTATGAACTAGAAAGAACTAAGAACTTATTAGGTAAATGAGGGAAGCTGAAAAAAGATAACCAGCTTCCTTTTTTATGTAAATTCATCTGAATAATTCCAGAGCAAACAAGATAATTGTATATGTTTCTTGGCTTCATTTTAGGCAAAAAAATCTAATATTTTTTCCTACCCAAGATAGATACAAATGAATATATCAAAATTATCAATTTTGGATCTAATTGAATGAATTTAATTTCATTTTGTGCTATGAGGATAATACATATAATTTTTATACAAAGATGATATAGTAACTTTGTTAGTGGATAAAAAATAATTTCGGAATAGATCATTATTCTGTTTTGGCAAATATGATAAATTTTGGCCAATTGGCAACAGCTATAACTATTAGGTACTAAGTTGAGGTGATTTCAAACCGTCTAAATACACATAGTATTTTATACTATTTTAATTGCCTATACTGCTTTATTTTTTATTAAAAAAATTAATTTTAGCTTCTATAACTAAAGATAGATGTTTAACTCTGTTTTTCTGAACATAATGTTCTGCTTTGGAGAGAATATCTAATATTAGCCATGAATTTACCACTCAAAACATGACTTGATAAGTAAATTTAAAGTATGTAATGTGATTTCGCTAAAAAATTAATAAATAAGATTATGATTTTGCTGCAAATTTGCAAATTTTGTGTAAGAATGTTATAAAGATTGGATAAAGTTTTTCTGTTTCCTGTAAACTTGCAGGTAGAAATTTAGGAAATTGCCCAAATGGAAAATGCTGTAGTCAAGCCGCAGCAGACATTTTGATATTTATGGTAGTCTGCTGATGAGAAATTGATCATTTTAGGCTAGTCTAAAGAATAGTTTTTATGTGATTCGGCTTTTGTTGCTTTTGGGACTACATTTTGAGAAATATTTTTTACCTCATTTTCAGGTTGAATTACTAACCTATATGGGAAGGTTCAGTTATATCCTCAAAATGAGAGTTGATATTAAATTAGTTCATTGCTTTCCTATGAGCATCTACCAAGATTAAATGCTGTAATTGGTATTAGGAAAGTGAAGCAGGTTATTAGGGTTCACTATTTATTTTTGTAGGTGTTTTACCAGGTATTGCTGTAGCTGGAGAGTAAAGTTTTTGCGAAATCCCGCAGCATCTAAATTTGCATCTGAAGTTGTATTTAAAGATGCAATAAATAAACTTGTCCAAATTTTTCAGTAGATGACCATTGGTAATAATTATGTCACAATCTCTTGGTCAAGACAAAATTTTTGATAACTTAGATACTTATGAGAGCAAATTTTTGACCTCTTTTCAGCGCAAAGCACTATTAAAAAATTTACAAACTGGGTTACAACCAGAATACCGACGCAGGATTGAAATTATGTTGTTAGCAGATATGGGGAAATCACAAACTCATATTTGTGAAATGATTGGATGTTCTCAGGAGATGGCCAGATATTGGATAGGTATTGCGGAAGCGGGAATGGCTCACAAATGGAATGAGCGACCGATAGGCAGACCAAAAGTGGTTAACAATCAATATATTGAAAGATTGAAGGAATTAGTTAGCCATAGTCCGCGAGAATATGGTTATGCTTTTGGATATTGGACAGCACAATGGTTAAGTAAACATTTAGCTAATGAATTAGGGATTGAAATTAGCGATCGCCATATTAATCGTCTGCTTAAACAAATGGGACTTTCGACTAAGCGGAAGAGTTCCTCCCAAAAACAAATTCCCTCAAATAAAGATACAGGAATTACAATTTGTGATTTACAGTCTAACTCTGAACCTAGCTTTCAATGGTCATTTAATTTAATTTCCAGCCATCACCTGTAAATAATTCATGACTCAATGACAGGTTAGTTTTGGAGGTTTAGAAATGACCGCAGTGTTTTTTCGACAACAATTAACTACGCAAATTAGGCAAGTTTTGGGTGATTCGCTCTCAGAAGCAGAATTAGAAAATTGTGTCAATGCGGTAGAAATTATTGAGCCACCTATAGCCAAGCAATTTTGGCAGGCAACCACGGCTAAATCCGGGATTTATTTGATTTTATCGGGAAAAGTTCGATTATTAGATGGCTTAAATAATTTAATTACTACCCTGACCTATGGTTCAAGTTTTGGGGAATTAACTTTATTTCCTGAACAGGGATTTAGTGCTTATGTAGCCAGAGCTTCTATTGATTTAAAGATTGGCTATCTTCCCCAAACCGCATTACAAGAGATAATGCAAAATTATCCTCTGATCAGCGATAGATTACTAAAAAAAGCTGAAATTTGGGATACATTGCTGTTATTATATCAAAACTCTCAACTACCTCAGCATAATTCTGTTGAGGAAGTTTTAACAGCTTTATTGCTATTTGACCGATATAATTTTACTAGTGGTTCTCTCAATTCCCAATTGACCAAAGATACTAAACTTTGGCTAGTTTATCGAGGTGAATTATCACATACACAAGGATTTGTATTAACACCAGGAAAAATCAGTTTTCATCCTCAGCAGGGAAGTTGGCAAGTAAATAAACCAACTATTGTTTATAGTTTGGGTCATGGTAAATGGTTAAATGCTTTGCAACACTGGCCGCAACTAGCAGAACTTGTTGATGTTTCTAACCCAACCACAACAACAACCACAACAACATCTGAAACAGTTACAACTAAACGCCAAAATTTAATTGCACTTCCCGAACCGAAACCAAATCAAACACCCCAAAATAAACGACGTAAAAAATACTTTCCTAGTCCTACGGTAGTAGCTGGTAATTGGTGGCGAAAAGTTACTAAACGCTATCCATTTTTTGAACAACAAAGTGCTTCTGATTGTGGTGCGGCTTGCTTAGTGATGATTAGCCGTTACTGGGGCAAACACTTAAGTATTAACCGGATTCGTGATTTAGCAAATGTGAATAAATCCGGTGCATCTATGCGGAGTTTAACATCTGCGGCGGAAAGTATTGGATTTTCTACTCGTCCGGTTAAAGCCAGTTTAGATAAATTAGCACAACAACCCTTACCAGCGATCGCACATTGGCAAGGTCAACATTATATCGTCGTTTACGAAATTAATAAAAGACGGGTAATTGTTGCTGATCCCGCTATTGGTCAACGTCATCTGAAAATTAGTGAATTTAAAGCTGGTTGGACTGGTTACGCTTTATTATTACAACCCACAGCTTCCCTCAAAGAAACACCAGAAGCTAATACTCCATTTTGGCAGTTATTTGATTTAGTTAAACCCCATTCACGAGTATTAATTGAAGTATTTTGTGCTTCATTGTTAATTCAAGTTTTTGGTTTAGTGACACCTTTATTTACTCAACTTTTATTAGATAGGGTAATTGTTCAAGGTAGCACATTAACATTAAATGCTGTGGGGATTGGCTTATTAATTTTTGGGTTATTTCGGGTAGTAATTAATGGTCTGAGACAATATTTATTAGACCACACAGCCAACCGCATTGGTATAGCGTTAATGGTAGGTTTTATTAAGCATACTTTTCGCCTACCTTTATCATTTTTTGAATCTCGTTATGTGGGTGATATTGTTTCTCGTGTACAGGAAAATCAAAAAATTCAACGTTTTCTGACGGGGGAAGCATTATCAATTATTTTGGATTTAGTCACGGTTTTTGTTTATGTGGGTTTAATGTTTTGGTACAGTCCGCCGATGGCTGGCTTAACATTATGTATTGTACCACCATTTACCCTATTAGCTTTTTTTGCTACTCCGTTTTTACGTCGAATTAGTAGAGAGGTTTTCGGTGCTGTTTCTAAAGAAAATAGTTATTTGATTCAAAGTTTAACTGGTATTTCTTCAATTCGTTCGATGGCAATTGAGCAGACTGTGCGATGGCATTGGGAAGAGTTGCTAAATAATTTGACCCGGAAAAATTTTAGTGGTCAAGTGATTAGTAATCAACTGCAAGTTTATAGTTCTACTATTCAATCGTTAGCGAATACAGGATTACTGTGGTTTGGTGCTTGGTTAGTAATTCAAAATCAATTAACCATTGGTCAGTTAGTGGCTTTTAATATGTTGTTGGGAAATATTATTCAGCCATTTCAAAGGTTAATTGTGTTGTGGAATCAATTGCAAGAAGTGATTGTATCTACAGAAAGAATTAATGATGTTTTAGAAGCTGAACCAGAAGAAGATTTAGAGCATCAAGTCCGGCAAATTCTCCCAAAATTACGAGGACATATTCGCTTTGATCATGTCACTTTTCGTTATCATCCTGAAAGTGAAATTAATATTTTAGAAAATTTGAGTTTGGAAATTTTACCAGAGCAAACTGTAGCGGTGGTTGGTAGAAGTGGGTCAGGAAAAACTACTTTATCAAAATTGATTTTGGGTTTATATCCTGCGACAGATGGGAGAGTATTAATTGACAATCAAGATGTAGCTAGTATTTCCTTGCAATCCCTGCGATCGCAAATTGGAGTTGTAGACCAAGATACATTCTTGTTTGGGGGAACGATTCGAGAAAATATCAGTATTGCACATCCTGAAGCATCCTTAGATGAGGTGATGGAAGCGGCTAAATTAGCAGGTGCAGATGAATTTATTAAACGTCTAGCAATGGGTTATGAAACCCAAATCGGTGAAGGTGGAGGGATGTTATCAGGGGGGCAGAGACAAAGACTAGCGATCGCTCGTGCATTACTAGGAAATCCGCGACTGTTAATTTTAGATGAGGCAACTAGCCATCTTGATCCAGAATCAGAACGAATTATTCAAAACAATCTGAGAAAAATTTTCAAAGGACGCACCAGTTTAATTATTGCTCATCGCTTGTCTACGGTGCGTCATGCTGACCTGATTTTAGTTTTAGATCGTGGTGTTTTAGTAGAAAGTGGAACTCATGAAGAATTAATTAATAAACGTGGACATTATTTCTATCTCAACCAACAACAATTAGCACAAACAAGTTGAGAACCCATTAATTCAGGAAATGGTTTTAATTATTTTCCTGACCTAAATATCTCATTTTCAATTATTAAATTTAGAGACGTTGGATGCAACGTCTCTACTATGTATACAGCATTTTCACTACATTTTGATTAGGAATTTGCATCATTTATGCCCAACTCAATTTATAATTTATCTACTCTGAATGAAACAGAACAGGCACAACCTGATTTAGTTTCACAAACAACACAGACAACTAATCAAGAAAATGATTGGTTCTATGGAACTGAAGAATTATTAGATGCTTTACCAAAAGCCTGGACTCGTTCTTTATTGTATTTACTCATTAGTTTTACCACGGTAGCTTTACCTTGGACTATGTTGGCTCAAGTTGATGAAACTGGCAATGCAACCGGAAGAATAGAACCCCAAGGTGCAACCCAAAAATTAGATAGTTTAGTGACTGGTAGTGTGAAAGCTGTCAATGTTAGCGAAGGTGCAAATGTCAAAGCTGGACAGGTATTAGTAGAACTAGAATCAGATGTTTTGCAAACAGAAATACAGCAAAATCAAGCTCGGTTAGAAGGGTTAGTAAATCGCCAAGCACAATTAGAATTACTCAAAAATCAAGTGCTATTAGCAATTAATATTCAGGAGCAACAAAACCAAGCCCAGAAATTAGAAAAACTAGCACAACTTAATCAAGTAAAACACAATTTAGAAGCCAGAAAAAGTGCTTACAATTTACAAAAATTGGAGAAATTAGCACAAGTAAGTCAGGTCAGACAAAATATTAAATCTACTCAAAATGCTTATCGCATAGCTAAAAGCCGATGGGGTAGAGATATCTCTGAAGTCCAACGTTATCGGTTACTTTTACAGGAGGGTGCTGTTCCTCAAACCAAGCTGGTAGAATTAGAAAAAATAGCAGAAGAAAGTCAAAGTTTGCAAGAGGAAGCAAAATCTAATATTCAACAGGCAGAGTTACGTTTACAGGAAGAAATGAGCCGCTATCAATCAATTATGAATCAGGCTCAAGTGGATATTGAACAAGCAAAACTACGTTTGGAGGAAGAGGAAAATAGCTATCAAAGCTTAGTACAAGCAGGAAAATTAACTCTCCTCAGAAATCAGGAACAATTCAAAGATGTACAAACACAAATTACATCGGTAAAATCAGAAATTGAACAGACTAAAAGCCAGATTAAATCCTTACAGTTACAGCTACAGCAAAGGGTTGTGCGATCGCCTGTTGATGGGATAATTTTTGAGTTACCAATTAAAAAGCCAGGTTCTGTGGTACAACCTGGACAAAGGTTAGCACAAATTGCTCCGAAAAATGCTACTTTAATCTTAAAAGCGCAAATGCCTAGTCAACATAGCGGTTTTGTGAAAGTAGGAATGCCAGTCAAAATTAAATTTGATGCTTATCCTTTCCAAGAATATGGAATTATGGAAGGCCGTATTACTTGGATTTCTCCAGATTCCAAAATTCAAGAAAATGGACTTAACCGCACTGAAGTTTATGAGTTAGATATTGCTCTTGAACAACCATATATTAAGACAGGCGATAAACTGATTCCTCTCACCCCTGGACAAACAGCATCGGCTGAAGTTATTGTCCGTCAACGACGAATTATTGACTTTATTTTAGACCCATTCAAAAAGTTACAAAAAAATGGCTTAGAACTTTAGTCAATAGTCATTGCTTAATGTTCACTTTATTGGTATATCAGTAAGTAAATGAGTAAAAATAAAATTGATTTGTGGGTAGGTTGGCTGTTGACATTTCACTGTTGACGGTCAACCACTAAAATCATGTTTGGAAATTTGTACAATAATTATTGATTATAAAAATATTTTTTCAAAAGAATTCTTATAGGTCTTATTTTTTGGATAATACAATATAAAATTAAGATATTAATTGGAGGAATTAATTTATGTCAAAGCAGATGACTGTTTCTCCTGAAGAGATCCTTTATCACATTAAAATATCGTGCCAAATCCCCAATATATTGGAGGCGATCGCTACACGCAAAATCATCGCAGAAACAGCAGCAAAAGAAGGTATTACCATTGCTACAGAAGAATTGCAACAAGCGGCGGATAGCCTCAGATTAAGTTACAAATTAATTAAAGCAGAGGAAACATGGGCTTGGCTAGAAAAACATTATCTTTCTCTGGATAATTTTGAAGAAATAGCCGAAATAAATCTATTATCCGCTAAATTAGCTGAACATCTCTTTGCTGATAAAATTGAACCATTCTTTTATGCTCATCAAATTGACTACACCGCAGCTGTTACTTATGAAATCATTCTTGATGATGAAGATTTAGCTTTAGAATTATTTTATGCACTACAAGAAGGAGAAATTACTTTTCAAGAAGTAGCACGACGCTATGTACAACATCCAGAATTACGTCGAGCCGGCGGATACCAAGGTATACGTTTACGTAGTGATTTCCGTCCAGAAATTGCTTCGATTATTTTTGCGTCTCATCCTCCCCAACTACTTAAACCGATAATTTCTCCTAAAGGAGCACATTTAATTATGGTTGAAGAAATTATTAAGCCAGAATTGAATGAACAAAGACGCTTAAAGATTATGGGAGATTTATTTACTAACTGGCTCAGACAACAACTTGAGCCTTTAGAAATTGTGATCCAAATAGCAGCAAATAAAAACTCACACTCTCCCGAATTAAAACAAATGGAAGTAAATTAGATATCTTGTTAATTTAGCAAATATCTCAACTTTTACCCATATAATAAACGAGAATCTCTAGATTATTCAATTAGAGATTCTCGTCATTAATCTTTTAAAAAATGATAATTTATTATGCTGACAAGGGTGTATAAATATCTTCTGAGTTAGCGTTGAGATAAGGACATTGCAAGTTAATTTCTTCTAAAGCAAATTGATTGAAAATAAACTGCATTTTTCCTTCTGGTGTCTGTTCATTTTTTTCCCATGCATTAATTAAACCATTAGCGATAATTTGACAGCGATTTGTGCCAAAACTTTCTTTTTCGCCAAATTTGTGTTGAGGTTCTTCAGCGCAGGCTAAACCCGGTGCGAGTTGCTTGGTAAATAGAGGGACTTGATCAGAAAAATAAGATTGATGTTCTTGATATATTCTGGTGAGGACTGGTAAAACTAAAGAATAGTTATGTTTATTAAAATATAACACGGCTGAATCATAACGTCGGTAATCTGTAGGGTTATATAATGCTTTAAATGAAAAGGGAATTTTCAAAGCATTAAGTCCAGATGTTAAGCTTTGCATTACTGCCACTGCTCCCTCTGGAGACAAGTTAAAATAAATACGGGTAATATCTTGATTACCTGGAGGATTTTGATTAGAAATTGCCATGTAAAAGCCATTTTGCACTAAATTCTTAGGCATTTTAATGGCTACTGTTTTACCGATTGTTACTGTTTGATCTGCTGGTGCTTGATAAAGTTCAGGTTCAACATACAGAGTTAAACCATTTTTTTGAACTGCTAAAGTACCGTTTGCTTCTGTTTGGACAACTAACCAATCAAAATTCCAATAACCTACACTTTGATTACTTTGATGCAAGCGATTATAAAATGTTAAATCCACGCCAAATATACTATTATTCACTAAATCTCTAGTTTGATTTTCCTGGTTATCATTAGTTACAAGCGAACCATTATAATAAACACTATAAAGAAAGTTTCTTAATTGTAAGGTTAAATGTTTAGCTTGCATTTCTGCTGGCAGATTTTGAAACCGATTAGTAACTGTTTCTGGTAATTCAACAGGTTGATATTGTGGATGTTTTATACGATAGTAAGATTCAATTTCTACTTGATTAACAATATTTTGGAGTGATGTTTGCAGTTGCTTAGGGAGTTGTGAAAGTTGAACGTGAGAAGAATTTAGTAGTTGCATAATATTTTCCTCTTGAATAATAAGTAGGTTGTCAAAATTAATTACCCAAAAAAGCGGGAATTTAATATTGAACCGCAGATAGATGCAGATGTTGGCTTATCCTTCCCATCGGGTATGCAGACGGTCGCGGATAAATAGATAAAATCCTTGTTAGCTATTTAATTTGATGTGTAAATGACTTGGCAGAAGTGCTTAAAATCGAATGCTGATGATTAAGGAAAATGCTGAGTGTAATTGAGAAGGAATTAATTCAACACTCAGCACTTTTTTGATGTTTCTTTTAAACTAGTGCAGTGTGGCGGAAATAACCACTCAGCTAGACAAGGGTAAAACATTAATTAATCAACCTTCTTACCTCCTGCCTCCTTGCACTAAAGATAGGCTGTTAGGAATTAATTGTGCTGCTTCCATACCAAAAACTGTATTAATAGACGCTTGAGGACGACATAATAAACTTTTAGCAACTTGTAAAATACAAATCCCACTGTTACCAAAAGTTTTTTCGTGTTGTAATGCGGCTTGAATAGAACGAATTAAGGCTAAACCAGAAAATTGAATAACTAATTCTAGGAAGTTAGGACGAAGTGTTAATACTGTGGGGAATTCTGCTAAATAAGCAGTGATTAATGCAGCGATACTAGGTTGAATTATTTGTAAAGGAGTAGCTGCTAATTTTAAAGATTCTTCAATGGGGATAGTTTTACTAGTTACCATGCTGTTTAACCAAATTAGTAGATAACTAGCGATAATTGAACCTAAATCATTAGTGGGATCTCCCCATTTACCTCTTTCCCAGTCAATGAGACGGATCATTTTTTCTGGGTAGGGAGATTTTGATAATGCTGACTTTTCCCAATTTAAAGATAAAAGAAGGTTGTTAAGTTTAAGGTCATTGTGAGTTAAACAACAGGGAAGATAGGCTTGACTTAAATTAGCGATCGCTTTTCCTAAAGTATCATAACGTTGATAGAGTGTAAAGAACTTTAACCCATCAGATGGAATCATTCCAAATATTTCTGGTGTCAGATTTTCTAAACCTCTAGCTAAGTTGGGAGTTTGCTGGACTTCTTCATTTTCATTAGCTTGAAAAAACTTTTTGTATTTGGAATTATTGATAGTTAAACGATGAATTAATGCTAAATTAGCACCAATTGAGTAGGCGATTTCGGTCGGAAAAAGCTCTTCCTCAACGTAGAAACGGGCTAAATCAGTATATTGGCGGAGATAATCAAAAATAATGATAGAATTTTCTGGATCAAATTGAATCGCTGCTGATATATAAGACCGCAGATAGTTAATTTCTGGGAAAGTTTGGCAGAAATTATGAACTTGCCATTCACTAGCAAATTCACCTAAAGTTTTACCTTCATGATTATGTCGTTCTTGTTTAACTAATAATTGATGACCGTCTGGGAATGTAATTAATAAGTTAAAATTCTTTGCGGGTTTTAACTCAACTTGGCATAATTCTTTGTCTTGGTTAGTACAAAGACCTTGGGAAATTAGATAATCAAAAACATTTTGAGAACTGAGGAGAAATGGCATAGTTTTAAATGATGATGTGATGGATATCAGCCAAAAAAATATATACAGCAGGGAACTCTTAACACTTTGACTGTGATCAGTGCGGTGCAGGGTTGAAAGTCTCTTGGTAAGTAGTCGTGCAAAATTAATTTTCTAAGCAGGGAAATTAAGTTGTGTAATTAATTCTGCCTAATTACTTATAAGAGTTTGTTCCAAAAATTTGTACCTCATTTACCTGAAATATGCTGTAGATACTATGAGACGGCACTATTGTAAGGAGGTAGGAGGTAAGAAGCCTTGGTGTATAAGCTTTTTCAGGTTTTTGGCTGGATAGTTATTTCCGCCAATTTGCACTAGTAGCGATGGTATACATTAGCTTAGTAGTAATTATGTCTATTTATCTGAGCAAAATTTAGTCTCTTGAGTTAAATGAACTCGCTAAAAAAGCAATAGTATTGATAGCATAAGCTGTCAATAAAAATTCTAATGTTTTAGTGCTAAATTTCATTAATTGATTAAAGTTGGTGTCTTCACCACCAAATACAGCCATAGATTCTACATTGTTGAGATCATATAGCAGGCTTTCTGATTCAGTGACAGATAAATCATCAATTTTGATTCTGGCCATTTTTTAATTAGCAGAAAATAATTAAGAAGATAATAATTTGGGTAGTAAAAGCTGTAAATTTTAATTTTTTTAATGTTTAATTGTTTTATTTGGCTCTCTGGGCTTATTATGTTATTATTAATTAATAATCCCAAGAGAGCCAATTAGCCTAGTAGAAAACTACCAACTAATCAATATTAGTAGTAGGGGTATGGGTTGCTTTCGCTAAAAGATTTAGCTAAGTATGCAATCTTATCAATTCCATACGCACCATACGCGAACTCAAGGAATTTCACACCTAGACCGGTTAAGTGTGAGAAGTTGCTGTCATCATGACCACCACCATGAACAGACATAGTATCTACATCGTTCATGTCATTTAAAAAGCTTTCGGAATCTTGGAATAATTCAGAACCAACAGCGTTTAATTCAGAGAGTTTAATAGTTGCCATAATTTTTTCCTCAGAGTTTCTTGTTCAGTGAGTAAGATTTGTGGAAATGCGTTAACTAATCAATATTAGTAGTAGGGGTATGGGTTGCTTTCGCTGAAAGATTTAGCTAAGTATGCAACCTTATCAATTGCATAAGCACCATACGCAAACTCAAGGAATTTCACACCTAGACCGGTTAAGTGTGAGAAGTTGCTTTCATCATGACCACCACCATGAACAGACATAGTATCTACATCGTTCATGTCATTTAAAAAGCTTTCAGAATCTTGGAATAATTCAGAACCAACAGCGTTTAATTCAGAGAGTTTAATAGTTGCCATAATTTTTTCCTCAGAGTTTCTTGTTCAGTAAGTAGGATTGATTTGTGATATTCAATTAAGCTTGTCTCGCTCAACTGATATTGTCATTTTGCTAGATGAGAATTGAGAAAATCAAGACCTGAAGCTACTTTTTACGGACATAAGTTAATGTGTTCTGTCTTTTGTAAATTGGATTATTTAAAGCTGTTGAATACATTGGACAGTAGATTTATAGCAGCCATTTTTAGAGGTTTAGATAAAATATAGCCAATTAATTTTCATGGTATGAGTTTCTATTCCGTTAGAGTTCTGTGCTAGACTTGCTTGTAAACCCATAAGATTAGATAGTTTTTGAGGTTATCAACAAAAAAGGACACAGCAATGCTGTGTCCCTACAAATATCGCTAAATTTTGGAAAAATTATAAAAATGTCGTCAGCATATCTCTACAAAGATTTTGATAGCTCAGGAAATAGCTAACATTGAAAACTCAAATTATGTATTTTGATGGTCAATATCAAAACACGGGATTCTTAAAAAAATTCGGATTTTTTAAAAATCCAGGTTAACGGTTCATTTCTCGGCTGAGACTGGCTGTAATAGATTCTAGTTCTACCCTAAGATAATCAATTTGAGAATCTATATTTCCGAGCATTTTGGCTACATCTTCAGTGTTAATGCTTCTATTTGGCCTTCTCCTTCTATAATAGCCTCCTTGTATATTTTTCATTTCCTCAAGCGTTAGTTCCTCAATTTCTGGTTTATGATGACTAGAATTTAGGTCATAAATAGTTATTGCCATAACCTCTTCACCTCCTGATGTATATATTTAGATGTAAAATCCTGCTCTTATATTTTGATTTATTTTTAGACAAAATCAAGTTTTTATGTTGAAATTCTGAGACAGAATTCTGGGCTTTTCGTCTGCTAAAATGATAATTTTTTTTCAGCTTTCAGGAAAACTACCCCAAATCTTTTGATGATTTATATTCATTAATACGCTTCAATGAGAATGATTGCTGCTTGAGGGCAACTTTCGTTTAAATCATCATTAAGTAGTCGTGCAAAATTAATTTCCTACGTAAAGCAAGGCGGTGCAGGGGAATAAGTTGTGTAATTAATTCTGCCTAATTACTTAATTACCAGATTTGCCACCTGAAGGAGCTTGTGTCAGCACTTTTGAACAAAGTGTAATTAGACCTGGTTTTAGAATGAGTTACGTTCGTAAAGATGGATTAGATGGTAAAGTTTCTTATGTAACAATACAACCATAATATTTTCACTGCTTCAAGCTACAAAATGAAAAGCCTCTCCTTTTGGGGGAGAGGTTTAAATATGGGAAAATAATTTTAGTTTTGTGCTTGGGTTGAGGTGTTGGGAATGGTAATATCTATGGGTGTGATTTTTGCGGCTAATTTGGTGAGTGGTGGTTGAATGGCGGTTTGATTTCCTACTACTAAGGTAACAAAGTTTTTGGGTTTTAAGTATTTTTTGGCTGCACGCTGTATGTCTGCGGCGGTGGTAGCAACTACGGCTTTTTGATAACGGAAAAGGAAGTCAGAGGGATAACCGTAATATTCGTAACGCATTAATCGGGATAGGGTTTGGCTGGGGTCTTGAAAGTTAAAAACGAATGAATTCAGTGTAGATTCTTTGGCGATTTGTAATTCTTTGGGGGTGACGGGTTGAGTTTGCAGACGTTTGATTTCTGTTTGCAAGGATTGGATAAATTGTACTGTGGCATCCGATCGCGTTTGTCCTCCGGCAATAAATAAACCAGGGTAGTCAAAACGGGGATTCCACATACCATAGACTGAGTAGGCTAGTCCTTGACGCGATCGCAATTCGTTAAATAATCTCCCTCCAAAACTATTTAATACCCCATTCAATACATCTAAGGCTGGATACTCTGGACTGTCAACTTTTCCCCCTAAATGGCCAATTAATACGTTACTTTGGGTAAGTTGGGGCTGGTTAACGACAAACACACCACCAGTATTAGCAGGAGTAACTTCTGGTGCGGGAAGTTTAGCTAGTTCTCCCTTGGGTTGCCAGTCACCAAATTTTGCTTGAATGAGCGATCGCATTTTTTGCCGATCAAAGTCCCCTAATATCCCCAAAATCATATTATTGGGATGGTAATATTCTTGGTAAAATTTGACTAAATCTTCGCGGCTAATCCGGTTTAATGTTTCATATTCTACAGTACGAGCATAAGGACTATCTTGGCCATAAATTAATTTACGAAATTCTCGACTAGCGATGGTGTTGGGGTTATCATTACGGCGAGCTATAGAACCTTTAATTTGAGTTTTGGCTAAATCTAGCTTTTCTTGAGTAAAAGCAGGTTCTCTCAACACTTCCGCAAATAAGCCAAAGACGCTTTCTGCATCCTGACTTAAAGCCTCAAAACTGGCACTACCAGCACTTTCACCAATTTCCGTTTCTACGGCTGCGGCTTTCTGTTCCAATATCTCATTTAACTGTTCTGGAGTGTGCTGTTTTGTTCCCCCCGTCCGCATCACTGCACCAGTTAAACCAGCTAACCCCACTTTATCACTGCTTTCCCAACGGCTACCAGTGCGAACAATAACTGAACCACTAACTAAAGGTAAATCATGATTTTCCATTAAATAAACTACTAAACCATTACTCAGGGTATACCTCTCATAGTTGGGTATTTTCACCTCTGGTAATGCGGGCAATTCTAAATCTGTGTAATGTTTAGCGGCGGCCGTGGCTGCTAAAGAGAAATTAAATGTTACAGCTACACAAACAATAGCTGCAAGTACAGCATAAATAAACCGCTTACTCATCTTAAATTTTTTCTTCTTCATTTCTGTGGCTGCCCATTTTTTCATAATCCATATCTCACCCGCAACTGTTCTGACATTTCTACACTATATCTAATGGTTTCTATATTAATTTTAAGTATTTTTACTATTAATCAAGTAAGATTTCGTTTTATAAACATCCTGGGTATTGACTAAAAACCTGATATGCTTACTACGTGCGGACAAAATTTAAGCAATAGTTAACACTTTTCAAATAGACATCAGAAACTATGTGTACAAGGATTTTATACTCAGATAACACGTTTGAGACAACTTCGACTCCCAACGTTGTCACTGGTCGTAACATGGACTGGGGTAGTAAAACTACTTTTGCAGAATTTTGGTTATTTCCAGTAGGAATGAACCGTGTTGGCTTGGTAAGTGAGAAAATAGGCGACTTCACCCCCTTCACGTGGACATCCAAATACGGGAGTGTGGTTATCTCTGGCTACAATGCTGGCACATCAGACGGGATAAACACACAGGGTTTAGTTGCTAATCTTCTGTTTCTATCAGTAGCTGAATTTCCCGCATCGAAACCAGGAGAAAGATTAATGTCAACTGGGGCCTGGCCGCAATACCTACTCGATACTTGTGCCACAGTGGAAGAGGCCGTTAAAACGATGGAGGATTTGGAGAAAGAGAATATACGTATTGTCGAGTTGGAGATTCCAGGACGAGAGGGTCGGCGTGCTGGACTTCACTTGTGTGTTTCTGACGCAACTGGTAATTCTGCAATTTTCGAGTATAAGGACGGTAAGCTGGTTATTTATCATGGTAAACAATATACAGTGATGACTAATGAGCCATTCTATGATGAGCAGCTGGCAATGAATGAATACTGGCAACGGAGAAATAAGGATAGTTTGGCATTTCTACCAGGAACTCAACGCGCTGATGACCGATTTGCCCGTGCTTCATATTATCTATCGCAAGTGGAACGTAATGTTGATACTCGAACAGCTGTGGCGATCGCTTTTAGTATAATTCGTAATGTCACCGTGCCTTTGAGACTGAAAAATACTAATCCTGATCTCCCATCTCAAGCTGAAACTATTTGGAGTACCGTAATAGACCAGAAAAACCGCGTTTATTACTATCTATACTCACTCAATCCTGCTGCGTGTTGGATTAATCTCGATGAATTAGATTTTTCAGTAAATTCGGGTGTAAGGAAGATCCCTGCACTCGAAAGTAATTTCAAGTTGGGTGGGGATATCACCGATCAGTTTAAACCAGCCGAGCCATTTGAATTTACCGATAGTCCTCAACTTCCAATATCTAATTAATACTCCTCACTGTAGCTAGGTGTGGGGATGGGTGATTGATTCTCCCCTCCCCAGTCCCTTATCCTTGTTTAGATAACAACTTGCCAATAGTGCGATTTTCTTGGGTAAAAGTGGCTTTAGCTACCCGTTGGATGTCCGCCGGTGTGATTGAGTCTAGGCGTTCTAATTGTTGAAATAAATTACGCCAAGAACCAGTTTTTACTTCGTATTCTGTCAATAACCGAGCCATACCCATGTTAGAATCGAGCGATCGCAATACGCTGGCTTTTGCTTGGGTTTTAATCCGTTGTAATTCCTGTTCTGTGACAGGTTCGGTTTTGAGCTTCTCTATTTCTGCTCTTAAAGCCGTCGCTACCTCATCCACTGTATGACCGGGTGCTGTGAGAGCATAGAAAAACATTAAATTGGGATATTTATCACCAGGAAAACCACCATAACCTTGAGCAGAAAGAGCTACACGCTGTTTTTCTACTAAAGATTTATACAATCTGGATGTGCGTCCATCACTCAATAAACTGCTGATAATGTCATAAGTTAAATTATCGGGGTCAGTAATTGCTGGACGGTGATAACCCTCAAAATAATAAGGCTGACTAGGAAGCTGTACACTAACCTCTCTAGTTGTTGTTTGCTTGGGTTCTGGGGGAATTTTTCGCAGTGGTTGTGGTTTAGCCACATATCTACCAAAGTAAATTTTTGCTAATCTTTTTACCTCATCTGGGTAAACATCCCCGACAATAGCAATAGTTAAATTATTGGGTACATAATAAGTTTCAAAAAACTGCTCTACATCCGTAGGTGATAAATTACGGATATCTTCGTCATAACCGATAACTGGTCTTCTGTAAGGATGAACCTTAAAAGCAGTGTCAATAAACTTTTCTACCATCGTCCCGATTGGTGAATTATCTACCCGCAAGCGTCTTTCTTCTAAAATCACATCCCTTTCTTTATAAAATTCCCGAAATACTGGTTCGAGGAATCTTTCCGACTCTAAAGACATCCACAATTCTAATTTATTCGCCGGAAAACTGTAAAAATATTTGGTTGCTTCTGAGGAAGTTGTAGCATTTAAACCCACACCTCCAGCTTGTTCAACAATTTGCCCCATTTCGTTTTGTTTAACTAAATTTTGGGCTTGATTTTCCAGTGATTTAAACTCACTTTGTAAGCGGGTTAATTCTTCGGTTTTACCATTAGTTTTAGCAGCACGAATTTGTGTATCTAATATCTCCAGCTTTTCCAGCAAAGGCTTTTCGGCATTATAATCATTAGTACCAATCCGCTTTGTACCTTTAAAAGCCAAATGTTCTAAAAAATGGGCAACTCCAGTTTTACCTTCTGGTTCATCTACCCCGCCAACATCAGCATAGGTCAGAAAAGAAACCACCGGAGCTTGATGCCGTTCTAAAACAATAAACTTCAACCCATTTTCTAGACGAAATTCTGTCAGTTGACGGATGACCCGATCTAGATAAGGTTGAATAGAGTTTTGATTTTGTTTTAGGGCTAGGGCTGGTTGAGAAATCAAACCCAAACAGCAGATTATTAACACCAAACAAGTTATAAATAGCCGCTTGAAGGAGAGAGAGAGTTGTAATCTCTCCAAAAAGGCTAATTTACAGTTTAAAAGAGTGTATTTAGAATGATGCATCGGCAAAATCGCAACTAAAAGTAAACTTTCTTAAGGAAATAAGTGAACTAACAATTCGAGCGTTAATCTTGTGTTAAGGTTTTTGTGATTTTTGTACTGGACGTTAGACAATAATGCTACAACTCATGTTCCATAGATAAAAAAATAAACAATTATGAGAATTTTCAATTCTTCTCCTCCTTCAGAGACACAAACACGCGATCGCATTTTGCAAGCAGCCCAAAAGCTATTTGCTTCACAAGGGTTTGATGGTACTACCACCCGTGATTTAGCCCAAGCGGCAGGAGTAGCCGAAGGGACATTATTCCGGCACTTTACCAATAAAAAGGCCATTTTGGTAGAGGTAGCAACTCAGGGCTGGGTAGATATTTTAACTGATTTGCTGACAGAATTAAGCGAAATGGGCAGTTATAAAGCAGTAGCCCAAGTGATGAAGCGGAGGATGTGGAACTTACACAAAAATGTAGATTTGTTACGGGTTTGTTTTATGGAGGTGCAATTTCATCCAGATTTGCGCGATCGCATTCAAGGAGACATCATCAGTAAAATGACCGATGTCGCCGAAGCCTTCTTTCAAACAGCAATGGATCGGGGCATTTATCGCCAAATGGATGCCAAACTGGTAGCAAAGGTATTTTTAGGAATGTTTGCGATCGCTGGTTTTTCCGATCAAACCCTAATGGAACCAAACGCTTCTCCCCAGGAAATGCAGCAAATGGCCGAAGGACTAGCTGATATTTTCCTCAATGGTGTATTGGCTAAAGAAGCCTAAACGCTTGCTAGTCAATATTTAGCACAGTTTTCGCTTGTTTAGACCACTGCTGTATTAACTCAATCGCCGGACACAAATCACGACGCTGCATAGTTGCCACCTGCAAGCGGAGAATTTGTTGATGTAATCTGTGTGTGGGAGTCTGCGCTAACTGTGCCACTGAAGCAATACCCGTGTGTAATAATAAACCGCAGTATTCTATACCGACACTGGGAACGCGGGCTAAATCTGCCATTGCCACCCATTTGTTAACATCATTAATATTAACTTGTAATTTACCTGATAGAGCAGTTTTTGCTTCTAGAGTTTTGGCCTGTTGAATTAACTCCTTAGTGGTATTTATACCGCATTTTTGCAGTTGACTTTGTTCCTCCGGTTTCATTCCCGGTAATTGTGCGATCGGCCAATCACGAGATAAATTAGATTTTCCACCACTTGTCTTTTGAGTAGACATTTTTCCAGCCTAAATAATTTCATTTCATATTCTGGCTTATATAGCAGGGAACAGGGGTTAGTCATTAGTCATTAGGGAACAGGGAACAGGGAACAGGGAACAGGGAACAGGGAATAAGTAATAGGCAATTTATTCTTTATCTTTTTCCCCCCTGCCTCCCCTGCCTCCCCTGCCTCCCCTGCCTCCTCTGCCCCTCTGCCCCCCTGCCCC
>DATGXB010000049.1:0-4872 GCA_035299225.1 Nostocaceae cyanobacterium | reverse complement strand
GGGCAGAGGGGCAGGGGGCAGAGGGGCAGGGGGGAAAATAAGAATTAATTCCCCATTCCCTATTCTCCATTCCCTATTCTCCATTCCCTGTTCCCTGTTACCTGTTCCCTATTCTCCATTCCCTGTTCCCCATTCCCTATTCCCTATTCCCTATTCCCTGTTCCCTGTTCCCTGTTCCCTGTTCCCTGTTCCCTAATGACCAATGACTGATATTCCCGATTGGATTAGATTACAGAAAGCTTTGGCAGTAGAAGCAGACAACGGCTTTACGGATTTGATGGGTAGGCAATACCGCTTCAGTGAATTTCTCAGCTTGACTTTTGGGAAATTCCCCACCAGCTTACCCAGTGATGAACGTCGTCGTTGGCAAGAAGTAGCTGTTAAGTTTGCTGAATATCCAAGTCTGGGAGTAGAAGCCAGGAAAAATTTAGTTGCTAATGTGCGCCGTTATCTCTACCAATTACAACAAGAACAGGAAGCACCAACAGAAGAAGAAAAAAATTATCAGCCTAAAACTCCCAATACAACGCCGCTTGTGGCTGAGGTTAAGCGGAGATTAGCCCCAAATATGGAGGATAAACTCAGCACTTTGCCAGAAATTGGCCCCAGGAGGGCTGATAATTTGGCGCGGTTGGGTTTATATACAGTGCGGGATTTGCTGTTTTACTTTCCTCGTGATCATATTGATTATGCCCGTCAGGTAAATATCAAGGATTTGGAAGCGGGGGAAACAGTGACAATAGTAGCTACAGTTAAGCGTTGCAACTTTTTCACCAGTCCCAAAAACAACAAGTTAACAATTTTAGACTTGATGTTACGTGATAATACTGGGCAAATTAAAGTCAGTCGTTTTTATGCTGGTTCGCGTTATACAAGTCGGGGTTGGCAGGAAAGCCAAAAACGCCGCTATCCTGTGGGGAGTGTGGTTGCGGCTTGTGGGTTAGTTAAGGGTAATAAATACGGCTTGACTTTGGATAACCCAGAATTAGAAGTTTTGGGGAATCCTGGGGATACTATCGAATCGTTAACGATTGGGCGGGTTGTGCCGATTTATGCTTTAACTGAGGGTGTGGTAGCTAATATGGTTAGACAGGCTGTAATAGCGGCTTTACCTGCGACTTATCAGTTAAAAGATCCGCTTCCGCCTGGGTTGCGAGAAAAATATGGTTTGATAGAGTTGAAAGAGGCGATCGCTAATATTCATTTTCCCAAAGATAGCGACTCTCTCAAATTAGCCCGCAGGCGCTTAGTTTTCGATGAATTTTTCTATCTCCAAGTCGGTTTACTCCAACGTCAGCAAAAAGCGCGAGAAATCCAAACCCAAGCCGTTATTGTTCCCAAAGGTCAGCTAATCGAGGAATTTCACAAAATCCTCCCCTTTCAACTCACCGGCGCACAACAAAGAGTCATTAACGACATTCTCACCGACCTACAAAAAACCGTCCCCATGAATCGCTTAGTACAAGGTGATGTAGGCTCAGGGAAAACCGTTGTTGCTGTTGTCGCAATTTTAGCAGCCCTGCAATCCGGTTTTCAAGCTGCGTTAATGGCACCTACGGAAGTATTAGCAGAACAGCATTATAGAAAGTTAGTAAGCTGGTTTAATTTGCTGCATTTACCAGTAGAATTACTGACAGGTTCAACCAAAACCGCAAAACGGCGACAAATTCACTCCCAATTACAAACAGGTGAATTACCTTTATTGGTGGGAACTCATGCTTTAATTCAAGATACGGTGATATTTAACCGTTTGGGGTTAGTGGTGATAGATGAACAGCATCGCTTCGGGGTCGAACAACGGGCAAAACTCCAGCAAAAAGGAGAACAACCCCATGTATTAACAATGACAGCTACCCCCATTCCCCGTACATTAGCTTTAACCATACATGGAGATTTAGAAGTTAGTCAAATTGACGAGTTACCACCAGGAAGACAAAAAATTCAAACTACCTTATTAACAGGCCAGGAACGTCCCCAAGCCTATGATTTAATGCGTCGGGAAATAGTCCAGGGTAGACAAGTGTATGTGGTGTTACCCTTGGTAGAAGAATCAGAAAAATTGGATTTGCGATCGGCAATAGAAGAGTATCAGAAATTACAAGAAGAAGTTTTCCCCGAATTTAAAGTCGGTTTATTACATGGTCGCATGAGTTCCGCCGACAAAGACGAAGCCATTAACAAATTCCGCGACAATGAAACCCAGATTTTGGTATCTACAACCGTGGTAGAAGTAGGGGTAGACGTACCCAATGCTACAGTAATGTTAATTGAACACGCGGAAAGATTTGGTTTATCACAGTTACACCAATTACGGGGACGTGTAGGACGGGGTGCAGCCCAATCATATTGTTTATTAATGAGCAGTTCCCGCAGTCAAGATGCACAACAACGGTTAAAAGTATTAGAACAATCTCAAGACGGGTTTTTCATTTCCGAAATGGATATGCGCTTCCGTGGACCTGGAGAAGTTTTAGGCACTCGTCAATCTGGTGTCCCTGATTTTACCTTAGCCAGCCTAGTAGAAGACGAAGACATATTAATTTTAGCCCGTCAAGCCGCAGAAAAAGTCATAGAAATAGACGCTACTTTACAGCGTTGGCCACTGATGCAAGACGAGTTAAAGCGCCGCAACGAGAAATTAATGGGAGGCGCAATTTTGACATGATTAAAAAGTAATTTTATGGTTTGATAAGTAATTAGGAAAAATTATTTACGTCATTGCGAACGAAGTGAAGCAATCTCAAGTCCTTGCGATTGCGTCATTCCGCTACGTTCCATACCCTACGGGAACGCTCCGCGAACGCAATGACAATGTGTAATTAATTCTGCTTTCCTACTTAACTGGTAAACTATCAACTAATAAATCTCCTGTTTGTTGACGTAGCTCTTTTGTAAATTCTTCAAGAATTTGTAAAGCTTGTTCTTTTGTAGTCAATTTACCATTTTTAAAAGTTTCAAAAATATTTTGATTTTGTAAATCAGATGCAATTATTCTTCGTCGTATTTTATCAAAGTCATCATTATTATTTATCAAGTTTATTAATAACTGTTCTAAACAAATAATTTTTTTAGATAGTCTTTCTTTAATAATATTTAGGTTAGATTTTGATAGAGTCTTTAAAAACCTTTTATCACAAGTTAATAAATAAGCATTATCTTCACCTTTTGTAGCTGCTACAAGTAGAGCTTCTCCTGAATCAATTCCTTCTAAATTTAAACTAAGTAGTTCTGATTGGTCAATTAAATTATGATCAATTACTTGAATACTGTCTGCTATCCTTTTTCCAAATTGAAGGCTTTCTTGTTTATATTTTCTACGCAGTTTAGATGAACCATCAATATAACTGGAAGCAGTCGGTAAAACTCTAAAATCTTTTTGAGATGCTTGTAAACTGGCGATCATTTCCCAAAAAAGATTATATGATGCCAGTTCTATAATAATATCATTATCAACAAAATAGAGTAACAAGAAGTAACTCCTCACATACAAAAGACTACATTCCTGTTACCAGTCTAAGATATTCTTCACTATCTTTGTCCAACTCTTCCCAGTCTAAGTTATCACTGAGAAATTGATTGATTTTTGTAGGCGCATTGGCTTGACGTTCGATAATCTTTAATGCACCATTTCCAGTAGACCAATCCGACATTTTCAAAGCATAGTTTAAAGCTAATACACCAGGATCTACTCTATCTTCACGGCCAATTTTACCTACTGCACGTCTGAGTTCTATTGGATTGGGCATTTTTTCCCAATTATACTCTTTACCTAGAAGTAAATTTACTGCAAAATTATTAGCCTCTACCTCCTCTTTGTCTTGAATCTCATCTTTGATACTTTCATCAAGTAATAAACCATCCTGAACGTGACCACAAGCAATATGTCCAAGTTCGTGAGCTAGTATAAACACTAAATACGCAGAATAACGCCACCCAGAACTAATCACAATTGCTGGACGGTCATTCAGATAAGCTGCTATTCCGTCCATTTTAATAGTTTTTGGAGGGAAATTTGAAAAGTGTGCTACGGGAATACCATAAGACCAGCAAAAATTAACAAGATTTTCCAGGTCTACCCAATCATGATTTTTAAGAATTATACTCCGAATTTCTGATGGATCACTTGGAACTCCTGTAAAGGGGGATTTAGCAGCATAAGATATCATCTCAGCTATCCGTGTTGCCAAACCTTGAGCAATTAACAAGCGTTGCTCATCAGTGTTTTGTCTTTTTTTAAACTTAGGATGATTGACCTTCTTAAATTCTATAGGAACTTCAGGATTTAAGACTGATGCTACATCCAAACCTAGCCGCTTGGAAATATAACCAGCAGCTTCCATGACAGCAACAGGATTTTTTTCTAGTTCACTATTCCACCACTCAGGTAATGCTTTCTCCTGAATGAAATTTTTGGGAAAACCTACAGTTGACAAACGATTATACAGGGTTGGCATTTCAAGTATTTTATTCATTCCAGCCCTCCTCTGATTATCAATTTTCTCCAAACCTCAACGTTACCCAACATTTATAATATTTACATTTCTGCTTTCTTTATGAAAGCATTTTTGGGTCAAATTTGCTATCTAATATATTTGTACTATCATTTTAGCATAAAATCGTTAAATGGCAAGTATTTATGGAAATTCTCAGCAATTCTCATTATGAGAATGATAATCAAGAAGTGTTAATAGGAAACTCTAACTCTAACCCCTCTAGCATGAAGCGGAGTAGACTATTCCAACTATCAAAGTAGAGATAACGGGTTAAAGCACGTAGGTCATCAAAAAAGGTTTTTCGAGATGGTAAATGTTGGCGAAGAAGTTGATATTGAATATCTATCAATTCCAGCAAAGTATGAAAGAGAAAAGCCAA
>DATGXB010000048.1:0-21305 GCA_035299225.1 Nostocaceae cyanobacterium | reverse complement strand
TGCCCCCTACCCCCCTGCCTCCTGACCACTGACAAACAAGAGAGAAACACACAATGCTCAAATTCTTGAAACAGGTTGGTGATTACGCCAAAGAAGCAATACAAGCAGGGCGTTATATTGGTCAAGGGCTATCCGTTACCTTTGACCACATGAGCCGTCGTCCCGTTACCGTACAATACCCCTATGAAAAACTGATTCCAGGAGAACGGTTTCGCGGTAGGATTCATTATGAATTTGACAAGTGCATCGCCTGTGAAGTTTGTGTACGTGTTTGCCCCATCAACCTACCCGTAGTTGATTGGGAAATGGACAAAGCTACCAAAAAGAAAAAGCTCAAACACTACAGTATTGATTTTGGGGTTTGTATCTTCTGTGGTAACTGTGTGGAATACTGCCCAACTAACTGTTTATCCATGACAGAAGAGTATGAACTAGCTACTTACGATCGCCATGAACTCAACTACGATAACGTAGCATTAGGACGCTTACCCTACAAAGTCACTAATGACCCAATGGTAAAACCATTACGTGAGTTAGTTTATCTCCCTCCTGGTGTCCTCGAACCCCACAACGTACCAGCAGACGCACCCCGCGCCGGTTCACGTCCTGAAGACCTAGTAGAAGCAGAAAAGTAATTAGCCATCAATTTTGATCAATTTTGGATTGATGATTTTGGGTTTGTGGTTTTTCAATCCAAAATCTAAAATCTAAAATCTAAAATCTCAACTTCTTCTGCTGACTGCTGAAAGTTTACATAAAATACTGATAACGACTGAGGACAAAACTGTGAATTTAGCTGAAGGAGTACAGATTGTTACATTTGGCATATTAGGCGTAATGATGATTGGTGCAGCATTAGGTGTAGTGCTGGCCTCTAACATCGTCTATTCCGCCTTTTTGCTGGGAGGTGTATTCATCAGCATGGCGGGAATGTACCTACTGCTAAATAGTGATTTTGTGGCCGCAGCCCAAGTGCTGATTTATGTTGGTGCAGTAAACGTACTGATTTTGTTTGCCATCATGTTGGTAAACAAGAAAGAAGATTTTGCTCCTTTTCCCAGTGCTGGGTTACGGAAAATACTCACAGCGGTGGTGAGTACCGGACTATTTGCCCTGTTAAGTACAATGGTTTTAGCAACTCCTTGGACTTATTCCTCTGCAACTCCATCTAGTGAAAGTCCCATTGTTTTAATTGGTGAGCATTTCTTTAGTGACTTTTTACTGCCTTTTGAATTAGCTTCCGTTTTATTACTCATGGCTATGGTAGGCGCAATTATTCTCGCACGTCGTGAGTATATCCCCGATCAACTACCACCTTCCGACCTACCACAAACTATCTTGACTTTACCAGAACGTCCTAGAGAACTGGTAGCTACAGGTAAGGATGAAGGGTAGAGGAGAAGGTGCTGAGTGCTGGAAAAGTCATTAGGGAACAGGGAACAGGGAACAGGGAACGGGGAACAGGGAACAGGCAATAGGCAATAGGCAATAGGCAATAGGCAATAGGCAATAGGCTAATTAATTCTTCTTTCCCTCCTGCCCCTCTGCCCCCCTGCCCCTCTACCTCCTGCCCCTCTACCTCCTGCCCCTCTGCCCCCCTGCCTCCTGCCCCCTGCCTCCTGCCTCCAAAATAACAACTGACCACTAAAAGAATATGCAACTCCAATACTTCTTATTACTAGCCGCCGCTTTGTTCTGTATTGGTATTTATGGCTTAATTACCAGCCGGAATGCTGTACGTGTACTCATGTCTATTGAGTTATTGTTAAATGCTGTTAACTTAAATTTAATGGCATTTTCCAATTTTCTTGATGCAACATTAATTAAAGGTCAAGTGTTCACGGTTTTTGTCATCACCGTAGCCGCAGCTGAAGCAGCAGTAGGTTTGGCGATCGTGCTGGCAATCTATCGTAACCGTGATACTGTTGATATGGAGCAGTTTAATCTCCTCAAGTGGTAACAGTACGTGCAACTTAAGCAGGTAATCATTGCCTATAAAGCACGAGATCCCCAGAGTAAAAGCTGGGCGGAACTTTGTGCAAAACAACTAGAAGCCCGTGAATGTCATGTACTAATGGGGCCTAGCGGGCCAAAAGATAACCCTTATCCGGTATTCTTGGCATCCGCCACCCAACCTATAGATTTAGCTTTGGTACTTGGCGGTGATGGCACTGTTTTAACAGGTGCCAGACAATTGGCTCCAGCTGGTATCCCCATTCTAGGTGTGAATGTGGGTGGCCATCTGGGGTTTTTAACTGAGTCAATGGAAGAGTTTAGAGATCCTGAACTTGTTTGGGAGCGACTGCTGGAAGATCGTTATGCTATCCAGCGACGGATGATGTTACAAGCAGCAGTGTTTGAAGCTAAGGATATGGGTTCACGTTCCGAACCAGTAACAGAACGTTTCCTTGCTTTAAATGAGTTTTGCGTTAAACCCGCTTCTGCTGACAGAATGATTACCTCAATTCTAGAAATGGAAATTGATGGTGAGGTAGTTGATCAATATGTGGGAGATGGTTTGATTGTTTCTACTCCTACAGGTTCTACTGGTTACACTGTTTCTGCCAGTGGCCCGATTATGCATGATGGAATGGAAGCACTTACCGTCACGCCAATTTGTCCAATGAGTCTTTCTAGTCGCCCTCTAGTATTACCCCCTGGTTCTGTGGTCAGTATTTGGCCTTTGGGTGATTATGATTTAAGCACTAAATTATGGATGGATGGGGTACTTGCTACTTCTATTTGGCCAGCCCATCGCGTTGATATTCGCATGGCTGAGTTTCGAGCTAAATTTATTATTTTGCGGGAAAACAACTCATATTATCAAACGCTGCGAGAAAAGTTACTTTGGGCAGGTACAAGAGTTCGCTACAGCAATAATCACCGCAATTAATTATCCGTCAATCTCAATTATTGAGTAATTTTAGCCTCCTGATATTTTTAGGGGCTTTTTTATTTATTTTATTGAAGTGCATATTCCTATAAAAACTGTCAGAATTAATATTGACAAATATTTTAGATTATGTATCGTTTGGATTTGTATCTTATTGCCGGATTTTTTTGACAACTGTAAGCATAATGTAAGCACTTTATTTCCCTACTAGGCTATTGGCTATGTTATTTGTGAGCTATCTTCTCAAAACGTTAAATTATAAATTTTGGATGTTTGATTGAAAAATCTAAAATTGCCAGGATAGAAATAACGAGTAATATACAATTACTTTTTTATCCCTTTTTTTCTTGTTTTTTAGTAGGATATTTGGCAAATTTAAATAGGAACCCGGATGGAAATTTCTTATCATAACATTCATTATTCACTAATTTCTGCTGATTTTCCCGTTGTTCAAACTGAGAGGTATATCCTACGTCTAGCTGAGAATAAAGCAGATTTGGAATCAATTTTCCGCTTACGTTTTGATGTTTTTAATTTAGAATTAGGTTTGGGTTATTCTAGTTCTAACCTTTCTCAAATGGATCAGGATGAATTTGATGATGTTTGTGATCATTTAATTTTAATTGCTAGAGATACAGATGAAACAATTGGCACTTATCGAATGCAAACTTATGAAATGGCTGCTCAAGGTTTAGGTTTTGATGGTGCTGATGTCTTTAATTTACCTATCATTCCTGAATCTATTTTAAAGACATCTGTAGAAGTTGGCCGTGCTTGTGTGGCTAAGAAATATCGGAATAGTCAGACGCTTTTATTATTATGGAAAGGATTAACTAATTATTTACTTTGGACTCAAAATCAATATTTTTTTGGTTGTGCTTCATTACTCACACAATGTCCTCAGCAGGCTGCTTGTGCATTACAATATTTTCGGCAAAATAATTTAATGCACCCTAGTATTTTAGTTTATCCCAATGCGGGATTTATTCTAGAATTACCCCAAATTGTTCCAGAGTCTTGTGCTGTAGATATACCCAAGAGCTTACAATCTTATTTAAGTATTGGTGCTAAGATTTGCAGTTTACCAGCTATTGATAATAATTTTAAAACGATTGACTTTTTAATTATTTCTAATATTGCTGATTTTGCTAGATGGGGGTATTAGTGCAAGATGTCAAAAGTCAAAAGTCAAAAGTAAGAAAGCTTGTTTTATAGGCTGTTTAAGCTTTTTAACTAGATAGTTATTTCTACCACACTGTATTAGTTTATTTTGGCATTAACTTGGTTGAATAATTGCCTCAGCTTCAATTTCAATTAGCATACTTTTATCCACTAGAGATTTTATCTCTATCATGCTGGTAACTGGTGGATGTGCAGCAAAAAATTCTTGATGTGCTTTGCCAAATTCTTCCCAACGACTAATATCTGTCACAAACATTCTAGTTCGCACTATATCTTTAATATCTGCATCTAAATCTTGTAAAGCTTTTTGAATAATTTCTAAACAGCGTTTAGCTTGAGCGTATCCATCACCAGGAGCAAATACGTTACCATCTGTATCTATTGGTGCAGTGCCAGAAATATAAATTTGGTTGCCAACTTTTACTGCTCGACAGTAACCGACTTTTGTTTCCCAAACTGCACCGGAAAAAGTACGTTGAATTTGCATCTTATTTTTGAAATGTAACTGAAAATCATATATTATAGCGAATATTTGAAAAATTTATTTAAATTGTCAATTATTTTAACCAATCTTTTGGATATAGATTTCTTTGATTGAGCTTATAGGATGATGATTGGATTTTTGAAAAATACATAAGGTGGGCATTTCCTAGATTTTTCCGCTTTTACTAAGCATTTTACCCAAAAATGCCCACCCTACACATACTTAAGTGAGTCCTAAAGATTAAGATGTGTTAAGGATTTATGGGTAATTTTTTCTGATTTGAGCATTATTTGGGATTAAGAAATCATAAAAATAATATTATATTGTTATATCTAGGAATCTGGGTTAGTCGGGAAGTGAAATGATGATCGCTTGAAAAAAAATATCAACTTGTGATGAACTATAATTATACCCCATCTGAACATATATGAATGAATCCCACATAAATCAGCTAATCGAAATAGTCCATAAAGAATTATTACCTGCATTGCAAATCGAAAGCGTCAATCCTTACGATCCTATAGAAGTTCGCTATCTTCCTTCTCCTTGGCAGTTGGTAGGTAGAGGTAACTATGCAGCAGTTGTTGATCATCCCGAATATTTGGATTTTGTAGTCAAGATTTACGCACCAGGAAGGCCAGGATTTGAAGAGGAAGTGGAAGTATATCAGCGTTTAGGTTCTCATCCAGCATATTCTCAATGTTTTTATGCAAATTCAGGATTGTTAATTCTTAAAAGATTACATGGAGTAAATTTATATGATTGTTTTCAGCGTGGTTTACGTATTCCTAAACAGGTAATTTTAGATATAGATGAAGCTTTAGAATTTGCGCGACAGCGTGGGCTTTTTCCCCATGATATTCATGGCAAAAATGTGATGATGTATCAAGGAAGAGGTTTAGTAGTAGATATTTCCGATTTTTTACATCAAGAAAAATGCTCTAAATGGGATAATCTTAAAAGGGCATACTATTGGTTTTATCGTCCCATAATTTCCCCTTTACGTTTACGGATTCCTTACTTTTTGCTTAATTTTATCCGTAAGGCTTACCGCTTTTTCACTTTATGGAAAAATGGCAATAAGAAAAAAAATAATCCTGCTTGAGTAGAACAAATTAATTTAATAATATTATCTAGAATTTCTAATTGTTCTGTTGACGCTTAATCGGTTTTGGGATTGGTTTGGGAATCGGGGCTGTATTTTCAGGGATTGTATAATTAGCAATAGCTTCAGCAATTGATTCTACTTGTTTTGCTGTTAAACAATCGGGGCAATTAGCAATCATTTCTAATAATCCGGGTATACCTTGAAAAACTGGAACGGAACAATTATTAATCCCTAACCATTTGGCTATAGGAAAAACCACAGGGGCATAAATAAAACTATCATTAAAATCAGGAAATATAGAAATTATCCATCTCTTAAACGTTTTTTGATGGTAAATACATTGAGATGTGGGACTCTCAGAAATTTCTACCCAATTATTACCTTCTCGACGTTTCCATTTATCTTTATTGGCTGTAAATGAACCTTTCCAAGTTTTCACTTCTACTAAAAAAATACCTTTAGAACCGATAATTACATGGTCTATTTCTGTTAAATTACCTGCTTGATTAGTGGGAATTAAGGCATTATTGAACATCATCCAATCATCTGAAAATGATTGTAAAATTAAGGCAACTCCCCATTCCCCAATATTCCCTTTAAATTTATTTGTTGTTTGATTAAATTCATAAAATAATGAGCCTAATCCACCTAAAAGACCATTACCTAAAATTTGATGAATTTCTTCATGTTTTGCGCTTTTTTTAGCATTGATTTTTTGTTGAAATGCTGTTCTTAATGAGGGTGATTGATTTAAAATTTTCATGGTTAGGTGATATTATAATCTAGCAGGTAGTATACTGTATATAATTATAGCAACAGAACTATTATCAAGTTTAGAAGTTTGCAAAAAATTAATACAGTTTATAGTGTCAGTATCAGTACAAACAGGTTAGAGATAGAGATGGGTTGAAAAATTAATCTTCCTAATATGGTAAATTGGATTATTTGAGCTATTGATGTCAAGGGTCTTGCTTATAGATTGAACATAATTAGTTACAAACATTAACTTTTAACTTTACATTTTTAATTGATTTATGCCTAATACTCATTGGAATCGTTCTCATGTACTTTCCCTAGCTGACTTTACTGCGGCTGAATATGACACGGTTTTGCAAACTGCGGCTTCATTTCAAGAGGTATTATCACGCCGTACTAAGAAAGTACCGACTTTACAGGGTCAGGTAGTGGCAAATTTATTTTTTGAACCTTCTACACGGACTAGGAGCAGTTTTGAAATTGCTGCAAAAAGATTAAGTGCAGATACATTGAATTTTGCGGCTGCTACTTCTTCCATGACTAAGGGAGAAACGATTTTAGACACAGCTAAAACTTATTTAGCTATGGGTACGGATATTATGGTTATACGCCATAAAGAAACCGGAGTGCCACAGGCGATCGCACAAGAAATGGATCGTTTAGGTGTGCGGGTTAGTGTTCTCAATGCTGGTGATGGACAACATGAACACCCTTCCCAAGCTTTATTAGACCTATTTACCATCACAAGTTTGATTGACCCCAAAAACCCCAGAATTGAACTTTTACAGGGTAAAAAGGTGGCAATAGTCGGGGATATATTGCATTCACGAGTGGCTAGATCAAATATTTGGAGTTTAATCGCTAGTGGTGCAGAGTTACATTTAGCCGCACCTCCCACACTTTTACCAAAATATTTTAAAAATTACCTCTATTCACAGGAAGAAAAAACAGAAAATCAACAACGTTTATTTTTACATTGGCAATTAGAACCCGCTTTAGAAAATGCTGATTTTGTGATGACATTGCGGCTACAAAAGGAACGGATGACAGCCCATTTATTACCAAGTTTAAGGGAATATCATCAACTGTTTGGCATTACTCGCAGCAAATTACAATTGTGTAAACCTAACGTGAAAGTTTTGCATCCGGGTCCAGTAAATCGGGGTGTAGAAATTAGTTCTGATTTAATGGATGATCCAGAATTTAGTTTAATTCAATCTCAAGTAACTAGCGGTGTAGCAGTGCGAATGGCTTTGTTATACTTAATAGGTAGTGGTAAAGTTAGTTAAAATGCTTAAAGAACTACATTTAGAATCTGTAGGACCCGCTTCCTGTTTTGATGTTGAGTTTGCAGACAGACTCAACATTTTTACTGGTGATAATGGTTTAGGTAAAAGTTTTTTGCTAGAGGTGGCTTGGTGGGTATTAACTGGGAGTTGGGCAGATCAACCAGCTTACCCGCAAAGTTCCACAGAAGAAACTCCTAAAATTAGAACTACAATTAACACAAGAAAAAATATAGAAAACTATATTAATGAATTTAGCTTTTCGGAACAAAAATGGCTACAATTGGCATTTCCTCCAGTATTAAAAGGAATAGTGATTTTTGTTCGTGTTGATGGTAGTTTCTCAATTTTTGACCCTGCTCGTAGTCGAGGTATGGGTGCTGCTTATAATTTTATTTCAAATAGTCTTTGGAATGGTTTAAAATTAAAAGGAAAAGTTATTTGTAATGGGTTAATTCATGATTGGGTTGCATGGCAGAATCAACCAGAAAAATCACCGTTTCAGCTTTTATCTAAAGTAGTTAAAAAACTCGCTCCCCATCCTGATGAATGGATAGAAATTGGAGAACCGACGCGAATATCTATAGAAGATGTGCGCGATATTCCTACAATTAATTTGCCTTATGGTAACATTCCTATTACCCAAGCATCAGCAGGAATGAAACGGATTTTAGGACTTGCTTATTTGTTGGTTTGGACTTGGTACGAACATCAAAAAGCCTCTGAACTCCGCAAGCAAGAACCGCTAGATCAAATAGTTTTAATAATTGATGAAGTTGAATCTCATCTACACCCCCGTTGGCAAAGAGTGATTTTACCATCTATTTTGTCAGTGATAAATGAAATACAGCCAAATATGCAAACTCAAGCTTTAGTAACTACTCATTCTCCATTGGTTTTAGCGTCTTTAGAACCAATGTTCGATGAGGAGAAAGATAAATTATTTTTATTTGAATTACAAGGACAAGAAGTAGAACTAAATGAGATTTTTTGGACTAAACAAGGGGATACTGTAGGATGGTTAACTTCAGAAATATTTGGTTTAAAGGAAGCGCGTTCTCAAGAAGCAGAAATTACTATTGAAGCAGCAGAAGCTTTAATGCGGAATGATAATATGACTCATTTTCCTGAAAATTTGAGAACTCAGGAACAAATACATCAAGAATTACAAAGACTTTTACCAGGACATGATCCATTTTGGCCACGTTGGATAGTGACAGCAGAAAAAAGAAAGATTGGGTAATTAGGGTGTAGAATGTTAAAATTTAATCTTCCACTAGAACCAGAAGATTTTGATGCAAAAGTCCGGCAAATAGGGAATAATTGGTTAGCTAAAAATCCAGATGTTAAAAAAATTCCTAGTTATTGGTCAAATTTTAAAGGTGATTTAGCTGATGGTTTTAAAAATCTTTGTGCTTACAGTGTGATGTATGAACCTGTTGGTACTGTAGAACATTATTTATGTTGTGAAAATCATCGAAATTTGGCTTATGAATGGAGTAATTATCGTTTTTCATCTGGTTGGGTGAATAGTAGCAAAGGTACTCTTGATAATCAAGTTCTTGATCCTTTTGAAGTTGAAGATGACTGGTTTGAGATTTCGCTACCATCTCTCCAATTAGTTTTAACTGATGCGATACCACCAGAAAAACGCCAAAAAGCTGAATTTACTATACAAAGATTGCGTTTAATCAATGGTAAACAAGTGATGCGTCAGCGTGAACAATGGTATGAAATGTATATTACTGGTCTTATTAATTTAGAAGGTTTAGAAAAAGTAGCTCCTCTAATTGCTCGTGCTGTGAGAAAATCAGAACAAATATAGAAAAATGCTGAGGTGGGCATTTACCAGAATTTTCCTCTTGTATTCAAAACTTTACCCAAAAATGCCCACCCTACACATACTTTAGCTATTAGCCCGAAATTTATTTCAGGGCGGGTGTGAAAGCCAACAAATAAGCCATCTACAGCTTAAGTTGACACCAATGGGCAATGCCATGTCCCTACGTTAATTTTGTCATTTATTGGGGTGTTTTTGAAGGGGTGATATGCAGGAAAGTGATTTTTATCTGTTAATTTTCTACGGGGTTTTGACCATAAAATGGTAGTGCTTCTGACCAAGTGGGGCGTTTTCCTTGTTGCCAGTCTAAATAAGCTAAATCTAAAATTTTGGTGACGGTTGCGGCTAAACCGGATGTGGCTTTGATTAGTTGATATTTGGTAGGATAATTATCTAAGGTTTCTTGCCATTTTTCGGGGGTGAATACTGTATCTGGTAATAAGGCTGTGATGCCTAAATTATCTGCGGTTGGTTGATAAATTGCGCCGAAAATTTGACCGCGTTGGGCTGGCATTTCTACGGCAAAGGTTTGATTTTCTGGATTTTGATGATATTCTGTCCAAGCTACTGCGGCTAGGTTGGAAATTGTAAATACTGGTATGTCTAATTGTTGTGCTAATGTGCGGGCTGTGACTACTCCAATTCTAGTTCCGGTGAAGCCTCCGGGACCTTTAGCGACGGCTATAAAAGCTAAATCTTGCCATGTTTGGGGTTTAAGAATGTCAATTAAATATTGATGTAAATAACTCGATGTTTCCCGTCCTAAGTTCCAAACGTTGGCACGGGTGTCACCTACAAAGTTACTAATTGCCAAGCCTAATTCTGGTGTGCTGGTGTGCAGGGCTAAGGCGTATTTTGTGGTTGGTAGTGAGGTTAATTTAGTGGTCAATTTGTATGTGGAAGAAATGAGGATAAAAGGTAATTTCAGGACTATATTACAGCACGTTTCGGATAAATGAAGTACAGATTTTAATAATTAAATGAGTTTTAAGTGTTCCCTGTTCCCTGTTCCCTGTTCCCTGTTCCCTGCTGTAAATTATGATATTATAAGGGCGGGCTAATTTGGAAACCCGCCGGCGTAAATTTAGTGTTCATCTCGTCAGGTTGGCACTAATTCCCCTGGACGCAGTTTAGACCATTTACCCATTTCGCGTTTAAAGCTGAGACAGCCAACTACATCCCATTCCATTTCAATGATATCTTCTTTGGTACGGATGTTAACATTAATTGAGGGTTCGTTGGGTTCAAAGGTGGGGGTTTCGGTTAAATGGGGTTGTTGATGTTGGGTTTCTACTGCGTGATAGGTGTTGCAACGGTCTACATAGTGGCAGTTGATGCAAATACACATAATGGAATCAACTCCAGTTAGCTTTATTGCTAATTTAGCGCAAGGGGAAGTATTCAGCATTAGTTACAGGGTTGATTTTTGTTACAATGCAAGATTTTGTGAGTTGTCGTTTGTCTCCTGAAAATTGGCCGTTTGCTTTGTCATGGCTACCCGATGGCGCTTATATGGTGGGTGGTGCGGTGCGGGATGCGATTTTGGGGAGGGGTAGAGAATATGTAGATTTAGATTTTATTATTCCCGGTGATGCGGTGAAGGTTGCTAAGGCGATCGCACAACATTACAAAGCCGGTTTTGTTTTACTGGATGCGGAAAGAAATATCGCTCGTGTGGTCTTTCCCCATGCTACTGCTGATTTTGCCCAACAAGAAGGGGAAAGTTTAATTACAGATTTATCTAGAAGGGATTTTACAATTAATGCGATCGCCTATCATCCCCATACCCACGAAATTATAGACCCCTTACAAGGTTGTGCAGATATTACCACTGGGTTATTACGCATGGTTTCACCCGCTAATTTACAAGATGACCCTTTGCGGTTAATGCGGGCTTATCGTCAAGCTGCACAGTTGGGTTTTACTATTGAGGCTGATACTCAAGCTACTATTCGCACTCTAGCCGCAGGTATTAGCCAGGTGGCTGCTGAACGGGTACGGGTGGAGGTTGGTTATCTGTTGGCTAACTATCAGGGCACACCCTGGTTAATTAATGCTTTCTCTGATGGTTTATTATCTCATTTTTTCCAAAATGCCACTTTCAACACTGTACAAAAGTTAGCAGCAGTTGATGAAGCAGCAGCCACACTGACAGCGACTTGGCCGCAACTGGGGCAAGAATTACAGCAATCTATCCGTGATACGATTAAAACGAATTGGTTGGGTATTGCTAAACTAGCCTGTTTAGTTCATCCTCAGCCAGAAATAGCCGAAAGCGAGTTATTAGAACTTAGTTATAGTCGGTTGGAAGGTCGCGCTGTTAGTACAGCTTTGAAAATTGTTCCTCAACTAAAACTGCATCTTTCTATCCGCGAACAATACTTTTTATTCCAGGAATCTGGGGCTGTATTTGCTGCTTCAATTGTCTTAGCTTTAGCTGAAAACAACTCGCTAGAGGCCATTGCACCATTAATTAATCGTTATCTTAACCCTGATGATTTGGTGGCTCATCCTAAGCCTTTACTGAGCGGTCAAGACATAATGATAGCCTTAAAAATTCCCGCTTCACCAAAAATCGGACAATTATTAACAGAAATTGCAGTGGCTCAAGCCGAAGCAAAAATTGTTACCAAAGAACAGGCGATCGCCTATGCTCAACAATTAGCCAAAAATTGATTTACGTCGTGCAATAGGAAATAAGGAATTACTTCTTCTTTCCCCCCTGCCTCCTGCCAATATCATAAAATGAGTAAGATTGTTGAGAATGTTATAATTATTCGTAAATGTTTATACAAAAATTATCAATACTTAATGTGATTTATGGCGAACTCATGGGATTAATAGGAGCAGAAATTTTCCTGTTAATCAAAAAATATGCAATATCCTTTACAACTTACCTTTAAAATCTGGGCTATAGCACCCCAAATTTTAGTTAATGACTCTCAAGGTAACTTGCTGTTTTACGTTAGACAAAAATTGTTTAAACTCAAAGAAGCAATTACAATTTTTGCTGATACTGAGCGCACCCGCCCTTTATACAATATTAACGCTGACCGCATCATTGATTTTTCAGCTCGCTATGACTTCACCGACAACGACGGTAAATATATCGGTGCAGTAAAAAGACGGGGTTTAAGATCCTTATGGCGTGCGCGTTATGATGTCTTTGATGGAGAAGAAAATAAATTTACCATTCAAGAAAAAAATCCTTGGGTAAAGGTAGCTGATGCATTATTTGCAGAAATTCCGGTTCTTGGGATTTTTACTGGCTATGTATTTAATCCAATTTATTTAGTGAGTCGTCCTGATGGTACAGTTGTGATGCGACTAGAGAAAAACGCCTCTTTTCTGTCGCGGATATTTACCATTAAACCCATTGATAAAATTGACGAACGTGAAGAGCAACAAATTTTGTTAAGTTTAATTATGATGTTGCTTTTAGAACGTACTCGCGGCTAAATAAACCGTTGAGATTGGTGATTTTGGATTTGTGATGTTTAAATCTAAAATCCAAAATCTAAAATTCAAAATCGAAATTAACCAATTAATTTAGTCCAAGTCATTGGACCGACAATTCCATCAGCAGTTAAATTATTTTGTTGCTGAAATCTTTTCACTGCGGCTTCTGTTTGTGTCCCAAAAATTCCATCGCTACTTACACCTATACGATATTGCAAATATCTAACTGGTGCGCCTGTAGGATGATTTACTCTCAAAGTACGTTTAGCTAAAATTTGATTAATAGCACTCCATGTAGTTTGACCAGCAATGCCCGTAGCGAGAACAGCAGTTAGCTTCTGAAACTTTTCTGTAGCTGAAGTAGTCGCTGGCCCTTTAAGACCATCTTCCACTAAACGTTTGTTATTTTTATCAGTTATTTGTAAGCGATTTAGGCTTTTTTGTAATCGGAGAATAGTTGTATCTTTATTATCTTCTTCATCAGGTACAGGTTCTAGAACTTGGTTTGGTTGTTGATTTGGTTGTTGGTTTGGTTGTTGGTTTGGTTGTTGGCTTGGTTGTGCGCTAGATTTTTGACCAGTTAAACCTGCAACAATAGCAGTAGCCATAGATTCAGCATTAAATAAATCCATATCTTTCGCTGAATCAATAAAGCAGCATTCTACTAAAATTGCTGGCATATTTGTATTTCTGAGGACGTATAAATGAGAGCCATTTTTTACGCCACGATTGAAAAAACCTAATTTGATAATTTCATTTAATACAGGTTGAGCAATTTTTCGGCCTGTATCACTAGCCGCAAAAACTTCTGAACCATTGGCTTTTCCATTAAAAGCATTAAAATGTAGAGAAACAAAAACATCAACTCGGTTTCGATTAGCAGTGCTACAGCGTTGGGCTAATGATTGACTAACTGAACTAGCCCGGTCTGGTTTACATCTTACTACTTGATGACCTAATGCTTGTAATTTACTAATAACTCTATTACCAACATCTGTAACTAAAACATCTTCAGATTTAATACCTACAGCACCAGTGTCTGGTGGACAATTATGGCCAATATCAATTCCGTATTTCATCATTTAGCTCCTTAATTTGTTTTGACTTGGGTAATGGAAAATTCGACTGTGATGATCAATAATTTATAACAGTTTTTTATGGGATCTTTACATACTAATGTAAGTTGCCCTTTAGAGAAAATGTCTGAATCAGGTGGTTATCGAGCGAAGTCGAGATGATGTCCAGGATTTAAGCATTTGCAGGAAGAAAACAGGAGTTTAATCACCTATTACCCATTACTAGCCTTAACTAGATAACTAGCAACCTGAGTTACTAGATCCATGCTTGAGTGTGATAATTCCTGACATCAATTAGTCCTAAAGTTTTAAATTTAGGCATACTAACAGATTTGGGAATTAAATTTCTACAACTTTGCAGTTATTTAACAAATTTTTGGTTAAAAAACCAAGCCGATCATATCATAGTTTGTGAAAAACGGGTAAAAGTAGGTAGATTTAGGTTAATATGATAGATTGTTTTCATCAATGGGGTTCTATTTTTCTGATTAATGGGTAAAGCCTGTATAATCGCTAGATAGATATTAGGCCATTAGTCAGCAATAATGTTTAAAATCAGAGTAAACAGAGTTTGTAACAAATAGACATGAAACGTATTGTTTTAATTGCTGGTTTTGAATCATTTAATGCTGACTTGTATCGAAAAGCGGCTTTTTTGGCTAGTTCACGCTGTCCAGAGTTAGAGATTCGGGTATTTAGCGATCGCCATATTAGCACCAACCCAGAGGAAGTGTCAGCAGCATTGCAAGGTGCAGACGTATTTTTTGGCAGTCTCATCTTTGATTATGACCAAGTTTTGTGGTTGCGCGATCGCCTCCTGAATATTCCCATCCGACTAATTTTTGAGTCAGCATTAGAACTGATGAGTTTAACCAAACTCGGTGCATTCAGCATTGGAGACAAACCCAAGGGAATGCCCAAACCCGTTAAATTCATCTTAGACAAATTTAGTAATGGCAGAGAAGAAGACAAACTCGCAGGTTATATCAGCTTTCTCAAAATTGGGCCTAAACTATTAAAATTTATCCCAGTTCAAAAAGTACAAGACCTCCGCAACTGGTTAATAATTTATGGTTATTGGAATGCAGGCGGAATCGAAAACGTTGCCGCTTTATTTTGGATCTTAGCAGAAAAATATTTAGATTTAAAAGTCGGAGAAATTCCCGCACCAATAGAAACACCCAACATGGGTTTACTGCATCCCAATTATTCAGGTTTTTTCACCTCACCCCGTCAATATTTGCAATGGTATCAAGAAAAATCCCCCATTAATAAACCTGTTATTGGTATTCTTCTATATCGTAAACACGTTATCACTAAACAAGCTTATATTCCCCAATTAATTAAATATTTTGAACAAGCCAATTTAATTCCTTTACCTATTTTTATTAACGGAGTAGAAGGACACGTTGCCGTCCGTGATTGGATGACCACCGAATACGAAACCCAACAAAGAAAAAACGGTAATATTCAAACACCTTCCCTTTCTTCAGAAGCAGTTAAAGTTGATGCTATAGTTTCTACAATTGGTTTTCCTTTGGTTGGTGGGCCAGCCGGTTCAATGGAAGCAGGCAGACAAATAGAAGTTGCCAAACGAATTTTAACAGCTAAAAATATTCCCTATATTATCGCTGCACCCTTATTAATTCAAGATATTTATTCTTGGACACGGCAAGGAATTGGCGGCTTACAAAGTGTCGTTTTGTATGCTTTACCAGAATTAGACGGCGCAATTGATACCATTCCTTTAGGTGGTTTAGTTGGTGAAAATATTTACTTAATTCCTGAGAGAATACAACGCTTAATTGGCAGAGTAAAAAACTGGGTTAACCTCCGCCAAAAACCCGCCGCAGCCAGGAAAATTGCCATTATTTTATATGGCTTTCCCCCTGGTTATGGTGCAGTAGGAACAGCAGCATTATTAAACGTTCCTCGCAGTTTAATTAAATTACTAAATGCCTTAAAAACCCAAGGTTATACAGTTGGCAATATTCCTGAAGATGGAGAAGAATTAATTAACCAAGTTAAAGCAGCAGATGAATTTTATCCCACCAGTGTAGAAACATTTCATAAAACATCTTTAGAAAATTATAATTCTGTTAATGCCATTCAATTAGAAAAATGGTTAGGATATCTCCGTAAATCTCGCATCGAAAAACAATGGAAATCCCTCACCAGTAGCGGTATTAGAACTTATGTTGATCAACTATTAATTGGTGGTGTACAATTAGGAAATATTTGGATTGGAGTACAACCACCATTAGGATTGCAAGGTGATCCGATGCGGTTAATGTTTGAACGTGATTTAACTCCCCATCCTCAATATGCAGCCTTTTATAAATGGTTAGAAAATGAATTTCAAGCCGACGCAATTATTCACTTTGGAATGCACGGTACTGTAGAATGGTTGCCAGGTTCACCATTAGGAAATACCGGCTATTCTTGGTCAGATATTCTGTTAGGAAATTTACCCAATCTTTATATATATGCTGCCAATAATCCCTCAGAATCAATTTTAGCTAAAAGAAGGGGTTATGGTGTATTAATTTCTCATAATGTACCGCCCTATGGTCGGGCTGGTTTGTATAAGGAATTAGTTGCTTTACGAGATTTAATTTCAGAATATCGAGAAGACCCACAAAAGAATTATCTTTTAAAAGAGGCAATTTGTAAAAAAATTGTTGATACTGGCTTAGATTTAGATTGCCCCTTAGAAGATGCGAAAAAACTGGGTATTCCTTTTACACCGGAAAATATGCGAATGTTTAGTTCTCATATTTTTGATGATTATTTAGTCAAATTATATGAATATTTGCAAGTTTTAGAAAATCGTTTATTTTCTTCCGGTTTGCATACCTTGGGAGAAGTACCAAATGAAGAAGAATTAAAATCTTACTTAGAAGCTTATTTTGGTGAAGAAACAGAAGATAGAGAAGAAGAAGAGAAATTAATTAGAGATTTATTGCACCAAACAACAGATGAGTTAACCAATCTTTTACGGGGTTTAAATGGTGAATATATCCCCCCTGCACCCGGAGGTGATTTATTGAGAGATGGACCTGGAGTTTTACCCACTGGGAGAAATATTCATGCTTTAGATCCTTATCGAATGCCATCACCGGCGGCTTATGAAAGGGGTCGAGAAATCGGTAAAAAAATTATTCAACAGCATTTACAAGAACATCACAAATACCCGGAAACTGTAGCGGTTTTATTGTGGGGTTTAGATGCCATTAAAACCAAAGGTGAATCTATTGGCATTTTATTAGAATTAGTTGGTGCTGAACCGGTGAAAGAAGGAACAGGAAGAATTGTTAGATATGAGTTAAAACCCTTGTCAGAATTGGGACACCCCCGCATTGATGTGTTAGGAAATCTCTCAGGAATTTTCCGCGATAGTTTTGTGAATGTGATAGAATTATTAGATGATTTATTTGCTCGTGCAGCCGCCGCAGATGAACCGGAAGAACAGAATTTTATTAGAAAACACGCTTTAGCTTTAAAAGCCCAAGGTTTAGAAAATACCTCAGCAAGATTATTTTCTAACCCAGCAGGTGATTTTGGTTCATTAGTTAATGATCGAGTAGTAGACGGTAACTGGGAAAGTGGGGAAGAGTTAGGACAAACTTGGGAAAGTCGCAATGTCTTTAGTTATGGCAGAAAAGACAGAGGACAAGCCAGACCGGAAGTTTTACAGACATTATTGAAAACTAGCGATCGCATCGTGCAAGAAATAGATTCGGTAGAATATGGATTAACTGATATTCAGGAATATTATGCCAATACTGGAGGACTGAAAAAAGCCGCCGAAAAACAAAGCGGAAAAAAAGTCATTACCAGCTTCGTGGAAAGCTTTTCTAAAGATACCACACCCCGCAACTTAGATGATTTACTCCGCATGGAATACCGCACCAAACTATTAAACCCCAAATGGGGCGAAGCAATGGCTAGTCAAGGTTCAGGAGGTGCTTATGAAATTTCTCAACGGATGACAGCCTTAGTCGGTTGGAGTGGTACAGCCGATTTTACTGACAATTGGGTATATGATCAAGCGGCGGAAACTTACGCTTTAGACCCCGAAATGGCCGAAAAATTACGCAAAGCCAACCCGGAAGCATTTCGTAATATTGTTAGCCGAATGATAGAAGCACACGGACGGGGTTTTTGGCAAGCTGATAAAGATAAAATAGATAAATTACGTCAATTATATGATTTAACTGATGAAGAGTTAGAAGGAGTGACAATTTAGAAATATTGCTATAGGAATACTCAATGATTCATGAAAAATTTTAAGTATGTATAGGGTGGGCATTTTTGGTCAAACACTGAATAAAAGCGGAAAATTTGCGGAAATGCCCACCTCAGTATTTTTCAAAAATCAAACAGGAATCCTATAATAAATTCTTGTTTATCTCCTTGCTATAGGAATCCTAAATGATTCATGAGAAATTTTAGGTATGTGTAGGGTAGGCATTTTTTAGTTAAATCCTTTATAATAGCGAATTATACTGATAAATTCCCACCTACTTATTTTTCAAAAATAAATAATTACCGCTTTTATAAATATAAAAATTATTTCTGATATAAATCTCCCATAAAAATGGGTTACAACTCCAGAAAATGTTAGTTTTAAGGCTGTCAATGCTTGGGGTGATGTGATTAATTATTCTGGTAGTATCAATCTTTTATTTGACGCTTTTTTGTTTAACTCCTCAATAAGTTACTAACAAACAGAAAAATTTTCATTTTCTTAACAAAATAAATGTCTCTTGAACATTCCTTGGGTGTTATCTGCCAAAATCACTACACCAAGGAGAATTTATGCGGCAGTCGTATAATAAAAAACTGAAGATTACTGTATTTAATGCTATCAAATTAGGATCTATAACGGCATTTTACACTGTATTATTAGGTTCTGGTTTTTACCTTGGGTCTTTACTTATTTCCTATTTAACAAATAACTTAGCTACCACCACTCACCCGACATCAATTCCTTGGATAAAAGAACAAGGTCAATGTGAAGAAACTGGTAGAACTTGGCAGAAGAATAAATGTTGGGATTATGAACATAATCCCTCATTTTGAAGTTAGCTTATACTAACGCTATTTTAGCCGAAGAGAGGGAATAAAAAAGTAAATTAATATTTGAGTACATCATAAAAATTCAGCTACAGGAAAAACGCTAATAGCTGAATTTTTGTGTTTTAAATTTTACAAACTTAGTTTTTTAAAATCAGTCTAAAGGCGTATTTTGATTTTTTATATTGAATAAATAAAAAAGTTAATCTATACTACTTCTTGTTCTTTAATGAAATAAAAAGTTAATCCAGAGATTCGTTAAAACTCTATCTCTGTGATTCGCTGAATGTATTGAAATAGCTAGTGATTCACCAAATAATTTCATGAAAATTGTGATCATGATTGATAAATTTCCCAGGTTATCAGAGGCATTTATTGTTCATCAAATCCTAATTTTGTTAGACATTACAGATAAACCAGATAGTTATGCTTTTCTAGTGGATAATATTTATAAAAATCTTCTAACCATAGAAAATTATGATTTGCTTAAATATATACGCTATCAAAAAGTTCCAAGAAATTATTTTTGGCACTTCTTAAAAAGAATAAGATTAATCATTAATATTTTTAAGAAAACTCATTTAATGATTTAGCGATCGCTCAATTTTTTTGTAATATGCTAAAAAGCTGTTTTTTGGCAATTGTTGTACTCATTGCATTTAGATTTTATCAATAATGAAATACAGTAGGGAACTCTTAACACTTCGACTGCGCTCAGTGCGGTGCAGGGTTGAAAGTCTTTTGGTATAAGGGTTTGTTCCCAAGCGGGAAGTTTATCTATAGCAATCTTAAGTCATTTATAAATGATCTGTTTTCCTTTTTATTTTTCCATCCGCCTGAGATAGTTCACAACTCAAACAGGACTGCTATATATGCACAAGAAAGTTTCGGTCATTATACCATGTTTTAATGCTGAAAAGTGGCTAAAAGAAGCAATTGATAGCTGTTTACAACAAACCTATTCTAATTTAGAAATTATTGTCATTGATGATGGTTCTACAGATAATTCTTTAGGAATTATTAAAAGCTATGATGATAAAATCATTTGGCGAACTTACTCCCACAAAGGAGGAAATCATGCTCGAAATCGAGGCTTTGATCTATCTCAAGGAGACTATATCCAATACTTAGATGCAGATGATTATATTTTACCTGAAAAGATAGAAAAACAAGTCAAATTTTTAGAAGAAACTGGTGCAGATGTGGTTTATGGTGACTGGAGGCATCAGCAACATTTACCAGATGGTTCTAGTTTTTTGGATAAAATAGAAACCTCGAAAACACAAACAGATATTTTAGCTGCATTACTGTCTAATTGGTGGGTGGCTTTGGCTGCTTTAATGTATAACAGAACAGCAGTAAAAAATAGCGGAGGATGGGATGAAAATTTAGCCGCAGCGCAGGATAGAGATTTTTTTCTTTCTGTAGTTATGAATGGAGCAAAAGTTGTATATCAACCCGGATGTTATGCTATCTATAGACGTTATGGTTCTGTCACAGTTTCCACTGCCTCTAAAGCACGTTGGCTAAAAAGTCATCATCGAGTATTAAAAAAAGTAGAACAAAAACTTTCACAAAACAACCAACTTTTAATGATGTATCGTCATGCTTTAGCAAAATCATATTTTGAACTGGCTAGAGAATCGTTGTTCTTTGACTATGAACAATACTCAATGTTTTTAGAACAAACTTTGGTAATTTTTCCAGAGTTTAAAGCCCATAGTAAAAGAATATTTTATAGATTAATACAAGATATTTTAGGCTTTCGCCAAGCTGAACGAATCGCCTGTAGTATCTTGCTGCTCAAAAAGTTTATTACTTCTAGCTTTGCTTATTCATTACGAGAATCTAACTAAGCAAAAGTTACTTTTTATGCCTTAATTATCTGTATAGTATTTAGACAATCAAAAAATAACTCTACAATCATGCTATTGCGATTTTTTTTGCGGTAACATTTTAATAGTTACAGCCTGATTATCCTTGACACCAACAATCATAGATCTGAGCTTCCCCCGTACAGGTGTACCAGATAAATTTCAAAGGGTTGTATAGCAAGCAATATAGGCTTTTTCTGGTTTTTTTGTACCCATGTAATTTAAGAATTTCTTTAGATTTTTTTGGAGCAAAAAACCGTTATAATTG
>DATGXB010000047.1:0-2927 GCA_035299225.1 Nostocaceae cyanobacterium | reverse complement strand
CAATTATAACGGTTTTTTGCTCCAAAAAAATCTAAAGAAATTCTTAAATTACATGGGTACAAAAAAACCAGAAAAAGCCTATATTGCTTGCTATACAACCCTTTGAAATTTATCTGGTACACCTGTACGGGGGAAGCTCAGCTAAAAGTTTTGTATTGCAATTTGGAAGTTTAATAGAAAAATACATTAGGTGGGCATTTATGCCAAATTTTCAATCAAATTGATGATGTTCAAAAATGCCCACCCTACACATAAATTTTCTCTCTTTTTATCTAGCGAACTGTTGCAAAATATAATGATAAAAAGCCGTTTTATCTACCTTATCCATTGCATGAACTTTTCTCCCATTAGCAACAACTTTAGTTCTTCCTTGACTAACTCCTGAAGTAATAATTTCTGTTTCCCACTCCCGTAAACTATAAAAATCTGGTTGTCCTAAATAAGCCGTAGCTAACACATCCCAGAAATAATATTCTTGAGGAATAGCTAACGCATAACATTGACCGGCTAAATCAGAAAGTGGATAATGACGCTGTTTACCCATCTTTTTTACTACCTCAGATGTCACAGGTACATTATTAGTTAAATCCAACGGACACATAATAATTTCAATGTTTGTTTGCCAAATACGTGCCGCCGAAATTGGGTCCCAATAAACATTCCATTCTGCTGAACCATCTTGTACAGGTTCAATTCCTTTTTCTACATTTCCCGCTACATTTAAAGCCCCTCCCATCCACACAATTTTTGCAATTTTTGCTTCTATTTCTGGTGCTTTTTCCAAAGCTTCAGCCACCGTTGTTAAAGGTCCTGTCACCATCAAAGTTACTGCTTCCGGTGCTTCTCGTAATACCCGCACCATAAAATCTTGACCTGATTCTTTGACTAAAGGCGTTTTAATTTCTTCATTTTGATTGAGAATTGGTAAATGGTCAATAATTAAAGAATCACGCCGATATAATCTAGGAAAAGGATTAATTCCTCTTACCGTACTTTCTGCTACCGAAATGTGAGAAAATCCCATCAAATCTATGATTTTTCGTGTCACGCTGACGGCCGCTTGAATATAGCAGTCTGCTGGTGTGACAACAATGCCTAGTAAATCAATATGTTCCATTGTCAACAGCAGTATAGTTGCTAAAAAATCATCTATACCGCCATCATGATCCATTAATACGAGTTGTTTTTTCATAGTTAGAGAAATTAGTTAGAGAAATTACCAGGAGACATTAAAAATGGACGAATTTATGCAAGCTGCGATTCAAGAAGCAAAACAGGGCAGGAAGGAGGGAGGAATCCCCATTGGGTCTGTTTTGATCAAAAATGGAAAAATAGTCGGTAGAGGACACAATAAACGTGTACAGGATAGCGATCCTGTCACCCATGCTGAGATAGATTGTCTGCGTAATGCGGGTAGAATTGGCAATTATAGAGGTACAACTTTATATTCAACACTAATGCCGTGCTATTTGTGCGCCGGTGCGGTGGTACAATTTGGCATTAAGAAGGTAATTGTAGGAGAATCAAGAACTTTTCCCGGTGCTAAAGATTTTATGGTGTCTCACGGTGTAGAGGTGGTTGATTTAGATTTGCATGAATGCCAAGAAATGATGAGTCAATTTATTAATGAATGTCCTGAGTTATGGAATGAGGATATCGGGAAATAGGGAAGAGGCAGGGGAGGCAGGGGGCAGAGGGGAAAGAAGAAGTAATTCCGGTGTTGCATAATTGCGGGATGATTTTTGAGTGTAGAGACGTTCCTTGACGTTCAAACAAGGGTTTTGGATTTATACAAAATCATTTTCATCCCCAACATCAGCAACGCCGTAATTCCTTATTCCCTAATGACTAATGACTAGTGACTAATGACTAAGTGTTGGATTTGAGAAACTGTTCAAAAGTAAATTTATCAGGTAGAGAAGCTTGTGCGCCGGATTTTGTAGCAGCTAAAGCGCCGGCGACTGCACCCCAAATTACTGCTTGGTGTAGGTTTAAACCTGTAGATAATGCGGCGGCTAAACCTCCGTTAAAAGCGTCACCGGCGGCAACTGTATCAACTGCATGGATGGGAAAAGCGGGAATAAAAAAACTTTCTGTTCTAGTGGCACAGTATACACCTTTTGCACCCAATTTAGCGATCGCACATTGCACACCCCGATCTAACAAAACTTGTGCGGCTTTGGCTGCTGTCTCTTCTCCATTCACCGGAAAACCAACCAACTGCCCCGCTTCTACTTCATTAGGGGTAATAATATCAATTAATGGGTAAAGTTCATCTGGTAAATGAGTTTGTGCAGGTGCAGGATCAAGAATCACTTTTACACCCGCTTCTTTTGCGGCTTTAGCAGCTGCTATGACTGCATCTATAGGAATTTCTAACTGTAAAAGTAAGTAACTGGCATTTTTTAATAATGGTAATAATCTTTGTACATCTTCTTGATTTACTTTCCCATTTGCCCCAGGAATCACAATAATTTGATTTTCGCCGGCATCATCTACAGCGATGATTGCTACTCCTGAATTTGCATTTTTATCAATTAAAATATTTTCCGTTTTGACATTTGCTGTTTGCAAAGCATTAATCAATTCTTGACCAAAACTATTCGCACCAACCCGCCCCACCATATAAGTAGGTATTCCCAACCTTGCCAATGCTACAGCTTGATTTGCTCCTTTTCCCCCAGGTTCTTTAAAGAAATCTTTGCCTAATAAAGTTTCTCCAGCAACTGGTAAACGGGGTGTAGTTGCTACTATATCAATATTAATACTACCAAAAACAATAATATTAGTCATTAGTCATTAGTCATTAGGGAACAGGGAACAGGGAACAGGGAACAGGCAATAGGCAATAGGCAATAGGCAATAGGCAATAGGCAATAGGCAATAGGCAATAGGCAATAGGCAATAGGCAATAGGCAATAGGAAAA
>DATGXB010000046.1:0-8490 GCA_035299225.1 Nostocaceae cyanobacterium | reverse complement strand
CAAAACCATTCTCAGAAATTAAAAGGTTCTCATAACCGTGAACGAGCAAGAAAGAACTTAGCCCGTAGACATGAAGATGTATCTAACCGCAGAGGAGATTGGTTTTGGAAGTTGGCTCATGAACTAACTGATAAGTTTGATGTTTTGTGTTTTGAGACACTTAACCTTAAAGGAATGCAGCGACTTTGGGGGAGGAAAATATCAGATTTAGCTTATGGGAATTTTCTGCAAATTCTAGAATGGGTAGCCAAGAAAAAAGGAAAACAAGTTATTTATATAGACCGATGGTATCCGTCTAGTAAGACCTGTTCTCATTGTGGCCATGTTCTAGAAAGTTTAGATTTATCAATTAGAGAGTGGCGCTGTCCATCATGTCAGAAAGTTAATGGACGCGATGAAAACGCCGCTATAAATATTTCAACGGTTGGGGCATCAACCCTTGGGTTAGGCGATGTCAGACAGGCTATGCCTGCAATTGCTGTTTGACCCCAGAATCCCCTCGCCTTTAGGCTGGGGAGTATGTCAATCAGTTAAATAATTTTGTGGGGATTCCTGATAATATGATTGGGTTTATCAAGATATTGGAATGTGAATGTTTGTTGTGCGTAAATATACATTTATTGCTCCCGTGAGTCTGATTACTGCTCTCTTGGTGAGTGGTTGTAATGAGAATAAAATTACTCAGTGTCAAAAACTAATTCAAGTTGTCAATCAGGGAACATCTTTAATAGAAAATAACAAAGGACAGCAAGTAACAACTAGTATCCAACTATCCAAGGATTTAGAAAATGTCACTAAATCACTGCAAGAATTGAAGTTATCAGATCAGAAACTTCAACAATATCAGGGTAGTTTTGCCCAAGTTTTCCAAAATTTGAGTCAAGCGATCGCCAAAGCTGCCACAGCCCTAAACACAGCTAAATCAGCAGAAGCCTCACCAGACGGCAGGCTAAAAATTCAAAAAGCCAGAACAGAGATTGATACAGCCCTAACCAACGCCGCCAAAACTGCCGGTAAACAATCTGACACCCTTGGTGCTCAACTCAACCAATACTGTACTCAACCTCAATAGCTAAATTGAGTCTTTTTATTCATGCTTCATCACTTAAACTACCCATCCCCGACCTAAACAAGCGGGGATTTTTATTTTGAGTAAAGATTAATTCATTATTTAAGCTAATAATTATTTTTCGTTTTTATAAAATTAATATATAACAATACATATCTTTGAATGTCTAATGCTGTCTATTAGTCTTGATGCAACAAAGATTGTAAAGTTATATTAAGTTGAGCGTAATGTATCCAGTATAGAGTGAACAAATTAATAAGACCGTAGCAACACGCACTCAATTACAACGTTACAAGGATACAACAAACATATGCTAGACACAAAATTAGATAAATCGGCTAACGAAGTTGAAAAATTAAAGCGACTCAAAGAAGAAATAGAACAAGAACTATCCAAAGCAATAGCAAAGTCTCGAATTTCTAAGGTATTACAAAATTACGGAATCTCTAACTCAGATATCTTGAAAATAAATTTTTCGCTATCTCCATGTAAATCACAGATAGATAAAAAGATAAACAATTTAGTCAACACTACAAGTAGTGAGCGAACAACCTGTAACATTTCTTCTGGAAATTCATTCCCCTGTCCTGTACCACTACCAAATGGTTCAACAGTTTTATGTTGTACACCAATGACTTGTCTACAAAATGGATGTGCACTAGAATCATAATAACTTAGGGTTATTAGTAAGAATATGGATGAGATTATACCAGCCAAAAACATTAATTGTTTTTTCTAAAAAAATAACAAAGTAGTTAGAATTGCACAATTTCTATTCTAACTATTTTTATTTTTGCTTCACTATTCCCCTGACACTCAAGAGAGTAAATATAATTTTTTTAGGTTGAGTATAATAACAACAAAATTTAGAAAATATTGGATACAATACTTATAAACATTGAATTAGCATATGGCAAGCTGCTCTGTATCTAAATTAAACAACTCAAACTATAGTAAATATATTTTGTTGGCATAAAGGCAATGATGGAGCTTAAAATTATTTTACAAATTCAGTAATATTCAGTGATATTTTGATATTAATATCTATACAAATTTAATTTATTTATTACAATATTTTTATTAGCAATTTAGCAACAAGTATGAGATTGAAAATGAACAAAAAATTAGTCCATTGGACAACATTAGGATTGACACTGAGTGGTGTAGCATCTGGTTATGTAAACACTGCTATTGCCCAGATTGTCCCAGATAATACATTAACTAACAATTCCCAAATAACGACATTGAATGACACTATCAATATTCAGGGAGGAACTCAGCCAATAGGTAGCACCAGTTTGTTTCACAGCTTTCAGGAATTTTCTGTACCTAATGGATTTACTGCCAATTTTAATCATGACACAGGGATTGAAAATATTATTACTCGTGTCACAGGTAATTCTATTTCTAAGATTGAAGGTACATTGAAAACAAATGGTACAACCAATTTATTTCTAATTAATCCTAATGGAATTGTCTTTGGTGCTAATGCTGCTGTAGATATAAATGGTTCATTTATTGCCAGTACGGCTAATAGTATCATCTTCAGCAACAATGTTCAATTTAGTGCTACAGATCCTCAAGCTGCACCCCTACTACAAGTGAGCGTTCCAGTGGGCTTGCAATTTGGCTCAAATGTAGCTCCTATTTATAGTGAATCTCCAGTCAATAATAGAATATCGCTAAAAGTGGGAACTAATAAAACCCTGGCACTTGTAGGAGGTAACATTACTTTAGCAGGTATGAATTTAAGAGCAGAGTCAGGGCGGGTTGAGTTAGGAAGTGTTGGAGCTAATAGCTTAGTGAGATTAAATCCAGAAGATGGTTGGAAGATGAACTATCAGGATGTCCCAAATTTTCAAGATATTCGTTTATTCTCCAGTTCTTTAGATAGTAATCTAAACTCTATAGTTGATGCTAGTGGTACAAAAGCAAACAGCACTAGGGGAGGTAGTATTGATATACAGGGCAGAATAATAGAAATAAGCGGTTATAGTATACTAAAGAGTGACAGTTTTAGCGTCAACAACAGTAAAGATATAACTATTAATGCTGTAAAACAATTGATTATTAGAGATGGTGGACAAGTAGGTACTTTTACTAGAAACAGAGGAAAGGGAGGAGATATTAACATAACAAGTGGTGATAGTGTCAATATTATCGGCAATCGTGATCCGAGATGGATTAATATTTTTGCTAGTGCTAATAATCAAGGATTAGCAGGTGATATTACAATTCAAACCAAAAAGTTACATATTCAGCAAGGTGGAAAAATATTAGCCGATGCTTCCTTCACTGGGAATGTAGGAAATATTATTATCAACACCAATGATCTTGTAGAGATAGAGGGAATTACAACTCCTGAAGAAACGCAAGTAAGTTCTATTTCTGCTTCTAATTTCAGTGTTGGCAATCCAGGAAGTATTAATATTAATACAGGAAAACTAATAGTTCGTAATCAAGGTATAATTTCGGTTCGTGATTTGTCACCAGTTGTTAAGACAGATAATGCTCAGAAATTAGGAGCATTAAATGTAAATGCTCGCTCTGTTTTATTAGACAACAATGGAGGATTGACAGCTGAGACAACAGTCAATAATGGTGGAAATATTGCGCTTCAGATTCAAGACTCGTTGCTAATGAAGGGGGGAAGTACAATATCTGCTACTGCTGGTGGTAATGGTGATGGTGGTAATATCTCTATTAATTCTCCTAAGATATTTTTGCAAAATGGTAGCAGAGTGTCAGCTGAAGCCAATTCTGGTGATGGTGGAAATATTTCGCTAGGGATTCAAGATTTATTGCTGATGCAGGGTGGAAGTCAAATAACTACTAGTGCAAATGGTGATGGCAATGGTGGTAATATCACTATTAATGCTCCTAATGGTTTTATTGTGGCGACTCCTTTGGGGAATAATGATATTACCGCTAATGCTAATTTGGGGTCTGGTGGTAAAATTACGATTAATGCACAACGGATTTTAGGTTTAGTTCCACGTACTCGTGCAGAATTAGCGGAATTGTTGAACACTGAAAATCCAAATCCGCAAGGTTTACCCACAAGTGATATTACGGCGATTTCTCAACAAAATCCTTCGCTGAATGGTATCGTTCAAATTAATACACCAGATGTTGATCCTAGTAAGGGATTAACAGAATTAGATGAGGAAACTGTGGACACATCTCAACAAATTGATCGTGGTTGTGGGGTGAGTGGTAGGAGTGCAAGAGGTTCTTTTTCAGTTGTAGGAAAGGGCGGTTTTGCTGCTAATCCAAATGAAGTTTTAAGCAATGATGGAACTTTGACAAATTGGATTTCATTAGAGGAAAATAATCAAAATTCAGCTAGTAGTGTACAACCACAAACAAAAGATTTACAGTCAAATTCTGTTGATCATGTTCCATCTATTGTAGAGGCGCAAGGATGGGTGATAGATGCTAATGGTAAAGTGAGTTTAGTTGCTAATACTTCTAATAGCCCAGCTTTTGCATCAGCATCTTGTACAACTCCTTAGTTTATTCTGTGTAAAACTGCCATATCTTCGGCATCTAATTCTACGGGTATACCGCTACGAATGAGTTCGGAAAAATCTTCATTGGGAACCATGATGGTTAATGTGTAAAGGCGAGTTTTACCCGTATTTCTAATTAAATGAATGCCTGTAGGCGGCACTAATAAACTATCTCCAGTTTTGATGGCTACTTGTTTACCATCACAAATGGCAATTCCTTCACCTTTGAGGATAAAGAACATTTCTACAGCCCACTGATGGCGATTTGGTGGGGTTTGTCCACCGATATCAAAGATTTCTAAACAACAAGTTAGGGAAGTGTTGGCATTGTTGGAGTCAAAAATGATGGCTAACTTATTGGTATCGTTGGGGCTGATGCGGTATGTTTGGTAATCTTGGGGAGATTTAATAACAGGAATTACACAACTAATAGTCTGCATTTATTTTTCCCCTTATGATAATTCAGGGTGATTGAGGGCGGTAATTACTGCTGACAAGTCGGTAACAAAACCAAAACATTGTTTAACATTATATAAAGTGGCTAACCAACAATATTCGGGTGAAGTTGTGGCGGTGCATTCTTTAATTAAAATGCAGTCGTAGCCTAAGAAATTGGCATCACAAAGGGTAGTTAATACACATTGGTCAGCATTCACGCCAGCAAAGAATAGTGTGGTCTTACCAAGATTGCGAAGGATACTATCTAAGGGGGTATCCCAAAAGCCACTCATACGGTACTTATCAACGCGGATATCTTCTGGTAATGGTTCGAGTTCATCAACGACTGCGGCTGCCCAACTCCCGACGGTGAGGACTGGTTGATTATTTTTCGGGAGGCGATCGCCTAATCCTATTCCTGAACCTGTAGGATTATAAACGTGTAACGAAGCAGGGCTAATATTCAGTAAATCAGGACGATTACCCCAATTTACCCAAATGACGGGCACGTTAGCCTCCCGCAGTTGTGGTAATAATTTTTGTAGTGGTGCAATGGGTTGACGGGCTGGGGTGACATCTACACCAATATGGGCTAACCATCCGTCAGGGTGACAGAAGTCATTTTGCATATCTACTACCAAAATGGCAGTTTTCGCCAAATCTAAGCGTAGGGTTTTGGTTTCCGTCGCTAATGTCACTATTTGGGGAATTTTCGGCGGACGAGTCAAATCCGCAACCGTCTCATTTACTAGCCAAGCATTGGGTTCGATTCCTAATCTTGTTAAAGGTTGATTCATAACTGGCAAAATTTAAAATCATTGTTTACTTTGTAGCTTGAAATTCTCTCTAGAGTTCAATTACTTAATTAAGGTTAAAATCATGAACTTTACTATCAAAGAAGCTTTAATTTCCGTTACAGAAGGTTACACAACTACAGATTTACAAGTGGTAAATGGGAAAATTGCTGCCATTGCTCCTAATTTGGAGGTGATTGGTACAGCTATAGACGGAAAACATCAGTTACTTCTCCCCGGTTTCTTTAATGCTCATACCCATTCCTCGGAAATGTGGCAACGGGGGATTATGTCTATGCTACCGTTAGAATTATGGTTGGCGGAGTTGTATGATTTTGCACCTCTAGATCCAGAACAGGTTTATTTGAGTGCTTTGGGAACAGCCGTAGAAACTTTGATGTCAGGGGGAACAAGTGTAGTTGACCATTTAGTTTTAATTCCTGGTCAAGAGTTAGAAACAATTGCTATAGCTGTTCGAGCTTATCGAGAAGTAGGAATTAGGGCTTTTATTGCTCCGTTGATTCAAGATGAGTCAATTACTGCGGGGATGCCATCGGGAGAAATTAAACAACTTCATCAGCCTTATTTCCGGTCTACGGCTGACACCTTGGCAATTATTGAAGCAGCAGTAAAACAATTTCATCAGCCAGAAGAGGGGATAAATATTTTAGTTGCACCGACGGGGATTCAGTTGTGTACTGATGCTTTATTTACAGGTTGCATTGAATTGAGCGATCGCTATAATTTATGTCGTCACTCTCATCTATTGGAAACCAAAGCCCAAAAACTCCTGGCTCAAGAAAAATACGGCTGTTCGGCGGTAGAACATTTACAGAGAATTGGTTATTTAGACAATAAAACTAGCCTGGCTCATTGTGTTTGGTTAACTGATGATGATATTAATATTTTAGCCACAACTCAATCTACAGTTGTTCATAATCCTTTAAGTAATTTACGTTTAGGTAGCGGTATTGCTCCGATTTTAAAATATCTCCAAGCCGGGGTAAATATTACTTTTGGTTGTGATGGAGCATCTAGTAATGATTCCCAAGATTTATTAGAAGCCATCAAAATCGGTTCAATTTTACATAATCCTACAGATTTTGATTATCAAAATTGGATTACACCCCAAAAATCTATAAAAATGGCATCTTTAGGAGGTGCAAAAGGATTAAATGTTGATGATCAACTGGGTTCTTTAGAGGTAGGTAAACAAGCTGATTTAGTCCTGTATGATTTAACCCATTTATCATTACTTCCACCAACTGACCCCATTGGTTTATTAGTTTTAGGTCGTCCCAGTAATGTTGTTAATAATGCTTGGGTAAACGGTAAACAAATTATTGCCAATGGTCAATTTACTACAATTAATTTGGCAGAATTCAAACAAGAATTATTTAACCGTAGTCAATGGGAATCAAAGCGAAAATCTCCCACTGTAGAGCTATTTGAATCACATTATCGTCAAGTGATGGGTTTAACAATCTAAAATCTGATGTCAGGTGAGCAAGATGCTCACCTCAAACAATATAGCAAGTAAATTTATATTCAAATGTCAAGTAAAACTAATTAAAAACTGAGGATGTGGTCTGTAGGTGAAAAAAATTGGCTCATTTTCAGAAAATACTACCCAAACTTGTGAAGCAGAAGTAATATAGAAGCAAGCCCTTTGAATACTTACGGTAACGGCTTATGTAGTCCCTAACTGTCAATCAAATTTCCTTCCTGAGCGAGTTTTGGCAATTGGTCAATTGCTAGTTCGTGATAGTTCGCTGTGAAATGGTTTGATTGTAGTTAGTAAGGGTCAAAATAATGTCACAAATCTATAAATATCCGCGTACTCATCATATTGAGGGTTCGCGGTTGCAACCTGGGGACGAAGACTTAAATAGTGTTCCCTTTACAGCCATCAAAAATCAATTTGTAGTAGTTGAAGAAAAAGTTGATGGTGCTAATGCTGCTATTAGTTTTGATATTAATGGACAACTCAGATTACAAAGTCGCGGACATTACTTAACAGGTGGTACGAGAGAAAGACACTTTAATTTGTTTAAACAATGGGCAAATACACACGCATCTGTATTTTGGCAGGTGTTAGGTAGTCGCTTTATTCTATTTGGTGAATGGTTATATGCCAAGCATACAGTTTTTTATGATGCTTTGCCCCATTACTTTTTAGAATACGATGTTTTGGACTTAGAAAAACAAGAATTTTTGAGTACCAATAGCCGTAAAAAGTTATTAGCTAATTTGCCTTTAGTTTCTGTTCCTATTTTATTTGCGGGAGAACTACAAACTTACAAACAAATAATGGCTTTTTTAGGTGAGTCCTATTATCAAACACCTGCATATTTAGATAAATTGCAGCAACTTTGTCAAGAACAAGAGTTAGATGTAGAACGTTGTTTAAAACAAACTGATCAAAGTGGTTTAATGGAAGGTTTATACATCAAATTGGAAACTGAAAATACAGTAGTTTCCCGTTTTAAATATGTACGTTCTAGCTTTTTAACCACGATTCAACAATCAGATGGACATTGGTTAAATCGTCCCATTATTCCAAATCAATTACGTGATGATGTGGATTTATTTGGACAATAGGAGGCAGGAGGCAGGAGGCAGGAGGCAGGAGGCAGGAGGCAGGAGGCAGGAGGCAGGAGGCAGGAGGCAGGAGGAT
>DATGXB010000045.1:0-21330 GCA_035299225.1 Nostocaceae cyanobacterium | reverse complement strand
GGGATGGGGGGCAGAGGGGATGGGGGGCAGAGGGGCAGAGGGGCAGGGGAGAAATAACAATAAATTCCCTAATGACTAATAACTAATAACTATTCCCTGTTCCCTGTTCCCTGTTCCCTGTTCCCTGTTCCCTACTTCCTAATGACTAATGACTAATGACTATGTAAGCTTACTTAAGTTTTAGCATTGAAAACTACTCAAAAATCAAGAATCTAATTTGATGTAGAATAAATCTTGGCATTACGAGACATAGCAAGAGTTAAGCGGGTTTTCTTAGCCTGTTAGCCTGTTAATTTGAGAATTTAGTTTGGAGATGGTTGTGGAAGAAAATCAATCAAATAGCGGAACGCCCGCCGTAGGCGATGGCGAAACGCCCACCGTAGGCGATCGCGTCCGGGTGAAAGAGTCAGTGATAGTTTATCATCATCCTGAGCATCGGGGTCAGGCTTTTGACCTCAAAGGTTTAGAAGGAGAGGTTGATTCTATAGCTACTCAATGGCAAGGTAGACCAGTTAGTGCGAATCTACCTGTATTAGTCAAGTTTAGTAAAAAATTTAAAGCCCATTTACGTGAGAATGAATTAGAAGACATCTAAAACTTAATTAGCGACGGCGAAACCACTGAAATATATTCAATTCGCCGCGCATTTTTTCTAAATCTCTGCGGTTTTGAGAGGCGTTTGTCTGATACCATTGGCAATAACGTTGATGCTCGGCACGAATTTGGACTTCATGATAAAATTCGTAAGTTGTTTGATGAGTGGCAAATTCTGCTTCAACTTGCGGTGGTAGGGTTGGTAAAATATGGGGTAGATGTCGGGACATGAGGAATGAGGAATTGAAATTAAAAAAGCGGCTAGTGCAAGAAGGCAGGAGGCAGGAGGCAGGAGGGAAGAAGGTTGATTAAGTAGTAATTTCCAGGTTTTTCAACTGGATGATTATTTCCGCCATGCTGCACTAGTTTGATTATAGCGATGGAAATAAAAACAGCTTGGACTTGTTTACAGCCAACCTCTGAGAAAATAAATAAAAGTTCCTAAATATTCTTTTAACGCTCTGGTGAATTTATCTAAATTATCGGTATCGGGTAAGAGATTTAAAATAGCGGCTTTGGGAGAGCTAACAATTTCTTGAAGTTCATTTTCACTAACTAAAAAGTCAGTAGGTGCAGCGATTACATTAATTCCTTGACGCTGAAAAATTTTGAGCGATCGCGGCGTGTGCATGGCTGAAGTAACTAATAATACCTGCTTAATTCCCTGAGCATCGAGAATTTTTTTCACATTGACGGCATTTTGATAAGTATTGAGAGAATCGGGTTCTTCAATGATAGCGTCTTTGGGAATACCCAGAGAGGTGAGAATTTGAGCCATGTCGGTTGATTCTGGTTCTCCACTACCCCGCCAATCAATCCGCCCACCGCTTAAGATAATTAATGGTGCTTTTTGTTGGCGATAGAGTTGGGCTGCATAAATGACGCGATCGCCTTGTTCACTCAAATCTACTCCCGGACGTGGCCAAGCTGCGGTTCTGGTTGCACCTCCTAACACAACAATGGCCTGCGCTGTAGGGATTTCCGCCATCGGGATATTTTGCCATTCTAGCGATCGCACCAAATTTTTAGCTACCCAAGCATTACTAGATACCAGTAATAACACTAAAGAGAAAGAAATAGCGATCGCTGCAATTCTAGGACGTTTCCATAAAGTAATTAAAGCCACAATTAAACTAATACCAATTAATCCCAAAGGATAAAAAAATAGTGGCACTAATTTGGAAAGATATAAAAACATAAGGAGCGCTTTTTTCTAATGCAAAACTCCAGATTAACTCAATACAGCAGGGAAAAAAAGTTAAAACTCCTTTGGCATCAGAGTTTATTATTAACGTTTATACTTCAGTTACCTGAAACTTGCTGTCATTTTACATTGTAAATTTTTCTAGATTCTTTGGATTTTAGATTTTGGATTGAGTTTAGAAGTGAAGAAGTAATTTATTTTCCCCTCTGCTCCTCCGTCTTTTTCCTATTTTTACCAAATCTTCCAATTGAAAGAACCAGAAGCACGACGAAAACGACGGGTAGGCTTTCTTTTTGATTTTCTAGTAGTGCTTTCCTCTTCCTCGCTTTCTTCTATCTTAAAATCTTCTATAGATAACTGAGTTTTGGTTTCTTCCTTACTCCGCCACCAAGCAATTACCCAACCACCGCCAATAGCCCCTACTGCTCCTAAAAGAATGCTGGTAGGTGCTGAATAACCCAAAAATGTAAAACCCAGGATAAAAAATAACCAGTATTTCAATCCAGCATCAATACCATCATTAGAAGCCACTACTGCTGGAGGGGTGTTTTCGTCGGTATTTGTAAACCAAAATCCCAAGCTAAAGCCGCCCACAATCCCTAAAAACAGGCTGAGAATTAGGGATGCTTTCAGCATACTGGCAATAATCATGATCATTACCCCAAAAATCACTTGAGAGAAAAAATTCGGGGTAGAGGAGAACAAGATACTAAAGATATTATTTTTTTGTGCCATAATTCAATATTTGAGGTTTAAGATTTAGTTATTAAGATGTTGTTAGCTATGATTTCAGCAATACAACATCTGCAACTGTGATATCATGTAGACCGACTATTGGCAAATTAGATGTTTTAATTGTGCCTCATCAGTTTGGGTTGTATCCAAAATCTTAATATAAGATTGCTCTGCGTCAGTAAATGGTTCAGCTTGGTCAGACTGTGATATTAACAAATCAGCCGTAGCATCAGCAATATCACCTGTACGGTTAAGCAAGCGTTGTTTTAAAACTTCTAAAGGTGCGGTGCAGTGGATGATTTCTAAAGGTAATTGATTTTGAGTAGCTTGTGCGATCGCCTCTTGGCGTAAATTTTGCCGATCATATTTAGCATCTAAAATTACCGTCCATCCTTCATGAGCTAGTGTAATTCCTAGTGTTAACAATCGCTGATAAGTCTTTTGTGTCATTTCTGGCGTATAGACTTCCGCCCCTCCGCGTGCTAACAAAGGAATACCCGCAAGATGTTTTCTGACTGCATCAGAACGAACATGAATCGCACCTAATTTTCTTGCTAAATATCGGGCTGTGGTACTTTTCCCAGAACCAGACAACCCAGACATTAAAATTAATTTTCCCTGTTGCGGTTTTGTATATTCCCAAGCTTGGGTATAGTATGCAGCCGCAGTTTTACTAGCTTCCTCTTTCACATTTTCCGGTACACCTGGATCATCTAATAAAAATGAAGTTACCTTTGCTCTCACATAAGCTTGACGACTTAAATATAAAGGTAAAACTTGTAAACCTTGCCAATCACCAGTTTGCTCTAAATAGGAATTTAAAAATACATTTCCTAATTCATTTAGCCCTTTTGCTTGTAAATCCATTAAGGTAAATGCCACATCATACATCACATCTACAAAGCGGAACGGCTCGTTAAATTCAATGCAATCAAACAGTAAAATTTTGTCCTGCCATAAACAGATATTTCTTAAATGTAAATCTCCATGACATTCCCGCACAAAATTATTAGTTAAGCGGGTTTTAAATAATTCTGCTCGTTCCGCAAAAAACCGATCTGTATAGGCTTTGGTTTCTGTAAATTGGGTTTGTGTTTGAACTTTACCGATATAGTTTTCCGTTTGTTGGTAATTTTCATCAAACGCTATTCTGATTTGCGAAACTTCCCCAAAACTACGAATATAATCATTAATAGCCGCTTTAGCATGATATTCAGCTACAACCCGTCCCAAATCTTCCAAGAGATTTTCATTTAATTTACCTTGCTCAAACAAATTAGTAAGTAACGTCTCTTGGGGAAATTGGCGCATTTTTAAAGCATATTCTACCGGTTCACCACTACCACCTAATTGATATTTTTCATCTACTAAGGTAATAGGCAAAACTTCTAAATATAATTCACCCGCACTGCGTTGATTTAATCGCAATTCTTCCTGACAAAAATGCTGGCGTTTTTCTAAAGTAGAATAATCTAAAAAACCAAAATTCACGGATTTTTTGAGCTTGTAGACATAATCCCCAGTTAATAGTACATAAGAACAATGAGTTTGGATTAATTCAATTGGTTCTGTCACCGGATGGGGATAAAACCCTGGTTGTAACATTTGTTGAATAAAGGCAGGGAGATTTGCTTGTGTCATCTTGAGTTTACCAAAAGAAATAGTTTCATCTAATCATCTAAATATAAATAATACAACTTACAGCATATTTCAGGTAAAGGAGGTACAAATTTTTGGAACAAACCCTTATACCAAGAGACTTTCAACCTTCCCGTTAACAGTTCCCTGTTCCCTGCTGTATGTAAATATTGTAAGTAGTTGTGCAAAATTAAATTCCTGGAATCTACACAGCCAGAGGTTTGGGTTTAACAAAAAAACCAGGGCTTAAATCCCTGGCTTCATCAGTAAACATCACCAAAATTAAATATGGGTAAGTCAAAAGAAATACCTAAATTAACCTTGAGGATTAGCAAAGAAACTCAAGTGGTAAACTGTACCCTTTGCTGGGTGAGTTTGTACTTCACGGATGACAGTTTTACCAGTCCAATTAAGTTCAGGAACGCTGAGTTCAACTGTAGTTTTGTTGACAGCAGCTTGTTTAAGTAAACGTTCAACAGCTTTAGCATCAACTACTAGAGAAATTGATTCAGATCCACTGTGTCCGTATAAATTCGCAGGGATTAAGCCAGAACGACGCAAAGCGTTTGGTTTGCTACCTTCTGGACGTTTTTTAGATTCAATTGCGATCGCCATAATAGTTTTACTTGTCAGTTGTTACTTGTTAGTTTGCAGTTGTTAGTTGTTGGTTGTCTTATGTCTTTAACTAATGACTAATGACTAATGACCAATGACTAAACAGATACAGGAGTCCCATCCGAATGCAATAGAGCGCGTTTTGGCCCGTGGATGGGATCTTCCACAATGATAGTTTGATCACGACTTGCTCCCAAGGAGACGATCGCGATCGGGACTTCCATCAATTCAGCTAAGAACTTCAGGTAGTCTAGTGCTTGCTTTGGCAAGTCTTCTAAGCGCCGACAATGGGTTGTTGGTACTCCCCAGCCGGGTAAAGTTTTATAAATGGGGCGACAACGGGCAAATTGACGAGCATTGGTTGGGAAGTGCTCACACTGCACACCATCAATTTCATAAGCTATACAAACTTTGATTTCCTCTAACTCATCTAGTACATCTAGTTTGGTAATAGCCATACAATCCATGCCATTGATCCGGACAGCATAACGACCGATTACCGCATCAAACCAACCACAGCGCCTTTTTCTACCTGTAGTTGTACCAAATTCTGCACCGCGATGGCATAATAAATCACCGATTTCCCCATCTAATTCTGTGGGGAATGGCCCTTCTCCCACTCGTGTTGTATAAGCTTTTGATACCCCAATCACGCGATCGATCATGGTTGGCCCTAGCCCAGTCCCAACACAAGCCCCTCCCGCTACCGGATTAGAAGAGGTAACATAGGGATAAGTACCATGATCTAAATCTAGCAGTGTACCCTGTGCGCCTTCAAATAATATATTCCGTCGGTGCTGCACAGCATCATAAATTTTGATTGAAGTATCAACCACATAAGGCCGCAGGCGTTCTGCATACCCTAAATATTCCTCAATCACTACTTGCGGATCAAGGGGTGGTAAGTTATACAGTTTTTCTAAAATGACGTTTTTATAGTTAATGGTCCATTCTAACTGCTCACGTAAGCCATTAGAGTCCATTAAGTCTAACATCCTAATGCCTGTGCGTTCTGATTTATCAGCATAGGTTGGGCCAATACCCCGGCCAGTTGTACCGATCTTATGATTACCCCGTCTCTCTTCTGCCGCCTTGTCAATTAACCGATGATAAGGCATAGTGACGTGGGCAGTCTCAGATATCAGCAGATTAGCAGTGGAAATATTTAAGGCTTCTAGTTGATCTAGCTCCTTGATCAACACCTGTGGATCAATCACTGTCCCACAGCCGATAATACACTCTGTCTTTGAGTACAAAATACCAGAGGGGATTAAGTGCAATTTAAAGGTCTGATCCTGAACTACAATTGTGTGTCCAGCATTGACCCCCCCTTGGTAACGTACCACCACATCTGCGGAGCGGCTGAGTAAATCCGTTATTTTACCTTTTCCTTCGTCGCCCCACTGGGCGCCTATAACAATGACGTTAGCCAAGCGTTTATATACAGGGTAAAGTTTCCACAAAAAACCATTATGAACATATTTTGAGAATTTTGTCAAGTCAAAGGAGGCAGGAGGCAGGGGGAATAAATAATTACTTCCTTATCTTCCTCATCTGTGTTTTCCACCTAAAAATCTGCTTATGTTACGAAATATTAAGAGAGACTAGACTTTTGTAAGCTAAAAAACTTTAACAAGATGAATATTACGTAGTTTCCTCAAATTAATTTAATAAGTTAAAAAGCTGCAAACTCTTACCATACAAAGTTTTTAGATTTTGTAGTGATTAATTTTGTAGTTAATCTTTGATTGTCTCGCTTATTGAGAATAGTCATACTACTAAATTAGTGTAGCCTCAATATTTTCGTGGGATATGTCAGGGAATTATGATTTTAATGTCAATAACTCGATGAGACAACAATGAATACTTAATAAAGTTTTTACAACTCGGAGGAAATTAAAAAATAATGACATTAATATGCAAATAGGTGATGAGTTGAGACACAGTGAATCTGTCCTCAATTAGTAGCTTGATTCGGACGTATTTAGGAGAAATCAGATGCTAAATCTTGAAAAATTGGCTCATGAAGAATTGTTGACTGAACTTAGTGCAGAAAGTGCTGCTAATATTAATGGCGGTCAAGCTAAAATGGGTGATAACGGCGATGACCAGGGAGAGAAAAAACAGTCTGGTAAGAGATATCTCCAAGCTTTAGGTGCTGCGTATCTTTTACCTCCTGGTAATCAAGAAATAACCGACGATGAAGCTTTACTCGCCCAAAAAATAGCGTGGGGAGACTAACAGGTTTTGAGGCTTTTCTATCAGGATGAATAAACAACTAAATATTGACTCAGGCTTTTAAACCAACGCACATTTACAGCTTTTTACAACTCTAATCAGAGACGTTCCCCTGGGAACGTCTCCACAAAAATTGGCATTAAAAAAATCAATTTGTTAGTTTTGTAATGAACTGGTAATGGCTAATTTGGCATGAGTGGCTAAAATCTCCAAATCTAAGGGATAAACTGGATATTGGGGGGTGATAGCTAATAATTTTTCTATTCTTTCTTGGGCTGCTATGACTACGGATTCATCTAAACTACCATTATTTAAACAAGTGCGGAAATCTTCAGCTATTTTATAGGTTCTAGTAATTTCTGTGGAGTTGATATTCCGCGAAACAATAAATAAATCACAACCTGCGTTAAATGCTTGGGCGACTGTTCCCGGCTGCATAAATTTTTCGGAAATGGCTTTCATATCTAAGTCGTCGGAAACTATCACACCTGTAAAGCCTAATTCTTGGCGTAAAATGGTATTTAAAATAGTTTTAGATAAAGTTGCTGGTACATTGGGGTCAATTTGCGGAAACAGAATATGAGCAGTCATAATTAAGGGGATATTTTCCTGAATTAATTTCTGAAAAGGAATTAATTCCCGCTTGCGTAGTTGATCAAGTTGCAGATTGAGGATTGGTAATTCTAAATGAGAATCTGTGCTAGTGTCTCCATGTCCAGGAAAGTGTTTTGCACATCCTAAAATTCCTGCTTCTCGCAGTCCGTGATAATATGCTGCTGCATTTTCACTAGCGGTTTCTGGGGTGTTACCAAAAGCGCGAGCCCCAATAATGGGATTTTGGGGATAGGAGAAAATATCTGCAACTGGCGACCAAGAAAGATTTATCCCTAATGATTTTAATTCTAAACCTGTGGCTTGGCCTACTTCGTAACTGTGCGATCGCAATAAATAAGCATGGGGAAATCGGGTAATAGGTAGAGGTGTACGCACCACCCGTCCCCCTTCATGATCTAATGTGGTAAAAATTCTCTCACGTTCAGTATATTCCCGAATTTGAGCGGTTAAATTTTTAAAAGCTTCTAACCAAGTTTCGTAGGGTACACCATCTAAAAAGTTTTTTGCAAAGAAAATCACCCCAATGGGTTTTAACTCATTTAAGACTTTTTTATCATCATCGCTTAAGCTTGTACCAGAAATACCCACAATGAGATGATTTCCTAAGCTGTGTAGTTGCTGTTGTCCTGGCATGATTTTTTCACTTTTAGCCTTTACCTAACGAATGGTAATGGCTATTGCTGTTTAATGCAATCACAGGTTTGGGGTAGTAGATGCTGAAAACCTGTTCTTAAACGTAAGGTGCAGAGTGAGGAGTGCAAAGTCCACAGTAGAAAGAAAAATTATTCCCTATTCCCCATTCTTCATTTCCTTTCCCCTAATGACTAATGACTAATAACTATTTGAAATTAGAAACTAAAACCACGCCTCTATCAGTTGGTTCTTTAACTAGAGTTTCTGGGTTTAAGGTCTTAGTTGGGGCTGTCGGTCTTAAAATCACAGCTTCGTAAGGAATGACTCCTGTAATTTCACCACCCAGACATCTGGCTGCTTCCCTGGATAAATCTAGGGTTCTGGGGGAAATGTAAGGCCCGCGATCATTTACACGGACGATTACAGATTTACCATTTTGTAAATTTGTAACTTGGAGATAGGTGTTAAAAGGTAAGGAACGATGGGCTACTGTCAACTCATTCTGATTATATATCTCACCGTTGGCAGTCAAACGACCATGAAAGTAGTCACCGTACCAGGAAGCTACACCGGATAATGTGGTTTCTGAATGTTGTAAACCATACATTTCCATTTGCGCTTCTAATAATGTTAGCGGTCGAGTTTGTAAAGCTAAACGTAAATTATTCGCCCATTCAATCGCTAAAACATCGCTACTACGTTCTAGCTGATTAGCGATTTGTTCATCTACACCAAATAAAAAGCGATTTCCCACCATTAAAGAAGGAGTATGGTCAACCATAGCAGGTCTTAGTTTTGTGGGATCTAGATTTGGTGAATCAATCAATTGGCTGAGACGTTGCTGGAGTAAATTGGCTGTAATTTGGTCAGGTAAGCTGGCAATCAAACGCTGATTTACCCAAACTTCATATTGATAGGTATGACGTTTAATCACAGAAACATTTGCAGTCAAATTATTGCTGCTTTGTCCTCCTTGAGTATTGATGGTGTGCAAGAAGCCTTTGAGCGATCGCCAGAATCTATGCGGCGAAAAATCTACTTTTGTTAAACTTGACTGATTAAAGCTAATCGGTAGGAAATAAGTTGAATTTTTGGGCGTACTTTGTGCAACTTTGTTTTCTGGCACAGTGGTACAAAATTTGGTTTTGGTTTCCCCAAAGCTGGCTATGGTTAGGTTTAGCGTCTGATAAGCATTTGATTTAATTACCTTATTTGACCAATTTAGTTGCCACTGTATCACTGGAATTAAGCTGAGTTGCCAAACATTTGCTCGCTGATAAGACGAACTACGAAATTTACGTTTTTGGCTGATCAACTCACTAAAACTGGTTGTAGCTTTTGTCGGATCTACTTTTACCATCCAAGTTGGTGAGAGGCTTTCATACAATGCGAAAACACCACCAAACCAGGATGTCATCCACAGAAGTCCAATTAATATCATGGTCAGTTTATTTTTTGGGTAGAAGCACAGTTATTAATCAGAAGATGTTTCCCCTGTTGTGCTAAACACGCTGTATTGCTTAAAGCAACCCAATGTTTTACATGGTAATCAGAAATTCTCTAGGATATTTGAGAGAAAAGTGCTGATAAATCAGCTGGGATCATCATATCTTGTTTTGTGAACCAGGCAAGAATAAATAAAACTTTTAAATCTATATTCTGATAATTATCTAATTTTCAATTTGAATTTTTTATCATTTCCGTAAAATCTGGGTCAGCTGATGTAAGCGGGCAGATGAGGAAGTAATTATTTATTCCCTCCTGCCCCCTGCCTCCTGCCCCCTGCCCCCTGCCTCCTGCCTCCTGCCGAGTTTTTCACAGAAGCGATCGCTCATCAGACACCAAATGTAACAGAATGCAAAGTATAATGAAAACGACAAAATTAAGAAATATTGAAGAACAGTAGGTTTAAATGCGAGTTGCGATCGCGGGCGCTGGTCTAGCAGGTCTTTCCTGCGCTAAATATCTAACGGATGCTGGTCACACTCCCATTGTCTTGGAACGTCGAGACGTAGTAGGGGGCAAGGTGGCAGCATGGAAAGACTCCGACGGAGACTGGTACGAAACAGGACTGCACATCTTTTTTGGGGCCTATCCCAATATGTTGCAGTTATTTAAAGAACTGGATATCGAAGATCGTCTTCAGTGGAAAGAACACACGATGATATTCAACCAGCCGGAAGTACCAGGAACTTACAGCCGCTTTGATTTCCCAGATTTGCCAGCCCCTATCAATGGAGTTATGGCGATTCTGAGAAATAACGATATGCTGACCTGGGGCGAAAAAATCAGCTTTGGTCTGGGCTTAGTTCCGGCTATGCTCAAAGGGCAAAAGTATGTGGAAGAAATGGATCAATATTCTTGGAGTGAGTGGTTAAAGCTGCACAACATCCCCCCAAGAGTAGAAAAAGAAGTTTTTATCGCTATGTCTAAAGCGTTAAACTTCATTAATCCTGACGAAATTTCCGCTACAGTGCTACTAACAGCCCTGAACCGCTTCCTCCAAGAAAAAAACGGTTCAAAAATGGCTTTCTTGGATGGTTCACCTACAGAAAGATTATGTCAACCTTTGATTGACTACATTACCGAACGTGGTGGACAAGTGCGATTAAATGCACCATTGAAAGAGATTTTGCTCAATGATGATGGCACAGTTAAAGGTTTTGTCTTAAGGGGTTTAGATGGCGCTGAGGATGAAATATTTACAGCAGATATCTATGTATCTGCCATGCCAGTTGACCCATTAAAAACCATATTGCCTAAATCTTGGCAAGAAATGGCATTTTTCCAAAAATTAGAAGGTTTGGAAGGTGTGCCAGTAATTAACCTGCATTTATGGTTTGATCGGAAATTGACAGATATTGATCATCTATTATTTTCGCGATCGCCACTCCTCAGCGTTTATGCTGATATGAGTAACACCTGTAAAGGTTACGCAGATCCTGACCGTTCCATGTTGGAATTAGTTTTAGCACCAGCAAAAGACTGGATTTCTAAATCTGATCAAGAAATTGTCAACGCTACAATTTCCGAACTAGAACAGCTCTTTCCTCAACACTTTACAGGAGACAATCCCACTAAACTCTTGAAATACCACGTTGTTAAAACACCACGTTCAGTTTACAAAGCTACCCCAGGTCGTCAACAACACCGACCTTCACAACAAACCCCGATTTCTAATTTCTATTTAACTGGGGATTACACCATGCAACGTTACCTAGCCAGTATGGAAGGAGCTGTACTTTCTGGTAAGCTAACAGCACAGGCCATCTCCAAAGCACTGCCAACAGAAAATTCCGCTAACTTACAAACGCTAACCCGACAGCCCGCAACGAATGCTGCAACTGCCTGATTCCCCCCCGCGCATGAAAACGCTGGTCTCTGTAGACGAGTCCTACCAACTTTGTCAGCATCTCACAGCCAAGTATGCCAAAACCTTTTACCTGGGTACTTTGCTGATGAGTCCGGCAAAGCGTCAATCTATTTGGGCAATTTACGCTTGGTGTCGCCGTACAGATGAATTAGTGGATGGACCCGCAGCTGCTAGAACTACCCCGGAAACTTTAGATGAATGGGAAAAGCAGCTAGAATTAATCTTTGCGGGACACCCTAGAGATAATTACGATGTGGCATTAGTTGACACACTCCAAAACTTTCCGCTAGATATCCAACCTTTTCGGGATATGATCGCCGGACAGCGTATGGATTTATACAGAAGCCGTTATCAGACCTTTGAGGAATTATACCTCTACTGCTACCGTGTAGCGGGAACTGTAGGCTTAATGTCAACCACAATCATGGGTATAGATAACAGTATCTATACATCACCTTGGTATAAGAATAAACAGCCATACATTCCCACTCAAGAAGCGATCGCCTTGGGTATCGCTAACCAACTAACAAACATTCTGCGGGATGTAGGAGAAGATGCACGTCGCGGACGAATTTACCTACCCTTAGAAGACTTGGCTAGATTTAACTATACAGAAAAAGATTTCTTTCAGGGTATAGTAGATGACCGTTGGCGCGACTTAATGCGATTTCAAATTGATCGAGCCCGTCAATTCTACAGTCAAGCAGATAAGGGTATTACTTACCTAGAACGTGATGCCCGGTGGCCGGTGTGGTCTGCCTCCATGCTGTATGGACAAATTCTGAATGTGATTGAGCGCAATGATTATGATGTGTTCAGTCAACGTGCTTATGTCCCCCAGTGGCAAAAATTATGCACCCTCCCAGCCGCCTGGATGCGATCGCAAGTGCTTTAAGGAGGCAGGGGGCAGGAGGCAGGGGGCAGGAGGCAGGAGGCAGAGGGCAGGAGGCAGGGGGCAGGAGGCAGAAGGCAGAAGGCAGGAGGCAGAAGGCAGGAGGAATAAATAATTACTCCCCCATCTTCCCCATCCCCCTCATCTCTCCTCTTCCCCGCACTCCGCACCCCTCAGCCCCCCTGAAAAAATTGAAAAAATAACTATTGACTAATCAAAAACTATTTGCTATCCTGAGAAGGAATAAATTGGAGAGGTGGCTGAGTGGTCGAAAGCGGCAGATTGCTAATCTGTTGTACGGCAGGCAACTCCGTACCGAGGGTTCGAATCCCTCCCTCTCCGTTAATTTAGAACTTAAGAGGATTTGTAGGAATTAAGATTTCTATGAATCCTTCTAAATTTTTGGGTAGAAACTTGAACAATTTGGCGAGTGTGGCGATCGCATTGGGGAGCAATCTCGGTGATAGCCCAGCAATATTAGCAGCAGCTTTACAGGCATTAGCTCAAATACCAGGAATTATTGTTAAAGCACAATCTAGTTGGTATAGAACTAAAGCCGTAGGGCCACCACAACCAGATTACTTAAACGGTTGTGCCATACTAGAAGTAGAACTTTCACCCCAAGCCTTACTAACCACATTATTAAATATTGAGGAGAAATTTGGCCGTATCCGTCAAGAACATTGGGGAGCAAGAACCTTAGACCTGGACTTATTGTTGTATAATGGCTTAATACTCAATCGTCCAAACCTGCAAATTCCCCATCCCCGAATGCGAGAAAGGGCATTTGTGTTAGTACCCCTAGCAGAAATCGCCCCAAATTGGGTAGAACCAATTACCAAACGCTTAATTAAAGACTTGCTACAAGATGTAGATATTTCTGATGTGCATTCACTGGAAGCACACTGATGACAGAAAAGGTCGCAGTATATATTTTTTGTATTGGTAGACAATAAAATCGTACTATGCCACTAGGTAGAGAATTACCACAACTGCTCAGACAGCGCCTATTCTATAAAGGTAATAAATTTGATTTTGAGGTGAACCGTCTCCGGTTGCCTAACAAAGCCGAAGGAGAATGGGAATGTATCCGTCACCCTGGAGGTGCTTTAGCTGTACCTATTACCCCAGATGGTAAGCTGGTGATGGTGCGTCAATATCGTTTTGCTGTTCAAGGAAGAGTGTTAGAATTTCCTGCGGGTACTGTGGAACATAACGAAGATCCCATAGAAACCATTAAACGGGAAATTCAAGAAGAAGCCGGTTATCGTGCCCACAAGTGGCAAAGCTTAGGTGAATTTGTCCTTGCTCCTGGTTATTCCGATGAAATAATCTATGCTTATTTAGCCCAAGATTTGGAAAAATTAGAAACACCACCTCAAAAAGATGCAGATGAGGATCTCGAAACAGTGCTACTAACTCCTGAAGAATTAGAAAAAGCTATTCTGGCAGGGGAGAGAGTAGACGCGAAATCTATTTCTAGCTTCTTTTTGGCTCGTCAGTTTTTAGTATAGTTGGTATAAAATTATGCTGCTAGAGTTGGCAATAGGTGACGCTTACGGTGCAGGGTTTGAATATGCGGATGAAAATATCCTTGCCAACGACTTGAGTCGGTACGTTCAACACCCCCGTCATCGGCTCATACCCGGCAGCTATACCGATGATACACAGATGAGTATTGCTATTGCGGAAGTTTTAGTGTCACGAGCACCTTGGACACCGCAAGTTTTAGCAGATAAGTTTGTACAAGTGTTTAAACGTGATCAGAGGGAAGGTTACGCAAAGAAATTTTACCAATTTTTACAGAGTGTTAATAATGGTGAAGAATTTTTGGAGCGCATTCAACCTCATAGTGATAAAAGCGGGGCAGCAATGCGAGCAGCACCCATTGGTGTATATTCTACACCGGAAAAGGTGATAGAAGCTGCGACTGTTCAAGCTGCCATCACTCATAATACACCAGATGGGATTAATGCGGCTGTTGCTGCGGCTTTGATGTCACATTATTTTATTTATCAGCACGGAACAAAGCGCAAATTAGGACAGTTTTTAGAAGGTTTCGTGAGTGGTGAATGGTCTAAACCTTGGAGGGGGGAAGTAAAAGCGCAGGGGTGGATGAGTGTGCGGGCTGCGGTTACTGCTATTATGAGAAATGATAGTTTGAGCGAGATTTTACAGGACTGTATTAATTTTACTGGAGATGTGGACACTGTGGGAGCGATCGCTCTTGGTGGAGCTTCCTGTAGTGAAGAAATAGTCCAAGACATTCCCGAACATCTGATTTTAACTTTAGAAAATGGCGCTTATGGTCGAGATTTTATTATAGATTTAGATAAACAATTAATGAGTTTAGTTGGTAAGATTTAGGTATGTGTAGGGTGGGCATTTTCGTTTAAATCCCTGATAATAGCAAACTATACTTATAAATGCCCACCTCCTTATATTTTAAATATCAAATATGATTCCTCTAGTTGGTCAAATTTAGACTAAAATAATATCATCCCAACTCATAATGTAATGATATAATAATTTTAACTTTAACCTTGATTTGTAGGTTTTGATAATTATAGTATAATTAAGGTTATAGCGATTTTTGGAAAGGTAATTATGCAGACTGCTATTTCACTTCCAGATACAATTTTTGAAGAAGCAGAAGCACTAGCTAAACAGCTAGGAATATCTAGGAATGAACTCTATACAAAAGCATTGCAGGAATATTTGCAAAAATGTAACCGGACTAAGATTTTAAATAAACTAAATCAAGTTTATTCAGAAGAATCTTCTAAGCTAGATTCAGTATCGGCAAAAATGCAATTTATGTCTATACCGCGTGAGGATTGGTAATGTACCGCGGAGAAATTTGGTGGGCAAATTTATCCGACCCATTAGGTTCAGAACCTGGGTTTCGTCGCCCTGTTTTAATTATTCAAAATGACGTTTTTACTCAAAGTCGCATTAATACAATAATTGTCGTAATCATTACCTCAAATACTCGGTTAGCAGAAGCACCTGGCAACGTTTTCTTACCTCACGAAGTATCAGGTTTACCTAAAGATTCTGTCGCTAATGTATCTCAAATTTTAACTGTTGATAAAAGTTTTTTAGTAGAACATATTGGAACGCTACCAGATTATTTACAAGAAGAAGTAGATGAAGGACTAAGAACAGTTCTTTATCTCTAGGAATACAGGTTCAAAAATTAATATAAATTTTACCTTATGTTAATAGCAGAAATTTTATATATTAAAAAATACCAAGAAAATTTCTACTATGATATAATGTGTTAGTGAAATTTTAGTGAAATTTTAATGAATAAATCCTAAGAATATGACAATTAATAATTTAGATGAATTAAAAGATTATCACACAGGTAATGAATACATTGCTGGAAGACTAAAAGGAATTCAAATAATGCTTATGGCTGCACATGAAGCCAGTAAGCTTGCAGCTAACGATACTAAAGGTAAAGAAAGAGAAAGTTTTGTAAAATTATTCCTCTCAAAAACTTTACCATCTCAATTTAGATTTGGCTCTGGAGAGATTACTGATTTGAATAGTAATCTTAGCGGACAAGTAGATATTGTTATTGAATATCCATATCTACCAAGTATTACAATTCCTGAATCCAGTGCAGACACTAGATTATATCTTGCGGAAGGAGTAGCCGCAGCTATTGAAGTTAAATCAAATTTATGTAATCAATGGGGACAAGTCGTGGATACTTCAAAAAAAATTAAGCAACTGAGGAGAATATTTAGTTATAAAACGGGAATAGCTCCAGATAAAATACCTCTTTTCGCAGTTGGATATGAGGGATGGAAAGATGTAAATACTATAAGAAAGTATGTAAATAAAGAAACTGTTGATGGTATTTTCATTATTGAAAATGGTTTATTTGTTTGGGATGACAGGATTCTACAAGGGGATCAAATTTATGGTTACGGTACTGAGCATTGGGCATTATGGGATTTTATAAGGGTGTTAAATAGGTTGGCAACATCCCTAAAAACAACGAATGTTGATTTAGCTTGGTATGCTAGACCTGATCTGATGATTATCAAAAAGTTATGTCTGGAAGTGAATGATAACATCTCAACTGAAATAAAATTTTATGATTTTCTAAAAAGAGAAGGTATAGAAGAAATTGAAGAGGTAAAAAGAATAACTGATTCTCTGATAAAAGAATCTTTTATTGAAATTATCCATTCAGTGATCAATCAAAACGGCGAAATAAATCCAGATGCTACTATTAAGGTAACTGCTAAAGCGGTAGAAGAAATGGAGTATACCAATATACCTATTTGAATGATAGCAATATTCCTGTAATTTGTCAGTTTATTAATTAATACAAGCATATTAATAGCCTAATTAATCACTAAAATTAGTAATTAGAAAAAGAACTATTTTTAGTTAACTAGGCTATTGCCATTTTCCTGTTTTATTTGTTAGTGTTTTTCAACTTTGAAGCATCTCTAATAATTGTGCTTCACTGAGTTGAGTTATTTCCAAAGATTGGGCTTTTTCCAACTTTGAACCAGCGTCAGCACCTACTACTAGAAAGTCAGTTTTTTTACTGACAGAATCAGTAACTTTACCACCCGCTTTTTGAATTAAAGCTTTTGCTTCATCCCGTTTTAAAGTTGGTAAAGTGCCAGTAATGACAAAAGTTTTACCCACAAATTGAGGATTTTCTGCACCTGCGGGTTTTGCTTCTTCCTGGTTAGCTAACTGTAAACCAATACTTTGTAAACGGTAAATGAGAGTTTTGTTAGCATCAATGCGAAACCATTGATATACTGATTGTGCGATTTCTGCACCTATACCATAAACCCCTTCTATATCTGATTGTCGCGCATTGGCTAAATCTTCCACACTGGGGAATCTTTCAGTTAAAAGTTGCGCGTTTACACTGCCAACGTGACGAATCCCTAAACCATATAATACCCTAGACCAAGGCTGATTTTTTGATTCAGAAATGGCTTTAACCAATTTTTCCGCCGATTTTGTCCCCATTCTTTCTAATGCACATAACTTATCTTTTGTCAAGTTATATAAATCAGCAACAGAACCGACTAACTCTTTATCTACCAACTGATGAACTAATTTTTCCCCCATCCCCTTAATATCTAACGCATCCCGACTCACCCAATGTTCAATTTCTCCCTTTAAAATAGCTGGACAGGAAGCATTAACGCAGCGTGTTACCGCTTCTCCCGACTCTCTCACCACCGGCTGACCACATACCGGACAATCAGAGGGCATAATAAAAGGATGAGTATCAGGGGGACGTAACTCTTTAATTACGCGGACAACTTCAGGAATAATTTCCCCAGCTTTGCGGACAATGACAGTATCACCGATGCGGATGTCTAATTGTGCGATGCGATCGCTATTATGTAAAGTAGCACGAGAAACCGTAGTCCCCGCTAACTGTACCGGACGCATTTCCGCTAAAGGAGTTAACGCACCAGTCCTTCCCACATTTACCGCAATATTTTCTACCCTAGTAGGCGCTTCCTCAGCCGGATACTTTAATGCTACAGCCCAACGGGGGAACTTTTGCGTAAAACCTAACTGTTCTTGTAACTTAAACGAATTTAACTTAATTACCACCCCATCGGTCATATAAGGTAAATTCAGCCGTTCCGTATCCCAATATTGATAATATTCCCCAACTGCCTTTAAAGAATCACATAATTTATGATTAAGATTAACCCGAAAACCCAATCTTTGCAATAACTCCAAAGCTTCCCATTGAGTATTAGCAATACTCGCATCATCTAACCCAGAAATGTGCAAAGTATAAGCAAAAAAATCTAACCGACGTTTAGCCACAATACGCGGGTCTAACTGTCTCAGTGTACCAGCAGCCGCATTCCGGGGGTTAGCAAAAACCTGTTCACCAGCTTTCTGTCTTTCCTCATTTATTTGTTTAAACACATCTATTGGGAGAAAAGTTTCCCCCCGCACCTCGATTTTTTCAATATTTTCCAAACCATCAAAATTCAATCTCAGGGGAACAGACCGAATAGTTTTCACATTTTGGGTAATATCTTCACCAGTTATCCCATCCCCCCTAGTCGCACCCCGCACCAAAACCCCGTTTTGATAAGTTAGAGCTAAAGCCGCACCATCAATTTTTAATTCTGCCACATATTCCGCTTCCCCAGGTAAATACTGCGGGTTTAAATGTCGTCTCCAGCGCTGATCCCAGCCTTGCAACTCTTCCAAATTAAAGGCATTCTCTAAACTATACAAGGGGATATTGTGACGCACCGAAGTAAAATGTGTTGCTGGTCTTTCCCCAATACGTTGAGTAGGACTATCAGGAGTAATTAATTTAGGATACTTTGCTTCTAAATCTTGCAGTTCCCGATACAACTGATCATAGACCGAATCTTCCATGATCGGATTATCTAGAACATAATAAGCATAACTGGCTTGTTGTAACAACCGCCGTAATTCTTCTATACGCTTGGCTTCAGACTGAGTTTCTAACATTACACCAATAGGAGAAAAAATAACTCTTATTTTCAGATTACCCGTTTCAGTCCCCCTAGTCCTCATCATTAAGATGGGTTAAAAGCAGATGGTTAAAACTTTCACAGGTACACCAGCCACAATTATCGCTCATCGGGGTGCAAGTGGCTACCGTCCTGAACATACTTTAGCAGGATACGAACTAGCCATTAGTTTGAATGCAGATTTTATTGAACCTGATTTAGTCTCAACTAAAGATGGAGTTTTAATTGCACGTCACGAAAACGAAATATCCGAAACTACAGATGTAGAACTGCATCCAGAGTTTAGCCATTTAAAAACTACTAAAATTATTGATGGAGAAATTAAGACGGGTTGGTTTACCGAAGATTTTACATTAGCGGAAATTAAAACTTTAACCGCCAAAGAAAGAATACCCCAAATTCGACCCCAAAATATTGAATTTAACGGAAAATTAGAAATTCCCACACTACAAGAAATTATAGATTTAGCTCAAAGCAAAAGTCAAGAACTCGGTCGAGAAATTGGCATTTATCCAGAAACCAAACACCCAAGTTATTTTCAATCAATTGGTTTACCGTTAGAAGATAATTTACTGCAAATTTTACATAATAACGGCTATCACGGGAAAAATGCACCTGTTTTTATTCAATCATTTGAAGTTAGCAATTTACAGGAATTATCTCAAAAGACAGATTTACCATTAGTACAATTAATTAATGATGTGGGTAAACCTTATGATTTTATAATTAACAGTGACTTTCGCACCTATCAAGACTTAATTACCGTAGATGCTTTAAAGGAAATTGCTAAATATGCTCAAGCTATTGGAGTGAATAAAAATTTAATTATTCCCAGAGATGAAGAAGGTAAATTACTCTCACCTACTAATTTAATTAAAAATGCTCACGCAGCAAATTTATTAGTTCATGCTTGGACATTCCGCAACGAAGATGTATTTTTACCTGTAGATTTAAAAGGAAATCCCCAAGCAGAATATCAAATTTTTCTCCACTTGGGTATTGATGGTGTATTTAGTGACTTTCCTCATGTAGCATTCCAATTGCGCGATCGCTTAAATTAAGATGATTTTGGATTGTATTTTAAATTATTATGGTTGCACTAGCACAAAGTAGACAATACCAGTAAGTTAGCAGCATATATGTCTGATGATCTGCCTGGGGAGAACGATAAAGAATAACTCGCGTTGCAATCAACCAACTAAATAGCACCAGTGCAATATCACACAATAGAATATACCATGTCATTTCTGTAGGCATGATTAATGCTAAATTAATAGCAACTGGTGCTAGTAAAAAGCCTATAAACAGTGTAATCCGGGCTGTCTTTTCTCCAAAAGCAATGGGAAATGTTTGGCGATTAGTTAAGCGATCGCCCTCTACATCTCGAAGATCCTGAAGATGAACAATTAAAGCAACTACAACAGCTAATACTATTATCCAACGCCAGCTATCTGAGGTAATTGGTATAACTAATTGCCAAGCAGCTGCTAGTTCTGCAACAATACCTACTCCCATAATCAGATTTTTACCAAGCCAGTGCTTAGACCATCCACCTTCATTATGTAATAATGTACTGACTTGCCAAAGAAGAGCCCATTCAACAACTCCAAATAGCATTCCAACAAGGGAAAATAAAATCATGCTAGAAAAATAGCGAATTATTGCTCCCTTGTATGATAATAAACCACTGGCAATCGGTCGATCTGGCTTATTGATTTTATCTTCCTCAATTCCTACTATTTGATTGGATAAATTAAACGTTAGAATGTATAGAAAGAAATATATTCCAGCACGTAATAAACAGAGTGTTAGTTCAACCCATGAGCTGGAATAATTTGCCCAAGCCGCTATTGTAAATAATATTCCTGGTATAATCGTTGATGAAATATCTCGTTTAATCAATTGCCAAATTATGCTGATTTCCCTTTGAATCATTAAGTAGTATAATTGTGGCTTCCAGATAGAATCAGAAATTTGCATAGACATAAAAATCTCCTAAATTTCTTATTTTTCAACCACAGCAGTACCAGCAAGATATTCAATATCTTACTAGCTATAGTTTTGATTTTTGGCTCTGTAATATAAACACCTTATTCTAGAAGAATTATGCAAAACCTTGAATATTTTTTCAATAGTTCGGACAGTTTTTAGGTACAGCTAGAAGAATACTAGATAAATAACTTGATATAAAAAGGATATAGGGGGAGTATCATGTAACTTTATAATAAAGGGGTAGAAAAAAAGGCATCCATAGCGTAGGGTGAAAATA
>DATGXB010000044.1:0-3585 GCA_035299225.1 Nostocaceae cyanobacterium | reverse complement strand
ATAAAAAGTCACAATCTGCTATTGTAGCACTTTACAGGAGCTAAACAAGAGGCCAGGAAGAATTGGGTGCAGAGGGGCAGGGGGGCAGGGAGGAAAATAAGAATTAATTCCTAATTACCTGTTGCCTGTTGCCTGTTGCCTGTTCCCTGTTCCCTGTTCCCTGTTCCCTATTGCCTGTTCCCTAATGACTAATGACTAATGACTAAATGTACTATTTTCCTTTCTTTTTAGCGGTGGTGTCTACTGGTTCTAATTCAGAGAGACGGAAAGTAATTAATTTATCCCAGTTACCACCCTCAAATAATACAGCTACCTTACCATCAGTTACCCGTTGTACAAGTCCTTCATACCGATAATAGGTATCTGCGGGATTTTTGACGCGAACCGTTGCTCCTGGCAGAATCATGATTTAACCTCGTTAAACTCCTGTGATCTAGCTTAATCGGAAAAAGAGTGCAGAGTGCGGAAGAAGTCATTAGGAAGTAGGGAACAGGCGATAGGCAACACTTCGACTGCGCTCAGTGCGGTGCAGGCAATAGGCAACAGGTAATAAGGAATTAATTCTTATTTTCCCCCTTGCTCCCTGCCCCTCTGCCCCCCTGCCCCTCTGCTCCTCTGCCCCCCTGCCTCCTGCCTTAATAATATTTCTGGCGTTGGCGAAAATTGGCTACAGATTCCACAATTCCTAGAGCAATAAAATTAGTGAGCATGGCAGAACGTCCATAACTCATCCAAGGTAAGGGAATACCAGCCACAGGAGCTAAACCCACAGTCATGCCCACATTTACGACTAATTGAAACACAATCATAGATAAAACCCCGATCGCCAAAAGTGAGCCAAAATTATCTTTAGCGGTTTGGGCAACTTGCAATAGACGCAAACAAACTAAGCAAAATACACCTAAAAGAATCAAACAACCCACAAAACCAAATTCTTCGCCTACTGCCGAAAAGATAAAATCTGTATGCTGTTCTGGGACAAAATTAAGTTGAGTCATGGGACCTTTAAATAAACCCCAACCCCAAACTTCTCCTGCACCAATGGCAATACGTGACTGAATTAGGTGATAACCTGTTCCCAAAGGATCACCTTCTGGGTTAATAAATGCGGTGAGACGGTCTTTTTGATACTCCTTGAGAACGTGATTCCAAGCAAAAACCCCTAATTCTCCCCCTAAGAGATTAATAGCACAACAAGCGATCGCCCCCATCCCAAACCTACGCCAAGGGAGACATTGCCAGCCTAAAATCCCCATAGCCAATGACCAAACTATGCCCAAAGGAGTAATAGAGATTTCCCCCCATAAAATCAGTAGTTCTGGTAATGGCCAAGCTATACTAAAACAAATGGCCGCCATCACAGGGGAAACGAACAGAATTATCCAGCCTGGGTGAGCATTAGCCCAATACAGCATTCCTAAAACTATGGCCCCAAATACCAAGGATGTGGCTAAATCTGGCTGTAAAAATACCAATCCCCAAGGAATAGCCGTAATTGCTAAAGCGCGAAACATATTTTCCAGAGTGGAAGCGGTGCGCTTGTGTAATACAGCCGCTAGGGTAATAATTAAGCCCACTTTGGCAAATTCTGAAGGTTGGACATTAAAACCGGCGACATTAATCCAGCGTTGAGCACCTTTAGCCGTTTCACCTGCTAACATTACCGCTATCAAGCTGAAATTAATTAACCCATAAGTAAACCAGTGCCATTGCAGTAGGTTTTCATAACGAATACAAGCTATAATTAATGCTATTACAATACCTATAACAGTAAAAACCCAGTGCTGAAACCAGTTACTTGCTGAGTGTTCTAACCAATCAGCAAACAAGTGTTGCCACCAATTAGTAGATAAATACTGCCACCAATCAGTTCCAGAGGTATTGATTTTTGTACTGAGAATCATTAACCCGCCGAAAAGACTCAAGGCCACAGGCAAGAAAAATAGTAAAAAGTCTATATTTTGCCAGTGTCTAACCCAGTATTGCCAGCGAATTTTAGGGAGCGAACGTTTTAATAACATTGTGCAAGGGTGAACTTGTGCTTGGAACAGAGCAGTTAATTAACACATTAAAGTGTATCTTCCCAGATTTGACCCCAGGAAGAAAAATTAGAGAGATGTTTTATGTTAAGGCAGCCACAGACACTTTACCAGCAATAGTCAGAGCGATCGCTTTTAGTGCTTTAGCCGCAGCCGAATCAGGTTCAGCCACCACTATGGGTACACCGCTATCACCACCAACTCTGGTAGAAATTTCCAATGGTATACACCCTAATAACGGTATTGCTAATTCTGCCGCAGTTTTAGAACCACCGCCAGAACCAAAAATGTCGTACTGTTTATCTGGTTGGTCTGGAGGAATAAAATAACTCATATTTTCCACAATTCCCAGCACTGGTACATTCATCTGTTGGAACATCCGCAAACCTTTGCGAGAGTCTAACAAAGCGACAGTTTGTGGTGTGGTGACAATTACTGCCCCAGCCATAGGCACAGCTTGAGTTAAAGTTAACTGAGCATCACCTGTTCCTGGTGGCATATCCACAATTAAATAGTCCAGTTCTCCCCATTCTACCTGATAGAGAAACTGGCGAATTATACCGTTGAGCATAGGGCCACGCCAAATCACCGGCTGATCTGCATCAATTAAAAAGCCCATAGAAACCAACTTCACACCATAATTAAAAGCTGGTTCTAAAATTTCACCTTTGTCTGTAGAGCGCACAGTGATTTGAGCATCAGCCAACCCCAACATAGTCGGGTCATTGGGTCCATAAATATCCGCATCCAGTAAACCAACTTTTGCTCCAGTTTGCGCCAAAGCCACAGCCACATTTACAGCTACAGTGCTTTTACCAACGCCACCTTTACCACTAGAAACCGCAATAATATTTTTGATTCCTGGTACACCAGTGCGATCGGGTAAACTCTTTTGTTGTGGTGTTTCTGCTGTAACTTCTACACTTACATCTGTCACACCTGGGAGCTTTTTAACCGCGCTTTTACAATCATCAACAATAAATTCTCGTAGAGGACAGGCAGGAGTGGTCAACACTAAAGTAAAGCTCACCTGTCCACCGTCAATTTTTACGTTGCGAATCATGTTCAGTTCTACCAGACTTTTACGCAGTTCTGGATCTTGTACTGGTCGCAACACTTCTAAGACTGAGTGGGAATCGAGGACATCATGCATAATGTGTTTACCGTTGCCGCCTGAAAAATAATTTAAAAAATTTTCATCTACACCTACTTGCATCTTAACTTTGTTATGCACTCAGAGATGAAGGAATTGGTTATTGGGGAACAGGGAACAGGGAACAGGGAACAGGGAACAGGGAACAGGGAACAGGCAACGGGCAATAGGCAATAGGCAATAGGCAACAGGGAATAGGCAACAGGCAACAGGCAATAGGCAATAGGCAGGCAATAGGCAACAGGCAACAGGTAACAGGCAACAGGCAACAGGCAACAGGCAACAGGCAACAGGTAATTAAGAATTAATTCTTATTTTCCCCCTTGCTCCCTGCCCCCTGCCCCCCTGCCTCCAGATCCATTAATTATTGCCCAGGCTAATAATCAGCAAACA
>DATGXB010000043.1:0-40354 GCA_035299225.1 Nostocaceae cyanobacterium | reverse complement strand
CCCTGCCCCCCTGCCCCCCTGCCCCCCTGCCTCTTCCCTTCTGCCTCATTTATGCCGCTTCTGATGCCATTGCCAGGCATGGGCAACAATATCTTTAATACTGGGGTAGCGGGGTTGCCAGTTGAGGATTTTTTGGGCTTTTGCGCTGCTACCGATGAGTATAGGGGAATCACCAGGACGGCGATCGCATTCTTTAACTGGAATCACTAAACCTGTAACTTCTTTCGCTGCTTCTATTACCTCTCGCACGGAAAAGCCATTCCCATTACCTAAATTAAATACTTCACTCTCTCCACTTTGAAGCAAATATTCTAAACCTAAAATGTGAGCATCTGCTAAATCACTCACATGAATATAATCTCTAATACAAGTCCCATCTGGTGTATCGTAGTCTGTACCAAAAATAGATATTACTTCTCGTTTACCTAATGCCGTGAGCAATACTAAGGGGATTAAATGGGATTCTGGATGATGGTCTTCCCCTAACAACCCACCCGGATCAGCCCCAGCAGCGTTAAAATAGCGAAATTGCACGGACTTTAAACCATAGGCCACATCAAAATCAGCTAAAACCCGTTCTACCATCAACTTAGTACCCCCATAAGGGTTGATGGGATTTTGGGGATGATCTTCTGTGAGGGGTAAAAACTGCGGCACTCCATAGGTGGCACAAGTGGAAGAAAATACAAATTTCTTCACAGAAGCCGCTAACATTGCCTCTAAGAGTGTAAATGTGCCTAAAACGTTATTTTGATAATACTTAATAGGATTTATTACAGATTCTCCTACGTAGGTGTAGGCAGAAAAGTGCATCACCGCCGAAAAATTGTAGGCATGAAAGAGATCATCTAACAAAGAGCGATCGCTAATGTCCCCTTCAATTAACTTTACCTGCAAAACCTGCTCCACCAAGTCTCGATGCCCATAGACCAGATTATCAAGTATGATCACCTCATATCCCGCTTGTTTGAGCGCCAATACCGTATGTGAGCCAATATATCCGGCTCCTCCTGTGACTAAAATTCTCTGCTCTCCCGGCGACATAGTTTTTCCTTCTGAGTTAACATTACTCAAATTAAGTTAATTAACCAATCCTACTTAAAGATTCTGGAAATTTCTCAATAATAGACGCAGTGTTAAAAAATTGCACTAAAATCACTACGAGTAGTCTTTAGGTGTGAGGTTTGAGATGTCTTTTTTAAGTCAGCTCATGGTACCAATACGGTTTGACGACAAAATCAGTCTACGCCCCGCGTCCTTTAGGCTTGTCGGATCAAAAAATTAGAGAGTGAATCTATGTTTCAACTTCTAAGCCGAGTGTTACTGTGGCTACTCATTGCCGTTGTTGGTTATTCTTTATTTCAACGCATCTATCCAGCCAGCAGTTTCATTAGTAAAGTAGTTTTGGGATTTTTAGCGGTTGTTCTCATTTTGGCGTTTCTCAACCCAGCTGAACCGGCTGTTAATTCCCTCTGGCGGTTTTTGTCTTTCCCCCTTAAACCGCTAGGGGCATCTGTACTGATGTTAATTATTGCTGCTACGAAAATTCAAAAAGATGGCGGAATCAGTAAACCAGGAGGATATCTTTTAGGTTGGTCACTGATAGTATTATTGTTGTCTAGCACACCAGTAATTGCTTATTTTTTGGTTAGATCCCCGATCGCTGCTGTGGCTAATGTCAATATAGATACTTTATCTTCTCCATCTACCGCTTTAGTAGCAATGGTTCCCACAACTACTACCAACATTTTACCGATGGGAGATAGTAATCAAATAGCTTTTAACCCTACAGATGTAAAAATCTCTCCCTATCTCCTCCAAAGACCATTGGAAATCAGAACACGGGGGTTGCGGGTAGAAGACTTTGTTCCCAATGCAGAAACACTACAACTAACAACCCAGGTTTGGGAAAGTTATCTCAACCAAATTTACGTTTTCTTACGTGGTCGCAGCTAATGGGGAGCAGGGGAGCAAGGGGGAAAGAAGAGGCAAGGGTGCAAGGGAGCAACGGGGAAAAATAATTAATAAAGTTATCAACAGTTATCAAATCCTGTTGTTCTCCTCTGCCCCCCATCCCCTCTGCCCCTCTGCCCCCCATCCCCTCTGCCTTGTTCACAATTCCCAGAATAGGTTAGGATGTTAAGGTTGCAAAACTGGTACAATGGCGCAATCTCGACGACTTGCTAAACTGGTTAGTTATTTACGTCCCCATTGGCGACAAACTGCACTAGGGATTCTGGCTTTATTTTCTGTCAATGCCTTGGGGGTTTATATTCCTTTGCTGATTCGTTCTGGTGTAGATAGACTCGCCAGTAAGTTCAGCATAGAGGAAATTATCAATTATGTGGTTGTGCTTGTCATTCTCAGTTCCATTATGTGGCTACTGCGAATGGCCTCCCGGATTTGGATTTTCGGTGTAGGTCGGCAAGTTGAATTTGAAATCAAACAACGGATTTTTGAGCATTTACTACAACTTGAACCAGCTTATTTTACTATTAACAAACCTGGTGATTTAATTAATCGGGCTACCAGTGATGTAGATAATGTCAGACGGCTGTTAGGTTTTGCTGTCTTGAGTTTGGCGAATACTATTTTTGCTTATGCTTTGACTTTACCTGTCATGTTGGCGCTAAATGTACAGCTAACTTTAGCATCCTTAGCTGTCTATCCTGTGATGTTTTTCATGGTACATTTGTTTAGCGATCGCCTACGAACAGAACAAGCCAAAGTTCAAGAAAAAATCTCGGATATCAGTGATCTAATTCAAGAAGATATTAGCGGTATTGCTTTAATTAAAATCTATGCTCAGGAAGCAAATGAGCGTCAAGCTTTTAGCCAAAAAAATCAACAACTATTAACAGCTAACTTGAAATTAGCTCGCAGTCGGAATATCCTCTTTCCCTTAATCGGTGGGTTAGCCAATCTTAGCTCTTTAGTCATTATCTGGCTGGGGACTAACGGTATTTCTGCGGGTACTTTGGCCGTAGGTGATTTTATCGCTCTGCTGCTGTTTGTAGAAAGATTAGTTTTTCCCACAGCTTTATTAGGATTTACTATTACTGCTTATCAACGGGGAGAAGTGAGTTTAGATCGGTTAGAATCTATTCTCAGTGTTCAACCCCAAATTCAAGACCAAGATCAGGCCGTGCATTTAGACTTGCAGCAAGTAAAAGGGGAAATCTCAGCGCAAGATTTGAGTTACACCTATCCGGGGATTAATCGGCCAGCTTTAACAAAAATTAACTTTACCATTCAACCAGGGGAATTAGTAGCAATAGTTGGCCCCATTGGTTCGGGTAAATCAACTCTAGCTAATGCCTTACCCCGATTATTGGATATTGCACCGGGACAATTATTTTTAGATGGTATAGATATTACCAAGATAGCTTTAAAAGATTTGCGAGAGGCGATCGCTTATGTTCCTCAAGATAGTTTCCTATTCAGCACCACAGTAAAAAATAACATACGTTATGGTGATCCCCTCAGCGAATATTCCCCAGTAGAAACAGTAGCCAAAACCGCACAAATTCACACAGAAATTATCAACTTCCCTCAACAATATGAAACCATCGTCGGAGAACGGGGAATCACACTTTCTGGTGGACAAAGACAACGTACAGCCCTAGCAAGAGCCATGTTAATTGATGCCCCAGTGTTAATTTTAGATGATGCCCTCTCTAGCGTGGATAATCAAACCGCCACACAAATCTTAAAAAATCTCATTAATGGTACTCAAAGAAAAACAGTAATATTCATTACGCATCAACTTTCTGCGGCCGCAACAGCTGACCGGATCTTAGTTTTAGACCAAGGGCAAATAGTACAAAGTGGCACACACACAGAACTTGTACAACAGCCAGGAATCTACAAAAATTTATGGAGTCAACATCAAGTTCAGGAATTACTGCATTAATCTTTAAAAACAATTCTTTGTAGAGTGTGTATTATGTGAAAAATGCTCTACCAAGATAGATAATAAAGTTTTCAATGCCGGAACTGTTAAACTCATTATTTGCTGATAACTCATTCATGCCTCATGGCTATTGCTTCCTTTGGAAACCTGGTTTACTTTGGTTGCATATTATCTCAGATGCGCTCATTGCTATAGCTTATTATTCCATCCCTTTAACACTGCTTTATTTTGTTAGTAAGCGTGAAGATTTTCCCTTTAAAGGCTTGCTTGTTCTCTTCGGGCTGTTTATTATTTCCTGCGGTACAGGTCATTTAATCGAAATTTGGACACTGTGGCATCCTGACTATTGGTTATCTGGAGCAGTCAAAGCTTTTACTGGTTTTATTTCTGTATACACAGCAATTATCTTATTTCCTCTAATTCCCCAAGCATTAGCTTTACCTAGTCCAGCCCAACTAGAACAGGCTAACAAACAACTACAAACAGAAATTACAGAACGTAAATTAATTGAACAAGCATTATTAACTGCAAAATCAGAACTAGAAATTAGAGTCCAAGAACGCACAGCAGAATTAAATCAAGCGATGAATGAATCTGTCGCAGTTGCTAATCTAGCCCAAGAACAGGCAAAAAAATTAGAAATTGCCCTGCAAAAATTAGCTGATACACAATCTCAACTAATTCAAACTGAAAAAATGTCCTCTTTGGGACAATTAGTAGCTGGTATTGCCCATGAAATCAATAATCCTATTAACTTTATCTATGGCAATACTGACGTAATTGATGAATACACTCGCAATTTATTAGATTTAATCTCACTTTACCAAGAACACTATTACCCTCCAGTCGAAGAAATCCAAGCTTATCATCAAAATGTGGATCTGGATTTTATTCAAATAGATTTACCCAACATTTTAAATTCAATCAAAAAGGGAGTAGAACGACTGAGAGAAATAGTTTTATTACTACGCAACTTCTCCCGTCTAGATGAATCAGATATCAAAGAAGTAGATATTCATGAAGGAATTGATAGCACCTTGATGCTTTTACAAAGTAGTCTCAACGGTGAAACAGATTATGCCAAGATCGAAATTATTAAACAATATGGAGAACTACCTTTAGTAGAATGTTATCCCCGACAGCTTAATCAAGTATTCATAAATATTCTTAACAATTCTATTGAAGCTATACGGAAATTAACAAAAATAGCTCTGACTACAACTGAAAACTCTCCAGGTAAAATTATTATTTCCACTGAAGTTATCTATGAAAATCAAGTGGTAATTCGGATAATTGATGATGGTTGCGGCATGATAGAAGAAGTGAGAAAAAAAATGTTTGACCCATTTTTTACTACTAAACCTATTGGTTGTGGTATCGGTTTAGGGCTGTGGGTTAGCTATCAAATTATTAATAAACATGGTGGTAATTTACAATGTACTTCATCACCGATGAAAGGAACAGAAATACAAATTCATATTCCTGTTAGTATGCAGGGGTAAAAGCCCCCAGGGGTCTGAGGGTGTAAGGGTGTGAGGGTATAGGGCTAGAACAGAATTTTAGTTTTTTTATACAGTCTTAAGCTAGTAGCCATTTAACGAAGTCGAATAATCTGTATTTATGATTTAACTATAGAAATTAAAATTACTTGCTTAACAAAAATATATTAAGCAAGTTTACTTTTATGTTATTAAAAGTTAGTTGCCCAAGATTTTAGGGTAGTATAAATTACCGAAAAGACTATTTAACCTCCATGATGTTAAAAATAGATTTTTCTTTTAGTCCGGGTGCATTAACCATATTTAAACAGTATTATCATCTCCTAAAACAACGCAGGAGTGAAAGAAGTATCTGTTATCAGCTTTTAAACTTTTTACTTGATCATGATGTTGTTACTACTATCATTTTAATTCAATTAGGTATACAACTCATGGGTATTAATCGGCTAAAACGTAATAATTTACACAAAAGTTTACAACCAGCAAAAGCTGTTTTGACAGGATAGTTATTGTCATCTTGCTGATTGCATATTTATCTAAAATCTTGATGAGATTAGAGATAAATATATTGATTTTGTCAAGTAAATACAAAAAAAAATCGAAACTTTGCTGATTGTCCATCAAAAGTACAGTAAAGATATGTATTTAGATTCAAATTGTTTGACAGAAAATTATTAAATAGTTCTTGTCACCAAAAATAAAGATCAATAATTGGGATGATGCAAAACTTAGACATCACTAGCTAAGGGAAGCAAAGTTAGAAACACTCCTGTCAAGAAATATAGGGTTTTGAATATTCACAATATTACTATGATGATTTCACAGAATTGGGGTAAGCAAGAAATGATTACTAGCGAAGCAGAAGTTAAAATTACAAGATTAGAATCAATTGTAGAACAAATTGGCGAAGCGGTACTTTCTACAACTGAAACAATAGAGTGTTTAGCAGAAAGAATGGATAATCTGAGCTTACAAGTCGAAGCGCAAGGAAAACAGGTACAGCAACAAGGTTATCAAATTTTTGCTTTGTGTGATGCTATTCAAAGTTTAGCTGAATCTCAAAAAAATTCATTGCAACAAATTCACCAATTAACACAAACCTTAGATAGACTTACTTCTTTATTAGAAAATTCCCAATGATTCAATTTTTAAAATTAAATTTCTACATGGAGTAAGACGGTGCAGGGAAATAAATTGTGTAATTAATTCTGCCTAATTACTTAGTATTATATGAGAATTGCTGTTTGATTTTTGAAAAATACTGAGGTGGGCATTTCTGAAAATTTTCAGCTTTTATTCAGGTTGTACAGAAAAATGCCCACCCTACACATACTACCTGCGCTCAGTGCGGTGCAGGGAAATAAATTGTGTCATTAATTCTGCCTAGTTACTTAGTATTATATTAGAATTGCGGTGTTGCATAATTGCGGAATGGCTTTTGAGTGTAGAGACGTTCCTTGACGTTTAAACAAGGGTTTTGGATTTATACAAAATCATTTTCATCCCCAACATCAGCAACGCCAGAATTGCTGTTTGATTGTTGAAAAATACTGAGGTGGGCATTTCTGAAAATTTTCAGCTTTTATTCAGGTTGTACAGAAAAATGCCCACCCTACACATACTGGTTCACAAGAGAGTGAGCAGAGGTGAACAAAAATTTCTTCTGAATTCAGTTAATGTGATGAAGATATAGAAGGCTTTTGAGCTAATTTCAATTTTTTTTGCCATACCCCCTTGACACTCCAGTGAACTGGAGGATTCAAGATGAAATCAGTCTTGAACACAACCTAAGAATTTGGAGTTATTCAGATGGAGAATGCCACACTCAAGCTACGGGGGATGAGTTGCGCTTCCTGTGCCAGAAGTATTGAAGAGGCTATTAGTGCTGTCCCTGGTGTAAAGGAATGTAGTGTGAATTTTGGGGCAGAACAGGCAATGGTAGATTATGACCCCAGAAAAACAGACTTACAAGCCATCCAAAATGCGGTAGATGCGGCTGGTTATTCTGCCTATCCTCTGCAAGAACAAAATTTGATGGCAGGGGAAGATGATGAAGAAAAAAGATATCGCCAGCAAGAATCCCGTGATTTGCAGCGCAAGCTAATGGTAGGGGGGATTATTGGCACTGTGCTGGTGGTTGGTTCACTGCCAATGATGACTGGGTTAAATTTGCCCTTTATTCCTAAATGGTTGCATAACCCTTGGCTGCAATTAGTTCTTACCACTCCTGTACAGTTTTGGTGTGGTTATTCCTTTTACGTCAATACCTGGAAAGCTTTTAAGCGTCATGCTGCGACAATGGATACCTTAATAGCCTTGGGTACGAGTGCAGCATATTTCTATTCTCTCTTTCCTACTTTATTTCCTGATTTTTTTATTGCTCAAGGTTTGATGCCAGATGTGTATTACGAAACGGCGGCGATTGTAATTACTTTGATTTTATTAGGGCGACTGTTTGAAAATCGTGCTAAAGGACAAACTTCAGAAGCTATCCGCAAGTTAATTGGATTACAGGCGAAAACAGCGCGGTTGATTCGTAATGGACGAGAAGTTGATGTACCGATTGAGGAAGTAGAACTTGATGATGTGGTGTTGGTGCGTCCTGGGGAGAAGATACCGGTTGATGGTGAAGTGGTTGAGGGAAAATCCACAGTTGATGAGGCAATGGTGACAGGGGAAAGTATACCTGTGAAAAAACAACCAGGTGATGAGGTAATTGGGGCTACTATTAACAAAACGGGAAGTTTTAAGTTTCGGGCGACAAGAGTAGGGAAGGATACTGTACTGGCGCAGATTGTCCAGTTAGTGCAGCAGGCTCAAGGGTCGAAAGCTCCTATTCAAAGATTAGCAGACCAAGTTACTGGGTGGTTTGTCCCGGCGGTAATTGCGATCGCTATCTTCACTTTCATCCTCTGGTACAACATCATGGGTAATGTCACCCTGGCATTGATTACTACCGTCGGGGTGTTAATTATCGCTTGTCCCTGTGCCTTGGGTTTAGCCACACCAACTTCTGTAATGGTAGGTACGGGTAAAGGTGCAGAAAACGGCATTCTAATTAAAGGAGCAGAAAGTTTAGAATTAGCCTACCAAATTAAAACTATTGTCTTAGACAAAACCGGCACGATTACCCAAGGTAAACCCACAGTTACAGATTTTCTCACCGTTGACGGTACATTGAACGGTAATGAAATTAAGCTAATACAACTAGCTGCATCTGTAGAACGCAATTCTGAGCACCCCTTGGCAGAAGCCGTTGTCAGATATGCGGAATCTCAGCAAGTGCCATTAGCAGATGTCAGAGATTTTGAAGCGATCGCCGGTAGTGGTGTGCAAGGTATTGTAGCTAATCGCCTCGTGCAAATTGGTACACAACTTTGGATGGAAGAATTAAATATTAACACCGCAGCTTTGCAACAGGACAAAGAACGTTTAGAATACTTGGGCAAAACTGCCGTTTGGTTAGCAATTGACGGCGAAATTAAAGGATTGATGGGAATTGCGGATGCGATTAAATCTACTTCCACCCAAGCTGTAAAAGCATTGCAAAGACTTGGTTTAGAAGTTGTTATGCTCACAGGTGATAATCGTCGCACCGCAGAAAGTATTGCCCGTGAAGTTGGCATTAACAGAGTTTTAGCAGAAGTCCGTCCCGACCAAAAAGCCGCTACAGTAAAAGCAATACAAGCAGAAGGCAAAATTGTGGCGATGGTGGGTGATGGAATCAATGATGCACCAGCATTAGCTCAAGCTGACGTGGGAATTGCCATTGGGACAGGTACAGATGTAGCGATCGCCGCTAGTGATATCACCTTGATTTCTGGAGATTTGCAAGGCATAGTTACAGCCATTCAACTCAGCCGCGCTACAATTCGCAACATTCGCCAAAACCTATTCTTTGCCTTCATTTATAACGTTGCCGGTATTCCTATTGCTGCCGGGATTCTCTTCCCCTTCTTTGGTTGGTTACTCAATCCTATTATTGCCGGTGCAGCTATGGCATTTAGTTCAGTTTCAGTTGTGACTAATGCCCTACGTTTACGTAACTTCCAACCAAAAACACTCAATTAGAGGAAACCATGTTCAATCAAACCATATTTTTCGGGACTTTAGCAGGATTTGGATTTCTGTTAGGCGTGATTTCAGGAACTTTAGTTTAGTGAAGTAGAGGTTTTCCAATGGTGAACAAAACAGCGTTTATCGGTAGTATAGCCAGTGTAGGAATTTTATTTGGGATTGTATCTGGTGAGGCGATCGCCCAAAAATCCCACGATTCACACCCATCTCCAACAGCCCAAACCAATCAATTTCAACCTATTGAACAACCCTTAGAAAATAAACTGGCTGTTACTCTTGGCGGATTGGGATTAATTGGCTTACAACTTTGGTGGTTCTTGCTAAGTAAACCCAAAACTCAAACAGCCGTAGCCACAAGTGAAGATGTCCAAGAACTAACCGTCACCGTTGATGGTGGATATGACCCAAGTCGAATTGTAGTAGAAGCTGGGAAAGCAGTACGAATCAAATTTGAACGCAAAGATCCCAGCAGTTGCTTAGAACAGGTAGTGCTTCCAGATTTTTACATTGCTAAAGATTTACCCCTAAATCAAGTAACTACCGTCGAATTTACACCCGAACAACCAGGAATTTACCTTTTTACCTGTGGGATGAATATGTTTCGCGGTGAAATTCGCGCTGAAACTTCAAACACTACTAGTTCAAAAAAAGATTTACAGCACGTTTCAAGTACATAAAGTACAAACTGAAACTGAAAACTCACACAGGCAAAGGTTTTCTTTTCTGCCTCCTGCTGTAATACTAATTCACGAAAACCTTAATACTAATAAATTGCTTGTACGGGTTTAGCACTGCTAAACCCTCCCCAAGTATTTGTATTATTATTAAAGTGAAACAGTATAAGGCGGTGCTGAAAAATAAGTTGTGTAATTAATTCTGCCTGATTACTTAACAAATAGTAGCTGTAAAGTAGTTTTCAAGACTTATCACTCAGTATTCTACTATAGGAATCCTCAATGATTCGTGAAAGATTTTAAGTATGTGTAGGGTGGGCATTTTTGAGTAAAACACTGAATAGAAGCAGAAAATTGTAGGAAATACCCACCCCTGTATTTTTCAAAATTCAAACAGGAATCCTATATCTTAATAAATCAAATCAATCTCTATAGATCAACCAACAGATAGATGTCCTTTTCCCAAAGTCTAGCCTAAATAAGAGAACTTCAAAACTTGATATTTTACCAACCGTACATATAGGCTCAGTACATAGGGGTAAAGTAAATAGCTTAGGAAAAGACACTGTACTTACTTTTTAACTAAATTTAGCACAAATATTAGGAAGCCTAAATGATTTGTGAAAAAAATTTAAGTTATGTGGAGGGCTGGTATTTTGGGCAAAATCCTGAATTGAAGCAGAAAATTATAGAAAATGCCCACCGCCCTATTTTTCAACAATCAAAGCAGTATTTCCTGACAAATTAGCCTTGAAAATGAACAGGCAGTGCAGGGGTGAAACGCATTTCAAATAATTTTTTTCAATTAAAGTTGGTACTCCATTTACTTGAAAGGTGCTGTATGTAAAAGTAACTAATAATTGGTTATCTTTTATATCCCAAATGGATTTTTTATCATTTTCCTTTGGTAAGACTTTTTACTATTGAACTTTGTATTAATGAATTTATCTTCATAAAATTTTCACATCTTTATTTTAATGTAAAATAAAGTGATGCAACCAATGATATATAATGTTACTATTTTAATATCCCCTTCTTTATGAAAAATTTATTTATGAATCACAGTAATTTTTCTCTCGGAAACTATTTTGGTATATTCAAACACCTTTGATTCAACAAGCTATTTCTATTCCTCAATTTATCCATAGTAACAAAAACAATATTTTATTATCGGGTGTTTTAAAAAATTAAATCAATATGAGATTTGGAAATAATTTCTTGATTGGTTTATATGCTTCATTTTCTAAAAAATATGTTTGCTTCTGAACAGTTCATTCCTCACGGGCATTGCTATTTGTGGCAACCAGAATTGGTATGGCTACATATTCTATCTGATTCTATTATTGGATTTGCTTATTATTCAATTCCCATTGCTTTAATTTATTTTGTTTTTAAGCGAAAAGATTTGCCATTTCACTGGATTTTTTTTCTGTTTAGTGCTTTTATTGTTGCCTGTGGTACTACCCATCTCATGGCAATTTGGACACTCTGGCATCCAGTTTATTGGCTATCAGGTACTCTCAAAGCAATTACTGCCTTAGTTTCGCTGTATACTGCATTAATATTAATTCCAGTAATACCTAAAATACTTGCTATTCCCAGCCCTGCACAACTAGAGAAAATCAATCTGGAACTACAACATCAAATTCTAGAGCGCCAGCAAGCAGAGGAAACCTTACAAAAAGTTAATGAAGAATTAGAAATAAGGGTGAGTAACCGCACCTTAGAACTAGCTAAAGCTAACCAGGAATTACAACAAGAAATCCAGCAACGGCTAGAAATGGAAGTAGAAATTAGAAAGAGTGAAGAACGATTCCGAGCCACATTTAATTCTGCTGCTGTGGGAATTGCTCATGTTGATATTCATGGCCAATGGTTACTCGTTAACCAAAAACTGTGTGAAATTGTTGGTTATACCCAACAGGAAATGTTGGATCTAACTTTTCAAAGTATTACCCATCCTGATGATCTGGAGATTGATTTAAAATATGTTCATCAAATGTTAGCTGGAGAGATTTCAACTTACTCCCTAGAAAAACGCTACATTCCCAAAGATAATACCCAGATTTGGATTAATTTAACTGTTTCTTTAGTTTCCAAGGCATCTGGAGAGCCGGAATATTTTATTGCCGTTGTTCAAGATATCACTGCTCGCAAACAAACAGAAGCAGCACTACAACAGAAAAATGAACTGTTGCAAGCTATCTTTGATAATGTTCCTGTAATGATTTGTCTCTTCGATGCAAATGGACATTTTCAATGGGCAAACCGGGAGTTTGAAACAGTTTTTGGTTGGCGAGTGGAAGAGCTCCAAGGGCGGAATCTGTTACGGGAATTTTATCCTGACCCGGAATATCTCCAGTACGTCTTAGACTTCATCGCAGCTGCGGAGCGAAGCTGGGGAGAATTTCAGACTTGCACACGGGAGGGTCGCATTCTTGATACCACTTGGGCAAATGTTTATTTAAAAGATGGTACTACTATTGGCATTGGACAAGACATTAGCGATGGCGAAACGCCCGCCGTAGGCGATCGCAAGTTGGCTGAACAAAAACTGGCCATGTCCGAGTCACAGTATCGGCTGTTATTTGAACGTAATCCTAATCCGATGTGGATTTTTGATCCTCAAACCCTCACTTTTTTGGCAGTAAATCAAGCAGCGATCGCTCACTATGGGTATTCGGAATCAGAATTTTTGTCCATGACTATTGCCGATATCCGTCCACCGGAAGATATTCCTGTCTTTGAGGAAGTCATCGAACACAATCGTCTCCAAGATTGTGAGTTTGTTTATCAAGGAGAATGGCGACACTGCAAACAGGATGGCTCAATTATTGATGTAGAAATTACCAGCAGCAAGATTACCTGGGAGGGAGAACTTGCCGAGTTTGTCATGGTTAAGGATATTACCGAACGCAAGCAAGCAGAAGAAAAATTACAAACCTATGCCACAGAATTAGAAGAACTATATAATAATGCACCTTGTGGCTACCATTCCTTAGACAAAGACGGCGTATTCATTCGCATCAATGATACTGAACTCAAGATGTTGGGCTACAGTCGAGAAGAAGTAGTTGGGAAAATGAAAGTTACTGAAATCCTCACACCAGAGAGCTTAAGAGCTTTTCAAGAACATTTTCCACTTTTCCAAGAGCGGGGCTGGATTCGGGAAGCGGAATTTCAAATGGTTCGTAAAGATGGAACAATTCTACCCATCAGCGTGAGTTCAACGGCAATGAGAGATGCAGCAGGCGATTATCTGTTTAGCCGTGCTGTAGTTTTGGATATCAGTGAACGACAAGCCGCACAGCGTGAACAGCAACAAGCTCAAGAAGCACTACGCAAGAGCGAAGAACAATTTAGACTTGTCCTGAACTTGACCAATACAGGTTTTTGGGATTGGAATATTACCACAGATAAACTACTGTGGAGTGATAACAACTATCATTTGCTGGGTTTAATCCCGAACTCTGTTGAGCCAACTTATCAGACATGGTGCGATCGCATCCATCCCGAAGACATAGACCGAGTTGAGCAGGCACTTAACCATGCCCTAGATACCCAAACTGACTATGAAGCGGAATACCGCGTTATTTATCCCGATGGTAGCCATCACTGGATGATGGATAGAGGACGAGGCATCTATGACGCATCCGGTCAACCAGTGCGGATGGTAGGAATGATTTTTGATATTAGCGAACGCAAACAAACAGAACTTGCCCTCTGGAAAACACAACAGCAGCTACAAGCAATTGTTAATAACTCGCCTGCCGTTATTTACCTGATTGATTCACAAAACAAACAGATTTTAGTCAATCGCAGTTATGCAAAATTACTGTCCACAACTCTAGACAACCTCATCGGTAAAAGCATCTATGAAGCCTGGCCAAAGGAAAATGCAGATATTTTTGCAGCCAATAACCAACGAGTGCTGCAAGGGAATCAAGAAATTGAAGTAGAAGAGAATATTATTATTGCTGGGAAAGTTTACACCTACATCACCATTAAATTTCCACTACATGATGCTAATGGAATCCCTTATGCGGTTTGTGGAATTTCCACAGACATTACTGAACGCAAGCAAGCACAACAAAAAATCCGTGAACAAGCTGCCTTAATTGATATTGCCACCGATGCTATTTTTGTTCATGATTTGGAAAACAATATCTTATTCTGGAGTCAAGGGGCTGAACGCTTATACGGCTGGACACCAGAGGAAAGCTTAGGTAAAAAAGCTCATGAACTGTTCTACAAACAATCATTATTGCAACTGGAAGCCGTCCTACAATCTACGATTAAACTTGGTTCTTGGCAAGGAGAGTTAGAGCAAATCACCAAAACAGGTAGAGAAATTATTGTGGCTAGTCGTTGGACATTAGTACGTGATGAAACAGGAAAACCTCGATCCATTCTCGTCGTTAATACAGACATCACCGAAAAGAAACAACTAGAGCGACAATTTTACCGCGCTCAACGTCTAGAAAGTATAGGAACTCTCGCCAGTGGCATAGCTCACGACCTCAACAACGTCTTTACTCCCATTATCATGATTGCCCAATTACTACCTTTAAGATGCAAAAACGTGGATGCAAGGACTAAAGAATTATTCCAAACCTTAGATAGCAGTTCTAAACGTGGAGCAAACTTAGTTAAACAAATTCTCACCTTTGCCCGTGGTACAGAAGGTCAACGTATACTATTACAACCCGGACATTTACTCAAAGAATTAGTCAAAGTGATCAAACAGACATTGCCTAAATCTATTGATATTGTTACTGATATTCCTACAAATACACTATGGATGGTACAAGGCGACCCCACCCAACTGGAACAGGTATTTATGAACTTAGCAGTTAATGCCCGTGATGCTATGCCTGATGGTGGTACGCTTACTATCACCGCCGAAAATCGGATGATTGATAAAACTTATGCGCGAATGCACCTAGAAGCCGAAGAAGGAGGCTACTTTGTTGTTACCGTTGCCGATACAGGAACGGGTATTCCCCCAGAACTTTTAGAGCGTATATTTGATCCATTTTTTACTACTAAAGAAATTGGTAAAGGAACAGGACTAGGACTGTCTACAGTTTTAGGTATTGTTAAAAATCACGGTGGTTTTGTCGAAGTATCAAGCCAGGTAGGTAAAGGAACAAAATTTCAAGTATTTTTGCCTAGAGGAGAAGGTACAGCAACCGAGACAATCACAAAAACAGAATTACTTAAAGGAAATGGTGAGTTAATTTTAGTTGTAGATGATGAAAAGGTGGTTCAACAAACTACTCAGGAAACCCTGGCAGATTATAACTACAAAACCCTTGCAGCTAAAGATGGCATTGAAGCACTCACTCTCTATGTCCAACATGAGCAAGAAATCAGCGCTGTCTTGTTAGATATACTCATGCCGAACATGGATGGATTAATAGCTATCCGCACCCTGCGAACCCTCAACCCCAAAGTGAAAATTATTGCTACCAGTGGCTTATCCTCTAACGAGCAAAAGGCAACTACCATTGGTGCTAACAAATTTCTATCTAAACCTTATACTACCACAGATTTAGTTACTACTTTATCAGAGGTTATATTTTAACGCTCCCATACTTAAAAGATGTTTTTTTCAAAAATGATAATTTTCATGCTTGACTCTCCAGTTAAATGGAGAGTTTAATATAAGACTCAGTCATCATATCTCACTAAGGTTCGGTAAGTATGTTAGTACAGGACAAAGCAAAGCAAATTGGTGTAGTTGCCAAAGAAAGCGGTGTACCAATTAAAACAATTCGCTACTATGAAGAACTTGGTTTACTCAAGTCATCAGGAAGAACCGAAGGTGGATTTAGATTATTTAACTCTGATGTTTTGGAGAGACTACACTTTATTAAACGCGCTCAAAGCTTAGGATTAGCTTTGTCAGAGATTAAAGAATTTTTAAATGTTCATGATGGAGGAGAGTTACCTTGTCAGCATATAAAAATGAAACTAGAAGACAAAGTAAAAGCGATTGATGAACAAATTCAGCAATTAATGATTTTAAAACAAGAGTTATCAGGTTTGCTTTCAGGTTGGGAAATTAAGCCCGATAATAATCATGCAACTATTTGTCCAATTATTGAAAATGAGTAAATAGAAGTATTAATAATCTATATGACAAGCAAATAAAGTGAAAAATAAGAGTATGTGTAGGGTGGGAATTTCTGAGGATCATTCGCTTTTATTTAGAATTTCGCCAAGAAATGCCCACCTATCTGTGTTGCAAAAATCGGCGTTGCATAATTGCGGGATGATTTTTGAATGTAGAGACGTTCCATGGAACGTCTCTACAAGGGTTTTGGATTTATGCACAATGATTTTCATCCCTAAAATCAGCAACGCCCAAAAATCAAATAGTAATCCTATACAAGAGGTACAAATTTTTGGAACAACCCTTTCAAAAGACTATCAACCCCGCCTGGTGCATTTTGCTTGATTACTTAACACAAAGTCAAATTTTCTTGTGTGTATTTGGAAGTATATCTTTTCTGAAAAATTCTGAGTTTAGGTTATCTACGCTCAGAATTTTTGCTGTCTTTAACTGCGATCATTTTTTTTATTTTTCCCTCTTGACTCTCCTGCCAGATGGAGAGATTAAGATAATTTTAGGTTAAAGAAATGAGTGATTAATTCACTTATCTCAACCCAAAGTTAATAGTTAATAGTCAGGAGTTTTCAGAAATGACAATACAACTTACTGTTCCTAAAGTAGCTTGTTCGTCTTGTGTAGATACAATTACAAAAGCAGTTCAACAAGTTGATGCGAATGCAATTGTAAAAGCTGATGTAAAAACCAAAATTATCAATATCGAGACTCTAGCATCAGAGGCATTTGTTAAACAAGCGATCGCTTCTGTTGGCTATCCATCTATTTGAACAGATTCTCGCACTAAATCCTGATCAAAAACTGACAAATTTCTACCATATACAGGAGTAACATTCATGCCACATAAATTCCTCAAAACTCTCATTGTCATAATAGCTGCTGCCTTCATGATCAATGGAGGAATACTTCCAGCCACTGCCCAACATCTCAACCAACAACATCAAGGACATGAAGGACATCAAGGACATGAAGGACATCAAGGACATCAAGGACATAAACCCAAACCTACTACTACTCCTAAGAAATAAAGGTTAGATACATCAAATATTTATCTAGCCAAATGTTTTGATAGTAACCGTCGTCAGCAGTTAAGACAACATCTACTGCTGATGGCTAAATCTTCATTTTTGCGATAAAGTTTTGCAACATTTTGAATAAAAGGCGTACTCCAAAATGTGGAACAAAGATTTTAGAAAAACAACCATGATCATGATACCTGTTGCGGGTCTAACTATCGCTACTACATTCATGATTAACATAGGAAAAATTCTGGCAATTACTGAACAGCCAAAGCAAGAACATGAGGGGCATCATGAACATCAAATGAAGACTTTACCACCACTGCCCACAAATTTACCAAGTTGGATGGACAACAAAGATAGAAACCATATCTACCGTAAGCGTGGTGTTTACAATGATGACATTTACAATATTAAATCCCTCGCTTTAGATTTGAATGCGGTGGCGGTTGGACACGCTTTTGCTTATGAAGATTTAGTAACTGGCAAAGCTAAAGATTTAGAAACTAAAACTTTTGAACGTATTAATTGGGTGCTGAAAAATCCACCATATTTTATGCCTGACGAAGCTAATATTTCTTCGACTTTTGGACGTAAATATGGGGTTTTAGAACAAGTATTTGACTGGGCACATATTCTTCACGCACAAACTGTAGATGTACTTGCTAGTACCAAGTTAACCGACGCACAAAAAGAAGCAGAAATTGAGCGTTTGTATAAGTTTTATGTGGAAAATGTGCCTTATGCCATAACTGATTTACCCATGAATATGGGCTACCTTGACTCTCAACCTTATTCCCAAGCATTTCGCCGCAAGTATCCAAAAGTAAATGGATTGTTTTGGGGTTATCACTGGTTGCAAGGCTCGATGTATGACTTACTTTATAACAAAACTCTAGAAGAACAGCGCGCTGCTTACGTCACATCTGGCAAACGCTATCGGGAAATAGAGTTGTATCGCACCGATCGCCCCTTTATGCCGATGTTTGCAGAACTGAGTCCCAAATTTGCAGCTCGTTTTCCACATATCTCCAATGTTTTTGATAACTTGCACATGTTGCACGATATGGTCAATGACATTTTGGCTTCAGATTGGATGACGGAAAAACAGAAGGATGAACAGATTAAGCGGGCGATTTGGATGGTAATGGCTGCTAATCATCAGGGCATGAAGCCAGGAAAAAACTATGGTGAAGGTTTGCATGACCACCGTTTTATGCCAGGTATACCGGGGATGGGTTTAATGCCAGAAGGTTTAATGAATCATGACCACCCACAACATGATGTAAATACTACGCCACAGCAACAACAGGACAACGAACCCAGCAATCATACAGGCCACTAAATTTTCCATCAATCACCAACAACATCCACCACTATCAAAGTAAAATTGATGAAAAAGCTAACACGACAGACATTTGCTTTTTTGGGTGCAATGGCTGTAACCATATTTACAGCTGCTACTGCACAGGCTGTAGACCACAATAATATTGATGCTAACCGTCCTCTCTCTTTTGATGATGCCGAATCTATTGGTTATCGGGAACAGGCAATAGAATTAGGGGGAGTGATTTCTTTGCCACGCGATCGCTCTCTTGGTGCAGAATTTGAAGTAGAGTATCTCTACGGTTTTGCACCTAACACTCACCTAAATATTGGTATTGAACCCAGTTTTGGCGGTCGTGCGGACTCCAATGATACCCGTTTTGACCCTGGTAAGGTATCTGTAGGTGTGTTCCATAACTTTAACCGCGAATACGATAACACTCCAGCTTTTGCCGTTCGCGCTGATGCCTACTTTCCCACTGACCGACATTCAAAAGGTGTAGATTTTCGCATACGTGGTATTGCCAGTAAAACTATTGGGCAATACGATCGCCTACACCTTAACCTGGACTTGAACCTTAATACATCTCCAGACGGCCATGAACGATCTGTCATCCCCGGCATGATTTTGGGTTATTCCCGACCTATTGGTTATCCACGTCGCTTTGACCGCACCTTGGTTGCAGAAGTGGGAGTGCGTGCTAGTGAAGAACGAAAAGAAGGTGCAATAGTTTCGGCTGGTATAGGTTTACGTCAACAGGTAGGCCATCAGAGTGTTTTGGATCTTGGTTTAAAAGGCGACATTGCTGGGGGTGATGGTGAACGTAGTCAACTACGCTTAGTAGCAGGTTATTCTGTTGCTTTTTAACTATTCGGTGTGATACAGCAGGCGGTGCAGCGTGGCGGAAATAATCATCCAGTTGAAAAACCTGAAAATTACTATTTAATCAACCTTCTTACCTCCTGCCCCGGACGATTCCGCTCACGGAACGCCTGCCTAGCCTAACGGCAGCCGCCTTGCCGTTACTGCCTGCTTGCACTAGATTTTCGTCTGATGAAATGTTCTATTCTCAAGCAGACTGAATTGGAAAATAAAGAAATTATATTTTTGATTCCTACTTTGATTAAGGCTTGGTAATTTGTTTGCTGAATGTAGAGAAAAAAAATCTATAAAGTTCAAATAAAAAGCCAAAATGGCTACCACTGGTTTAAATTTCAGTTATAAGATATATACATAGTTTTTCGGATGAATTTATTTTTGTTTTATGTTAATCACTTACTGTGCTAAAGATATAACTAAAGTATCCTGGGATTTAATTTAACAAGATATTGTAGTTGGTGGGATTAAAAGGCTAAACTCTAAACATGATCAGGGTTTGACTCCTCCACAACAGGAAAGGGTTTAGCAGTGCTCATTAGTGTCAACTTAACGTAAAACCGATAACCCGACTCTTAATGAATTAAGAGTCTCATTATGCAAAGTCATCTAAAGATGACTAGAAATATTTAAAAGTCTCTAGTTTACTTTAGTAAACTTGATTTATTAGCCCGGAAATTCATTTCAGGGTGGGTGTGAAAGCCAATAAATAAGCTATCTGTAGCTTAAGTTGATACCAATAAAACCCCTACAAAAATTGATATGTATCAGCATTTCTGTAAATTGGTGTAAGACTGATAATTTTTACAATTTTATCACCATGTAAATTAGAATAATACTTTTTTTCTCGCTAATGAACTCAATTAATTGGCAAGTATTTGAGTTGCGGAAAATGAGAATTGTAACCATGATGAGGAGCTAATTTATCTATCAAAATTTTGATGTTTTTATCTATTGACAAATAAATAGAAATAGACTGAATATTAATTATAAATTGTAGAGTTATTGGGTGATAATTACGGAAATTTATCAGACATAAAAAGGCTTTTTCTCCTGGCTTTTGCGGTAAATTCTGAAATTTGTAGATTTATATGAGGTGCATCGAATGAATTTTAGTTGTGAGTTGGTGACAGATGTTAAACATGATTTTGGCAATTTTGTGAATCTCCTCAGCTATAGAGCGCAAAATCAATCAAAACAGAAAGCATATACATTTTTACATCAGGGAGAAACAGAAACGGAAAGTTTGACCTATGGAGAGTTACATTCAAAAGCACAAGCGATCGCCTCCTGGCTTCAATCTTTAAATAGTGTTGGTGAACGTGCGCTGCTGCTGTATCCACCAGGGTTAGATTTTATTGCCGCTTTTTTTGGATGTTTATATGCTGGGGTCATTGCTGTTCCGGCTTATCCACCGAGACGCAATCAAAATTTATCTCGATTACAGGCGATCGCCTCTGATGCTCAAGCTAAGATAGTTTTGACCTCAGAATCTTTATTGCCCCATCTGCAAACTAGTTGTCATCAAGCAGGTTGGGATATTTCAAGATTACATTGGTTAGCAAGCGATCGCTTAAATAGCGATTTAGCCCAAGTTTGGCAACCACCACAACTGCACCCCCATACCTTAGCCTTCCTGCAATATACCTCCGGTTCTACCGGTCATCCTAAAGGTGTAATGGTCAGTCATGGCAACCTGATACATAATTCAGCCGTAATTTATCAACTATTTGGACATTCACCCAATAGCCAAGGTTTAATCTGGTTGCCACCGTATCATGATATGGGTTTAATTGGCGGTATATTACAACCTCTTTATGGAGGTTTTTCCGTCGTACTCATGGCAGCTGTGGATTTTTTACAAAAGCCGATGCGTTGGTTACAGGCCATCTCTCGCTATCAAGTTACAACTAGCGGAGCACCTAATTTTGCTTATGATTTATGTCTTCGCAAAGTCACCCCCGAACAACTAACTAGCTTGGATCTTAGCAGTTGGGAAGTAGCTTTTACTGGCGCTGAACCTGTCCGGGCTGAAACATTAGAACAGTTTGCCTCAACTTTTGCCCCTTGTGGATTTCGTCCAGAAGCATTCTATCCCTGTTATGGCATGGCAGAAACTACTTTGATTGTGTCTGGAGGTGAAAAAACCGCTTTACCAATCGCTTGCAACATAGAAGCAGCAGCATTAAAGGAAAATCGCATTGTCAAAAATCATCATACTCAGGCAGATACCCGAACTTTGATCAGTGGTGGAAAAACTATTCCTGAACATCAAATAATTATTGTCAACCCCGAATCTTTAACCCTTTGTCCTCCTTTGCAAGTAGGGGAAATTTGGGTAAAAGGTCCAAGCGTCGCTTCTGGTTATTGGCATCGTGTTGAAGAAACAGAAAAAACCTTTCAGGCATCTCTAGCAGACACAAAAACAGGTTCATTTCTCCGCACTGGAGATTTAGGATTTTTGCAAGATGGAGAGTTGTTTATTACCGGAAGACTTAAAGATGTAATTATTATCAGAGGACAAAATCATTATCCCCAAGATATTGAATTAACTGTAGAAAATAGTCATCCAGCACTAAGAGCTAATTGCGGGGCAGCATTTACCATTGATTTTCAGGGATCTGAGCGATTAGTTATTGTTCAAGAAGTAGAGCGTAGTTATCTCAAAAAATTAAATATTCAAGAAGTTATTGCCAATATTAAACAAGCAGTAGTGGCACAACACGGACTAGAAGTATTTGCTACGACTTTAGTTAAAACTGGTAGTATTCCCAAAACTTCTAGCGGTAAGATTCGCCGACAAGCTTGTCGTACTATATTTATTTCTGGAACATTAGATAAAGTGTAATTTTAACAATTTTGTGTAATTCACTAAAGGTTTTATTAAGGAAATGAATGATACATTCAAACAGCTAGAAATAGCAGAAATTCAAGATTGGATAATTGCTTATTTAGCTAATTTATTAGCAGTAAATAAAGATGAAATTGATGTAACTATCCCTTTTGACCGCTACGGTTTAGATTCATCAGCAGCAGTAGGAATGACGGGCGATTTAGGCGATTGGCTAGGCAAAGAAATTGATCCGACTCTACTGTATGATTACCCAACTGTAGAAGCTTTGGTAAAATATTTAAGCTCTAATATTGAACAATAAGATTAATCTTATTAATCTCAAAAATGTTCAACTATAGGAATCTTCAATGATGCATGAAAAATTTTAAGTATGTGTAGGGTGGGAGAGGCTTTCAATCTTCCTGTTCCCTTTTCCCTGCACCGCACTGAGCGTAGCCGAAGTGTTCCCTGTTCCCTGTTCCCTACAGTAAACCAGATTAAATACATACAAATTACATCATGACAACTACTATCAAACTACCAAATACAGAACAAAACATTGCGACTTCCATCTCAGGAAAAACAACCAAAATTCAAAAAATTATTGACACAACTTATCGCCATAATACTGAATCTGACTACACCGAAAAAATAGTAGACTTGAATAAAAGTTTTAGCTACAATAGTAATCATAATTATTATTGGAGTGAGCCAGAGCAATCTCTTTTATATGGAACTCCACTTTATGAACAAGCTTCTCCCAGCCAAAGATTAATTCTCAATCATCTGCACTGGTTTATCAATTATAATTACATTTCTGATTCAGAAACAGAAACAGTGATTTTTAATCAAGTTACAGCTAGTGTTTTTGAAGCTATTGGTGGCTATCAAAACTTAGTAAATGAACTGGCTGTAGAAACCGAGCAGGAACACTATCATATTAATACATTTCGTAAGATTGGTTTAATGACAGCTAATGCTGTGATTGGTAGGAAAGGTTTAAATGCTTTGCTAAAATGGAACTCTTATAAATTAGCATTAGGACGCAATAGCCTGGCAACCTATGAATATTATATCTTACGTTCCTTAGCAAATCGGATGTTTCAAAGCCAGAAGCCGCAATATTCTCGTTATTTGTATGAGTTAGAGCAGCAAAATCAATTTATTATTAAAGCACCTACTACGGGTATGCTCGGACGTTCTTTAGATTTACCTCTACAAAGTTTCTTTAGCTTTAACTGGGGAAGCGGTTCACCTTTCATGGCTTGCCAATTTTATGCAATACGAATTATTGCTAATTTGTATTTGAAAAACATGGAACATTCCATTGTTAAATATTTCAGAAAATTAGAGAGAAAAAACGAATTTATCCCAACTCCGACAGCCGTTTCCTATTACCATTTTTTAGATGAATCTTTTCACACTACTATTTCTCAGTTGTTAGCGAAAGATTTGTACAAAAATTTCACTAAACCCACATTATACGAGAAATCAGTGGCAAACTTGGTAATTTATCTGATGCAGTGCGGTACTTTAGGGGGAATTTCCGGCGTTTTACCCTATCGTTATTTTGCCGATGATTACACAATTATGGAATTGATTTATAGATTGTTACAAACTCCTGTTTTTGGGATGTCTTCTCAAGATGCTTTGTATTGGTTAAATCAGTGTTTGTGTTCCGAACATGAAGGTTTTTATTTAGCAAGTAAAAATCGGCAGCGTCTTTTAAAAGAACTACGGCGATTTTTTGCAGATGTTGATTATCTCTGGCCTGTAAATCGGGAAATGCGGGTAATGGCTGCAAGAGGGGCAATTAGTGAGGCGATCGCTAATAATAGCAAAACCTTTAGGCAATTTTCCCACTCAGTCATATCTTAGGATACCAATGGAATCTATAGCTATTGTTGGTGTTGGTTGTCGTTTTCCTCAAGGGAAAAATCCTCAATCCTTTTGGCATTTGTTGCGTTATGGTGGAGATGCGATCGCACCCATACCCCCAGAAAGATGGGATATTGACACTTTTTACCATCCTCAACCCAAAATACGCGGAAAAATGAACACCCGTTGGGGTGGTTTTTTGGAAGAAGTAGACCGTTTTGATGCCGACTTTTTTGGAATGTCTGCTGAAGAGGTGCAGCATACAGACCCCCAACAACGACTATTTTTAGAAGTAGCTTGGGAGTCCCTAGAAAATGCCGGCATAGCGCCAACCAGTTTGGCAGGTAGTCAGACAGGAGTATTTGTTGGTTTGTGTACTGTTGACTATCACCGACTCCTGTACAAAAACTTCTCCTGCATTGGCCGTGACAGTGGTATAGGAACAACTCCTTGTATTACCGCGAATCGTTTATCTTACTTCTTAGATTTACGGGGACCGAGTATTTCTGTTGATGCGGCTTGTTCTTCCTCCCTAGTTGCGGTTCATTTAGCTTGCCAAAGTTTGCGAACTGGGGAATCAAATTTATGTTTAGCAGCAGGAGTAAACTTAATACTTGCCCCTGATTCTACTATTTCCTCCTCTCAGACTGGGTTACTATCAAACCAAGGACATTGTAAAACCTTTGATGCTGAGGCTGATGGATATGTAAGAGGAGAAGGCTGTGGGGTTGTTGTCCTCAAACGTCTGTCCGATGCTGTTAGAGATGGAGACAATATTTTATCCCTAATTAGAGGTTCAGCCGTTAACCAAGACGGACTAAGCAACAGCTTAACCGCACCTAATGGACTAGCGCAACAAGCACTAATTCGCCAAGCATTAAAAAATAGTAACATCGAACCATCAGAAATTAGTTATATTGAGGCTCATGCTGTGGGTACAGCCATTGGAGATGCGATCGAGTTTAAAGCACTCAAAACCGTACTCATGGAAGGACGCGCACCAGATCAACCCTGTGGAATTGGTTCAGTTAAACCCAATATTGGCCATTTAGAAGCAGCTTCCGGGATAGCAGCTTTAATCAAAGTTGTTTTATCTCTGCAACATGAAGAAATCCCACCTCACATACATTTAACACAACTCAACCCTTATATTGAATTGGAAAAAACCCCCTTTTTCATTCCCACAACCCTCCAGAAATGGCCACGTAATCAAAAAACTCGATTTGCGGGAATTAGTACCCTTGGTTTTGGTGGTACTAACGCTCATGTTGTTTTAGAAGAAGCACCCAGCAATTTTAGATTAAATCCCCCATCCATACAACAAACCAAACATTTAATTACTCTGACTGCCAAAAATAATGTAGCCTTGCGAGAACTAGCACAAAGGTATATAGAGTTTTTAGCCTCTCATCCTCAAGTATGTCTTGCAGACGTTGGTTTTACTACCAATACAGGACGGACACATTTTAGCGATCGCCTCTGTATCATCACTGAATCTATTAGTCAGTTATGCCAACAATTAAAAGCTTTTATCGTCGGTGAGGAAAATATCCAAATATTCCAAGGTCAAGTAAAGGGCAGAAAGCAACCTCAAATCCCATCAAAAATTACTCCTCCACCAGAGATAGATAGCCTCCCAACTCTTGAGAATTTAGCAGAGTTATTTATTCAAGGTGCAAGCATAGACTGGACTAATTTTACTCAATATTCTTTTTGTCGTCCTATCCAACTCCCAAATTATCCATTTCAACGGAAACGCTATTGGTTGCCCACAATTGAAACCGAAAATCAACCCAATTTATCATTGATGTAATCAGAGAATCATGACCCAAAATCTAGAAGAATCACCAATTTTCCATCAACAAATTACAGCCGAACATATTCAAGATTGGTTAGCCGAACAAATCGCTACACAATTAGGAATAGACGTTGATCAAATTAATATTACAGCTTCTTTTCATTACTATGGTTTGGACTCAGTGCAGATGATGAACATTGCTAATTTAGGAAAAGAATTTTTTGGCTTACAGCTATCTCCCCTAGTAATTTGGAATTATCCCAACATTGAATCATTATCTCAATATTTAGCAGCAGAATTAGCAGCCGCAAAATTAGAACTTTTTGAAATTTAACACCTAGCAATTTTTATTTTTATGTAATTATGAACGTAGCAGAACTTTTGACAAACCTAACTGCACAAGGTGTTAAGTTGTGGGCAGATAATAATAAACTCAAAGTTACTTCTCCCCAAGGAGTCATCACACCAAAACTGCAAGCAGAGATAGCCGCACACAAAACAGAAATTCTGGCTTTTCTCCGCAATCATGATATTTCAGTTAGCAATACTTCCACCGGGTTAAATCTCCAAACCATCGGCCGTTTAATTGGTGGATATTCTGAAAAAACTCCCCTCAGCTTCAAATCACCCATTATTGATCCGCAAATAATGGCACAACAGCTAAAAGTCACATTTAGACCATTACCTCCAAGATTTAACAATCAAAAAATCTTACAGTTGAGAACAGAATTAGAACAGAAACTTAAAAATTACGGAGTGCAAATTATTCCTTGGCAACAAGCAACCAAAGAGTTAAATTATGAAATAAATATCCCCTTAATTAACTTGAATAAAAAAATGACAATTAGGGTAGTTAGAACTGATATTAATTCAGTAATTGATGTTGAAAGACCGATTCAATATTTAGATAAAATTAAAACTTGGATAGCCGAAAGATATTATCAAATCTATACTGGCTTAATAGAAAAAAATCACAAAATTTCCGTCACCAAAATCTCTCGATTAATTGGCTGGGCAGAAAATCATATAATTCAACATCTTGAAGATCCCACATCTACACAAGTTATATTAATTATGGATTTAGATCATCAATTTGTTGATTCACAACTTCCATACCAAGACAAAATAGCCATTGGTATCAATACTCTAGTAAAAACATTTTCAGAAATTGTGATTGGTGTATCTAATACCCATCTTTCTATTTTAAATATGAATCTTTCCGACTCCCTATTTTCTAGAGAAAAAATTGATAATTTTGTGTTTAAATCCTTAATTCCGAAAATATATGTACCCATCACACCCTTACCAATCAGCCAATTTGAGTTAGGTAAATATGATCCAAAAAAATCTAATTATGCCGCAAAATTGGTAAAATTAAGTCAGGCATTAGCCACCACCGGCTTATACCCTTCTGGTTTTAAACTCAGTGAAGTTATTAAAAGAAAATCTCACAGAGATATTGTAGACTTAATTGTTAATGGTAGAACTGGGGTTTCCTATGGTTTTGTCGCTTATGCAGAACCACCCCAATATTTTGGTACTGTAGAAATATCTTCAGAAGAATGGGATAAATTATTATTTGTCACAGGATATAGTAGCGATGAAGTTCGACAGAATGAGAGTGGTAGAAGATATGTAAAAACAAAAATTCACAATCAAGATATCTATAAACAAATTCCTGATATTTGGTTAGTCTGCTCCCGTTCAGGTGCAAATAAAACCGAATTAAATTTAGAGTGTGATATTCTACGTATAGGTTTAAAAAATCAATTATGTCTACAATTTCCTACAGGAATAGATACAACTAAAGTAGATATTAAACCATCTTATGATACTTATGTCATGGTAGCGATCGCACTTTCCGCAGCACTATACACACCAGAACTCATCCAAGACGGTGCAGCAATCATTCATTTTCATGGATATCCCTCTAAACAATGGTTTGATGCAAACGAGTATTATGCCGGTGTTGATAACCCCTCCGTACCTTGTGGAACTTATGAATCAGGAGTATTTAATTTCTTAAATATTCATAGTTTAGCAGACAAAACTAATAGCAACATTGTTTTAGCGAGTTTGATTGAACCAGATCACGGCACAAATATCATCAGCAACAATTTAGAGTATCTACTCACAAGATTACAAGCCGGAATTAAAAACCAACAAATTGAACTAGGGGGTAAACATTTCCCTTCCCTCGCAGAAATTAGTTAACAATTATCAATTTTAAATATTAAATTTTGCATCTTGATGAAATTGTAAATTAGGAAAACAAAAGTGAAGATTACAGCAAATAAAACCATAATTTTAACAGGCGCATCACGGGGAATAGGTACATTTATCACTCGTGAATTGGCAAAAAAACAAACAACTATAATTTGTATTTCTCGTTCCCAAAAAAGACTAGATCAAGTTTGTTCAGAAATCAATGCTTTAGGTGGTAAAGGAATAAGTATTGCTTTTGATCTCAACAATGTAGAAGAATTGCCAATCTTAATAAAAAAAATTGAACAATTAACAAATTCAATTGATATTTTAATTAATAACGCTGGCATACAGATATACCGAGCATTTCCCGATTATTCCCTTGCAGAAATCCAAGCAATTTTATCAACTAATTTACTAGCAGCAATTGAATTAACTCGTCTGTTATTACCAAAAATGTTAACCCAAAGTAGCGGACATATTGTTAATATAGCCTCTCTAGCTGGTAAAAAAGGACATCCCTATGACAGTATTTACTCTGCTAGTAAAGCTGGTTTATTGATGTGGTCTAATGCTATTAGACAAGAACTTGTTGGTAGTGGAGTGAATATTTCTACTATTTTACCTGGATACATTTCTAACTATGGACTACTTGCTAATACTGGCATACCTGCACCAAGTTTAGCCGGCACATCTAAAGCCGAAGATGTAGCAAAAGCAGTAATTAAAGCAATTGAAAAAAATCAGGCAGAAGTAATTATTAATGGCAATAACATCATGCAAAATATCACAAAATTGTTATTAGTTACAGAACAACTTTTTCCTAAATTTGGTGATGTGATAAATCAGTGGTTAGGAGTAACTAAGCTCAATCAAATGCGGATTGATCATTTCAAAAAACCAGAAAAATCTTCTCAACAATTCCATATCATCAGATGATATTGCTTAATATTAATTCCTCTAGGAGCTTGATTAAATGAAAAAAGTATATTTCATGATTTATGATTTAGGTGCAGGCCATCGCAGTACAGCCAACGCTCTGAAACAAGTTATAGAACAGCAAAATTTACCTTGGGAAATTAAAATAGTAGATGTTTTTAAAGAAATATTTAGTACAAGTCTACCTCACTATGTTTATAATAATTTCGTACTGAAAAAAAAGTGGGCAAGAATTATTAATGATCCTCTATTAGTACCTTTATTCAAGTTACAAATTCGCTTTCGTCATCATGCTTGGCTAAACCTGTTGAGAAAATATTGGCGCGAACATCAACCAGATTTAGTTGTTTCTTTGATGCCACTGGTAAACCGAGTAATTTACGAAAGTTTGCAGGCAGAATTACCAGATAAACAATTTGTTACTCTCATCACAGATTTGGCTGATTCTCCTCCTAACTTTTGGATTGAATCACAAGCGCAATTACTAATTTGTCCTTCTGCAAAATCTGTTCAACAAGCCCAATCTTTTGGTTATGCAAAAGAGAGAATTCTTTGTACTTCTGGAATAGTTATTCACCCTCAATTTTATCAACCTGTAACCAGTGATATATCCAGAGAAAAACAACACTTAGGACTAGAGTTGAATTTACCTACTGGCTTAGTTATATTTGGTAGTCATGGCTCAAAAGAAATGATAGAGATTGCAAAAAATTTAGACAAATCATCTCTGAAATTTCAACTGATATTTATTTGTGGACATAATAAAAAAATAGCAAAATATTTGCAAAATATGCCAAGTTGTTTTCCGAAATATGTTGAAGGTTTTACCAAACAAATTTCCTATTATATGGATTTGTGTGATTTCTTTATAGGTAAACCTGGCAGTGTTGGTATTAGTGAAGCCATAGCCAGAAAGTTGCCAGTAATTACAGAATGTAACAATAGTATAACACTATTTCAAGAACGTCCTAGCGCTGATTGGTTAGCAGAAAATGGATTCGGTATTGTTGTGAAGAATTTCCGGGATATTAACAAAGCCGTCGCTGAGTTAATCAAACCTGACAACTTCTCTATTTATAAGAATCGCATTGAAGCTTATAACAATCAGGCTGTATTTGAAGTTGTAGATATTTTAGATAAAATTCTCAAAAACTCCGATTTAAAAGCTGATAAAAAAACTAATATAGGAATTTTAAATGATTCATAAAAAATTTTGGTGTTGCATAAGTGCGGGATGTTTTTGAGTGTAGAGACGTTCCTTGACGTTCAAACAAGGGTTTTGAATGTGTGCAAAATTGTTTTCATCCCAAAAATCAGCAACGCCAGAATTTTAAGTATGTGTAGTGTGAGCATTTTTTGATAAAACAACGGAAAATTTGCGGAAATGCCCACCTTAATATTTTTAAACAAGCAAACAGGAATCCTATATAAATTAGAGCAAAAACAACTTTTACAAAAAAATGGAGAGGAATAAATGATATTTGATTGGCTAATTATTGGGGCAGGATACTCTGGCTGTGTACTGGCTGAAAGAATAGCAACTCAACTTAGACAGCGAGTGCTAATTGTCGAACAGCGAAACCATATCGGCGGTAATGCCTACGATTATTATAACGAACATGGTCTTCTTATTCATAAATATGGACCCCATATTTTTCATACCAAATCTAAAAAAGTTTGGGATTATCTCTCTCAATTTACTACATGGAGGCATTACTATCATCATGTTTTGGGAGTAGTAGAAGGAAAAAAAATTCCTATTCCCTTTAATCTCAATTCTCTTTATGCTATTTTCCCTCCTAAATATGCAGAAAAGCTAGAAAGTCTACTTTTAGAAAACTTTGGTTTTGGGGTAAAAGTACCAATCTTGAAATTACGTGAAAGTGCTAGTGGTGATTTAGCTTTTTTAGCTGATTATATCTATGAAAATATTTTCCTCCGCTACTCTCTCAAACAATGGAATCTCAAACCAGAAGAATTAGATCGGGGTGTAACAGGACGTGTTCCAGTGTACATTAGTCGTGATAATCGTTACTTTCAAGACCCTTATCAGGCAATGCCCAAGTTAGGTTATACAAAGATGTTTCAACAGATGTTAAATCACCCTAATATTAAGGTTTTATTAAATACGAATTACCGGGAAATTATTAATGATATCAAGTTTAATCGGGTAATTTGTACAGCACCTATTGATACTTTTTTTGATTATATCTATGGAGAATTGCCATATCGAAGTATTCGCTTTCAGTTTGAGACTTTAGATCAAGAATATTATCAAGAAGTAGGTACAATTAACTACCCAAATGATTATGATCTGACTCGCATTACTGAACAGAAGTATTTATCGGGACAAACTTCGGCCAAAACTACTCTAGTTATGGAATATCCCCAAGCTTACGTACCAGGGGAAAATGACCCTTATTATCCCATCTTAAATGAAGAAAATCGCGATCGCTTGCAACTGTACCTCAAAGAAATCGAAAAACTCCAGGGAACTGTCTTATTTGCTGGACGCTTAGGAGACTACAAATACTACGACATGGATCAAGTCGTAATACGGGCTTTAGGTTTGTTTGAGAAAGAAATAGCTAACATCCAAGAATATCCAAGGCCAGAAAAGCAGCTAATTTCCCTTTAATTTGCCAACATTCAATACACCAGAAAACAGAAAACTTGGAATTGCATTTAAAAAATTTTGATTATTTTTTCTAGGTAGAAAAAGATGAATTTTAAGCGTAAAATTCTCATTACCGGGGGAGCAGGTTATATTGGTTCTCATGTTGTCCAACAGTTGGGTGAAGCTGGTTATGACCTCTTTATTTATGATAATTGTTCTACAGGATTAGCCACATCGGTTTTGTACGGCAAATTAATCATCGGTGACTTAGGAGATATAGACCATCTCTATCAAGTCTTTTCTCAATATCAATTTGATGCAGTCCTACATTTTGCTGGTAGTTTAATTGTTTCAGAATCAATCACTAACCCTCTAGAATATTATGCCAATAATACTCGTAATACCTTAAATTTATTGCAGTGTTGTAGTGCTACGAATGTTAATCAGATAATTTTTTCTAGTACCGCCGCCGTGTATGGTGAACCAGAAAAGAATCCTGTAGCAGAAACAGCAAGAACTCTACCTATCAACCCCTATGGACGCTCAAAATTGATGAGTGAGTGGTTAATTCAAGATTATGAAAAAGCTTCAGGACTACGTTATGTAATTTTGCGCTATTTTAATGTAGCAGGTGCAGATCCCAGAGGAAACTTAAAACTAACTAATGAGAATGCAACCCAATTAATTCGAGTTGCTTGTGATGCAGCATTGGGAAAAAGAAAAAACTTGTCAATTTTTGGCACTAATTTTCCTACATCAGATGGAACAGCAATTCGTGATTACATTCATGTAGAAGATTTAGCATCAGCCCATGTTGCCGCATTGCATTATCTAGAACAGGGAGGAGAAAGCCAAATTTTAAATTGTGGTTATGGATATGGGTACAGCGTCCGACAAGTAATTGAGCGAGTAAAAGCAATTTCCAATATTGATTTTCCAGTCTTAGAAGTAGAGCGCCGTTTAGGTGATCCGGCATCGGTAGTTGCTTGTGTAGACAGAATTAGCCAAGTATTAAACTGGAAACCAATATATGCAGATTTAGATGTTATTGTACAGACAACTTTAGCTGGGCAAAAACAATTATTGAAATATGAAAATATGCAAAATAGCTCAGTTAATAGATTTAATTTACAGCAGAGCAATCTTAACAGTTCGACTGTTCTTAGTGCAGTACAAGGAAATAAGTTGTGTAATTAATTCTGCCTAATTAATTTACAGCACGTTTCAGGTAAATGAGTTACAAATTCTAGGAGCACAGCTATATATCAAAAGACTTTCACCCTTTCTGTTCCCTGTTCCCTGTTCCCTGTTCCCTACTGTATCAAGAATCAGATTCAAAAACTGATCTAATTAAGAATTTACACTTTTTATTTATGGAAACTGATCAATTATTTTCATCTGCCCAAAAAAAGTTTTGCATAAATTTTGTAGTGAGCAATGGTGGTGGTGGTCATATCGCTACTTATCATGCCTTACGTGCCATTATTGAACAAAAGCAACTTCCCTGGAAAATTGATATTTTTAATGTAGATACATTTATAGAATGTTTAGCACAACAAACAAACCTGATAGATATCTACAGATTATTCGGTACAACAGGTGATGAAGTAATTAATAAAGCACAAAAACAGAATTGGAAATTTATTCAAAAACTAACAATGCATCTGAATAAATTTTTGGTTAAACTAAACTACTCCCTTGGTGTCAGAATGACAGTAGAAGAATGGTACAAACGACAACCAGATTTAATTGTTTCTGTAGTACCGCTTTATAATCAAGTAATATGGGAAAGTTTACAAAAAGTAAAACCAGAAACTCCTGTAGTTACCATAATGACAGATTTTGCTGATTGTCCGCCTGGGTTTTGGATAGAACCAAAAACAGGAAATTATCTGATTTGTGGAACTGAAAAAGCTGTAGAACAAGCTGATTATTTAGGAGTTTCCAAGGAGCGAATTATCAAAACTTCAGGAATGGTGATTCATCCCAAGTTTTACCAACCTATTTTAGATGAGCAAACCCAGGCTTTATGTTCTACTGATCGTCGTAGTCAAAGACAAAATTTAGGTTTAGATCCAGACTGTTTAACTGGGGTAGTTTTGTTTGGTGGATGTGGTTCTAAACAGATGCTTGATATTGCCAAATGGCTGGAATATTTTCAACACAAGTTACAACTTATATTTCTATGTGGACGGAATGAAGAAGTTGCTTTGATGCTACGTCAACAAACAAGCATTCAAAAAAAGATTGTCGTTACCTTTACTCAAAATATTCCTTATTATATGTATCTTAGTGATTTTTTTATTGGTAAACCAGGCCCGGCTAGTATCAGTGAGGCTTTAGCAATGAAGCTACCGGTGATTGTAGAATGCAATTCTGGCACACTGCCCCAAGAAAAATATAATGCTGACTGGATTCGACAACAGCAAGTAGGTTTAGTTATTCCTAGTTTTCGTCAAATTCAAAAAGCGGTAGAGCAATTTCTTAACCCAGAAATTTTTGCTGATTATTGTAAAAATGTTGCTGAAATTAATAACCGGGCTGTATTTGAAATTCCCGAAATTTTACAGCAGATTCTTGAGCAGCATTATCCAAGCACACCAGCCGTTAAAAAAGTACAAAAATTTTAAATTACGGCGCAAATTGCCTCAAAAAGACTTTCTTTAGAGGCATTTTACCACCGCACTGATCACTGTTGAAGTATTACAGCCCGTTTCAGGTAAATGAGGTACAAATTTTTGGAACAAACCCTTACACAAAGAGGGTTTTAACTCTGTTCCCTGTTCCCTGTTCCCTGTTCCCTGTTCCCTGTTCCCTGTTCCCTGTTCCCTGTTCCCTGTTCCCTGCTGTAAGAGTTCTTTACTATAAGATTTACACCATGAAAAATTTGAGTATATCTATTATTGTTACCGCTTATAATTCAGCGAAAACAATTGCTGTCACCCTGGAATCAATTATTGCTCAAACTATGGCAAATTGGGAGGTGATTATAGTTAATGATGGTTCTGATGATGAAACAGTCAATATTTTAACAAGCTTCGCTACTCAGGATGACCGAATTAGTATAGTCAATCAACAACATCAAGGAGTGAGTGTAGCGAGGAATATGGGCATGACAAAAGCCAAATTTGATTGGCTGTTGTTTATTGATGCTGGTGATTGGATTTTTCCCTCTCACTTGCAGCAACTAACAGAAATATTAATTGCTAATTCTCAATTTGATGTTGTATATTGCGGTTGGTTAAGATTTACTTCTCAGGGAATACCTTACGGTTTACCAGAGTATTTAACTGTTTCAGGAGATTTATTTGATATTTTAGCTGAAGGTAATCCTTTTACTATTCATGGGTGCATTGTCAGGCGTTCTTTAGTGGAAGCGGTGGGAAAATTTGACCCAATGCTACAAGCTCATGAAGACTGGGATTTATGGCAAAGGATAGCTAGAACTGGGGCTTGTTTTGGTGGTACTGATGAGGTGTTAGCAGTCCGTGTTGGCTTTAATTTTTTATCAACTAATATTCTCACAATATTTACTGAAGCTTTACAAATACTAACCCAAGGACACACAGCAGATCCGCGAGTTTTGCACCCTCATCCTAGTCATGCTCAAGGGAAATCACCAGATTATCTTCCAGCTTTAGAATTGAAATATGCTTGTATGTATGCGGGTTTGGCTATTGGTGCGGGTGAAGATTTTCGTCCTATTTTTGCTCATTTGCGTCCACATTATGGATCAGAAGTTTTATCAATAGATTTAATTCAGGCTTTTTTGTTTGCTTTGCCTATACCTACTGAGCATTCTTTACAAGAATATGATCAACTTTGGCAACATCTAGAACAACAAATTAATGACTTTGCAAATGCACTTGCAGAACGTTTCTCGATTCCTGAATTTGCTCGTCGTGCTCGCCTGATGATGGAAAGAGCTATTTTAGAACAAGTTGTTGTCAAACGACCTGTAAGCATTGGTTCTATCTATGGGGTGCAAATAGATATTAAACAACCAATTTTAGATTTTTTTCTTCCTATTTCTATAGAACGTTTGCATTGCACTATTGACAGAGAAGGGGAACGGCTGGGTATTTTGGAATTACCGGTATTTGATGGGGTGGTATTTAGTGGTGTTTTAAGCGATGCGATCGCTTCTGAATTTAACTTATCTACAGATTTTTCTATCCCACCACAACCAACTAACTCAGCTTTTGAAATACCAATTTTGATGTATCACCATATTGCCCCCACTGGTGCATCACAATTCACTCGCTGGCGGGTTCACCCAGAAGCTTTTGAAGAACAATTGCGTTTTTTACGAGACATTGGAGCATATAGCATTACTCTTGCAGAATTGCGCTGGATGATGCTGACTAAAAAACCTCTTCCTGGTCGGCCGATTTTCATTACTTTTGATGATGGTTATCTGGATTTTGCTACTTATGCCTGGCCTTTACTTAAACGTTATGGCTTTTCAGCAACAGTTTTTATCGTGGCCGATTTGGTTGGTAAATCTAATAGTTGGGATAGTGTATATTTTGGCGAAGATTTAGCTTTATTAGGATGGAAACAAATCAAACAACTACAAGCCGAAGGAGTAGAGTTTGGTTCTCATTCATTAACCCATAGTCCTCTTACTGCTTTATCTGCGACAGAAATTCTACGCGAAGCATCTCAATCACAAGCAATTATTGAACGGAATTTGGGATTGGCAATTAAAGCTTTTGCCTATCCCTACGGAGATTTAGACCCGTTAGTTAAATATTTAATTCGCCAGTGTGGTTATGATTTGGGGTTTTCTTGTCGTCCAGGTCTGACCAGTTTTCAAGATTCTTTGTTGCAATTACCCCGCTTAGAGATTCAGGGCAATTATAGTTTACAGGAATTTATAGATAAGTTATTCTTTTCTGCTAATTACAGCAGGGAACAGGGGTGAAAGTCTTGTGATATATAACTTAGTTCTCAAAATGTATACTTTCGTTGAAAAAACTAGAGGAATTTATGACTATACAACAACAATTCACCACTAAACCTATTAATAATCAACGCCTTAACTGTTCAATTTGTAATTATCATGTAAATCTCCATGATGAATCTGTATTTGCTAATTTTCCCTGTTGTATTAGAGCTTTTAAGGATGAAAGTTTCAAGGTTTGGCGTTGTCCTAATTGTCAAACAATCCACTGTTTAGATGTTGTAGACCTTGATTATTATTTTGCCCCATATCCCAATGCTAAAGCCCAATTAACCTGGCCATTCCGATTTATTTATGGTAATTTATGTTCTCAGTTGATTAAACATGGTTTTTCTAAAAATCACTCTTTACTTGATTATGGCTGTGGGCCTAATGGTTTGTTTATTCAATATTTGCGAGAACGTGGTTTTGTCAACACCTATGGATATGACCCTTACGGTTCTGATGATGGTTTTGGTAATGTGGCTGTTCTCCAACAAGAACAATTTGATTACATTACATTCATGTATGCGATTGGACATATTGAAGATCCAAATCCAGTTTTAAGCCAATTAAATCAGCTACTTGCTCCAGGGGGCTATATTTTTATTGGTACACCAAATGCTGCCAATATTGACCTCAACAAACCCAATCTACCAGATAATTATATTCCTGCCCATTTTCCCCATCAACCACATATCTACACTCGTGAAACCTTAGAACAGTTAGGGAGAAATCAGGGATGGCAACCGATAGATTTTGGCGATCGCAAATTTGATGATACCCCTTGGTTTGGCTTTAACCATCGAGCCTATAACACTTATATCAAATTGATGGATGGCTCAGTAGATGTTCTACTAGAACCGTTGCAACTATGGAAGGCGCTCACTTCCCCTCAATTCCTGTTTTACGCCACTTTTGGCTATTGGCTGAGTATCCATGCTGACATGAATATCATTTTTCGGCGTTGCTGATTTTTGGGATGAAAACAATTTTGCACACATTCAAAACCCTTGTAGAGACGTTCCATGGAACGTCTCTACACTCAAAAACATCGCGCACTTATGCAACACCCATTTTTCAGAAAAACCTCTAATTCAACCAACATCAAAAATTATGAAACAAACTGTATGTATAACCGGGGGAAGCGGTGGAATTGGTCAAACTTTATTGAAATATTTATTAGAAACTTTCCATGTTAAAGCTTTGTTTAGAAAAGAAAATACCATAACTACACAATGGCAAAAACAAGGTTGTGAGATTATTTTAGGAGATTTAAAAAATGAAGCATCCCTAATAAATTTGGTGACTGAAACTAAATTTGTTTTTCATTGTGCAGCCCTCACTACTAGTTTATCTTCCCAAACAGCCCATACAGTGAATGTAGAAGGAACTCGTAAATTAGCCGAAGTTGCTGCTAAATCAGGTTGTCAGCGTTTTATTCATCTTAGTTCTGTTGCTGTATATACTGGTGCAACCCAGAAAAATCCAGTGTATTTAGAGTCAGTACAACTCAGAGAAGATCCAGCAATGGAACTGTACTGCTTAACAAAATTACGTGCTGAATTAGCATTAATTGAAGTTGCTAAACAACATAAATTAGAATATACAATTTTACGTCCTACTTGTGTTTATGGTGTAGCAATACCTTCTTATACGATGATCCCCTTTAATTCAATTCAAAAAGGTCTACCAGTAATTTTAGGAGATGGAGAAGGAGAATTAGATATTGTTTATGTAGATGATGTTGTTCAAGCTGTGCTTTTAGCCGCTAACTCTCCCCAAGCAAATGGAGAAATATTTAATATCGGAGGAGAAAGGATAAAAATTAAAGACTTTTATGCTGTTTATGGTCAAATGCTCCAGCGACCTGTACGACATCTTCCTAAACCCATCATCAATTTTATGGTAGGACTGGCTAAAATTCATCGGGAATTTGGCAAAAGTTTGAAGTGGTATCAAGAAGTTCAAGAAAAATCAGAAATATATCCCTCTACAAAAGCGAAAAAAATATTAGGTTATCATCCTCAAGTTCCTTTATCAATTGGAATGTTAAAAACGGAATTATGGCTCAAAGATAACGGCTACATTCCAGAAAAACGCCGGATTTTATGGTGCGCTACTTCCCTTTATAATTTTTCTCCTCGTGCGGTTGTCCACCCAAATACAGAAACAGAAATTATCCAAATTATCCAAATAGCAGCAAAACAAAAACTAAAAGTAAAAACCATCGGAGCGATACATTCTCTTGCTCCCATCCCAGCTACAGAAGGTGTATGTATTGTTCTTGATCAATACAAAAATCTGGTCAAAATTGCAGGTTCTCTCGTCACTATACAAGCAGGAATGAAACTTTGGGAACTCAATGCAATTTTAGCAAAACATAATTTAGCTTTACCTGTTTTGGGAGCTATTGATCAACAAACAGTTTCAGGTGCTATTTCTACCGGTACTCATGGTTGTTCTTGGCATGATCAAAGTCTGAGTAGTTGTGTGCAAGCTATCAGAATTATTCGCTCTGATAGTAGTGTTATAGAAGTTGATCAATCAGAAGATATTTTTGATGCAATTTTAATTTCTATGGGATTGTTAGGAATTATTTCTACTGTAACATTCAAATGTGTTCCAGCTTTTTATTTACAATCCCAAAAAATCGCCATGCCAATGGAGAATTTACTGCAAAGTTTTGAAGAAATTAATCAAAGTAATCAATATGTAAGTATTAGGTATGCTCCAATTACAGATTATGCTCAAATATTATTAATAAATCCTACTTTGGATTTTCAAGAAAATGGAGGTTGTCAGACTATTAATAAATCGGAATTACAAGGAAAGTTAGATACTTTGATAACTAAATTAGCCTTGCATATTTTCAATATTCCTCAATTAAATTGGTTACAAAGATTGTTGATTAAACGAGATGAAAAAACGGTGTATGCTTCTCCTTTTGGTCGGAGTGATTTCGTTTTCACTCATTTGGAAGCTCCTAATTATAATCCCTTACCAATGGCTGATACAGAAATTGCTATTCCCTATACACAAGCAGTTAAAGCCCTTTCTGTTCTTCGTGATTTTTATCAAAAAAACCAAAGATATCCTAATATTTATGTACATATTCGTTGCACTGCTGAAGATAATTTTTGGTTAAGTCCTGCTTACAAACAACGGATATGTTGGCTGGAGTTTTGGGAATATCCCCGCAGTAGTGATTTTTTTCAAGAAATAATAGAATTACTCAAACCATTTAATTTTCGCTGTCATTGGGGTAAGCAAATATTAGTAGAACCAGAATACATCAAACAACAATATAAAAAATGGGATGATTTTGTTCAACTTCGACAAGAATGGGATGCTCAATTGATGTTTGCTAATTCTTATTTAGATAAATATTTTGCTGCACCAAATATAGGATAACTATTTGATTTTTGAAACACACATAGGTGGGCATTTCTTGGCGAAATTCTGAGTAAAAGCGAATTATCCTTAGAAATACCCACCCTACACATACTTAACTTTTTTCACTACTTAACCTCCTTTCTTCCCTGTTCCCTGTTCCCTGTTCCCTGTTCCCTGTTCCCTGTTCCCTGTTCCCTGTTCCCTGTTCCCTGTTCCCTGTTCCCT
>DATGXB010000042.1:0-8424 GCA_035299225.1 Nostocaceae cyanobacterium | reverse complement strand
ATCCTCGGCACCATCCTGCGCACGCCGGCGCAGCGCCGCGAGGCTGCCCCCCTGCCTCCCCTGCCCTCCTGCTTGAAAATTTTTGTAAAAAATGTGCAATTTGACCTAAAATAGTATAAGATAGTGTGATAAAGCCTTGCGTTCATGACCCTACTGTATAACCAAACAGTGGGAAATATTTTATAGATATTTACAGTAAAAGTTGCGGAAATCCTCTTGAGTGTTGTGAAAAGCTATCATATCTAGTCAAAGTTCAATTTTCCTAGTCTAATTAAGCGAATCAGCATCAGTAAGCTGAGTATTTTACCAGTATTTTTTTCTTAGTCTGCCATAAGCTAGACCTGCCAGCATCAAATTCTGCATCCAGAAGTAATGCTGGTAATCTATTGATCCCCTAATGTAGTCAGTTAAGGAACAGTCAACTTGTGAAGCCAAAGGAGGAAAACGAATTTAATGAAGATGATGAATCTAGTCAACAGGATTCATTACATCGTCTTACGGATTTTATCAATGTAACAGAATTAACTCGACACATATCCCAAATACCAGTAAAAGAAATTTCTCCGGCTGCCTTAGCCTACTTGGGGGATGCAATTTATGAACTCTATGTTAGAATGTTTTATCTGTGGCCAAAGCAGCGGCCAGAAAATTACCATCGTTTGGTAGTGGCGCAGGTCAGAGCAGAAACACAAGCCCTACATTTGCGATCGCTAACTCCTTACTTGAGTAACCACGAATTAGAAATTGTCCGTAGAGGTCGTAACGCTGCCCCTAAATCTCCCAAGCGACTTAACCCGGAAATTTACCAACAGGCAACAAGTTTAGAAACTTTAGTTGGCTATTTATACCTCACCGATTACCCACGTTTAATTGAACTATTACAAAAAATCAACCTAGAGAAAGAGTAGTAAACCTCACTCTGCCGATAGGAAAATTTATTGTCATGATTCATTAAATTGAAGTAATCGGGATGCCCACCCATCTGCTTATATTCAGAATCTGATTATGTCGAACCAACAGAAAAAAAACAATACCACTGACGGAGCAAAACGTGGGCAACCCATAAAGCTCAAAGGCAAGCGCGTTCTTGCTAATCCTATTCGTCAAAAAGGCCCTAACAAAAGTAAACCGTTTACGGGTAGTAAACCTCAACCACGAGCTAACCGACCGATTATTTCTCATCAAGTTGTAGAAACTCCACCCCAAGAAGAGAATGATTTAATCTATGGTCGTCATCCTGTTTTAAGTGCCTTAGAAAGCCAAAGAAATCTGAACCGGATCTGGATTACTTCCCGGTTGCGTTATGATCCCCGTTTTCATGGTCTGATTCTCCAAGCTAAAGAGAATGGCACCGTTATTGATGAAGTTGAACCCAAACGCTTAGATCAAATTACTGGTAACTCTAACCATCAAGGCATTGCGGCTCAAGTTGCGCCTTATGCTTATATTGAATTAGCGGATTTAATTGAAAAAGCTAAAACCGTAAGCGATCCTGTAATTATTGTAGCTGATAGCATTACTGATCCCCATAACTTAGGGGCTATAATTCGCACAGCCGAAGCAATTGGGGCACAGGGGTTAGTGATGCCCCAAAGAAGGGCAGCAGGAATCACTTCTACAGTGGTGAAAGTCGCCGCCGGAGCTTTAGAAAATTTCCCAGTTTCTAGGGTGGTGAACCTTTCCCGTGCTTTAGAAGAACTCAAAGAAGCGGGTTTTTGGATTTATGGCACCGCCGCAAGTGGCAGTGAAGCATTACATACTGTGAATTTTAGCGGTCCTATTGTCCTAGTCATCGGCGCTGAGGGTGAAGGTCTGAGTATGTTGACACAACGTTCCTGTGATGTTTTAGTCTCCATTCCTTTACATGGCAAGACTCCCAGCCTAAATGCTTCTGTGGCCGCAGGCATGGCCCTCTATGAAATTTATCGCCAACGCTCCTTAAATACGCTCTACCTTGATAGACTACAGTCAATGCCTTTGAAAAAAGCAGAATAACAGAGTATAAACAAAAGTAAACACCATAAATGCCACATATTGTTTTAAATCCTGTAATCAGTCTATAGATTGGCGAACATCATGAAAACCATTTGGCAAAACCTCAAGGAACTGTTGATAAATGTCTTCAACAACCTCGGACTAGCTTGGTGGGTGGAAATCATCACGCAAAACCCCCGTTGTACATATTACTTTGGGCCGTTTATAAATTCTGTGGAAGCCTCATTAGCTAGTAAAGGCTATGTAGAAGACTTAGAATTAGAAGGTGCTCAAGGAATTATTGTTAATGTTAAGCGTTGTAAACCTAATATACTAACAATTGCTGACGACCTGGGGGAACGGAATGACCGTAAAGTAAAGCCTGCCTTTAGCGGTCAGATGTAATCCACAATTTTTATAGGCTTCACAAAAGGGTGCGGGGTAGAAGAGGCAGGGGTGCAGGGTGAAGGGTGCAAGGAGAAAAGAGAGAATTTGAGATTTTCGATTTTGGATTCATGATTTCCTACTCCTGATACCATTTCACCTTCTAACTAGAGATTATTAATTTTTAATTTTTCTCTCCTACCCCCTGCACCCTGCACCCTGCCTCTTTGAACTAGCCTATAACTTGCGGGTTTTTTAAGAACCAAGTATCAATATCATTAAGTATTTGTTGGGGAATTTCCCAGGGTAATAAATGGGCGGTTTGGGGATAGGATATGGCTTGAGAATGGGGAAGATGTTTAGCTGTTTCGCGGCTAGAGTCGGGGGTAATATGGCGATCGCCTTCTCCCATCAGTACCAAACTGGGACATTGGATTTTTTCTAGGTCATTTAAACGGTTATATCCGGCTTTGATAGCGGTATATAAAGCACGAGTAGCATTTTGGGAAGTTTGTAAATAAGCGGGTATGGCTGATTGGGCAATATATTTGTAGGTAGAAGGGGTATGTTGTTGGATTAGATAACGAAAGAGCGATCGCTTACCAAAAGTTTCAATATTCCACTTCCAACCCGGTTTCACATAATTCAGTAAAGCCGCAATCCCAGTGTAAAGATTATCTTGCCAGGAAATCGGCGGATGATTGCCCCAAGGTCGAGCAGCCGTAGCAATTAAAATTAATCCAGTTATACGCTGTGGGAACTTTAAAGCCAACTCCATCGCTAAAATCCCACCTAGCGACCATCCCAATATTAAACATTTTTCCATCTGTAAGCGGTCTAAAAGGGCTTCAAGGTCGGTTAAATGGTCTTGCATCTCAAATTTGCCCTGAAACCGACTTTGACCATATCCGCGCAAATCCGGGGCGATAGTTTGAAAACGCTGTGATAGATGATTAGTAAAGACCGAAAGACTAGCACCAGATCCCGGATGACCATGTAAAGCCAGAATCGGAAAACCTTGACCTTGTTGGTGAAATTTCAGAGGTAGAGGTGAATATAGACTCATTTATCCATCCAGCGACGTGTACCAAAAAATTTACAAGCCTGAGTAGCGACATTACTGGCTAAAACCAAAGCTTCAGAAAAATCGGTTTGTAAGATGTAGTGACAGAAAGCACCGTGAAAAATATCTCCGGCTCCTAGTGTATCAACTGGCTGAATTTTGGGGACATTTACCACGCCTGTTTTACCTTGACTTTGATACTGGATTGGTTTTTCCCCTTGGGTAATGGCTATATGAGGAATGTGAAAACTCTGCAAATAGCTAAAAACCTCCTCCTGGCTGTGACAGTCGGGGGGATAAAAGTTAGCGGAAGTAATGGCATAATCAACAAAGGGTAAAATTTCCTCAAATCCAGTTTTCCAACTGCCACCATCTATAATTACAGGGATATTTTGATTTTTAGCTTGATGAGCAATTGTTTTACCTACAGCCATTTGATGACCATCAATTAAAACTATATCAACATTTTCTAAAATATTGGCAGGAATAGCACTGCTGTCTGCGGGTGTTTTCACTGCATTGATGGAAATTACAGCCCTTTCTCCTGTAGATTGGGTGACAGTAATAGAAGAAACTGGAGGCGGTGTCTGTTTGCTAGAATCGAGATCAATTATTTCTACTTGCTGTTGAGTTAAGTCTGTAGAAATTAATTGTGTCATGGGGTGAGAACCCAACACACCTAAAACTGTAGCTTGATTTCCTAAATAGCTAAAAGTTACAGCTGCATTAGTGGCGGGTCCCCCTGCTGCTACTGTATAATCACTAGCAACGAGCTTTTGATTATTTTTTGGGGCAGAATCAGCCAGGTAAATTAAATCTAAGGTGACTAAACCGACAAATAAACCTTTAGTTCCTTGGGGATTTTTGATTGATTCTGCCATACAGTACGTTTTAGGTCAATAAAGTACAAAAGTTTAGTTAACAGTAAAGCCTGATATTAAAGGAGTTTAAACTCTATTCCCTGTTCCCTGTTCCCTGTTCCCTGTTCCCTGTTCCCTTTATCAATAAATGTTAGATTCCAAACCAGGAACTCTTTATGTTGTGGCTACTCCCATTGGTAATTTAGAAGATATTACCTTTCGGGCTGTACGGATTTTGCAATCTGTGGATCTAATTGCGGCGGAGGATACTCGCCATACTGGGAAGCTGCTACATCATTTACAGGTGCAAACTCCCCAAGTTAGCTATCATGAACATAATCAGAAATCGCGCATTCCCATGTTATTAGAATCTTTATCTAATGGTAAAGCGATCGCTCTGGTCAGTGATGCGGGAATGCCGGGAATTTCTGATCCGGGTTTTGAATTAATTCAGGCTTGTATTATGGCGGGGATTGAAGTTGTACCTATTCCTGGTTGTAGTGCAGTGATTACAGCTTTGAGTGCGTCGGGACTACCTACAGATAAATTTGTGTTTGAGGGGTTTTTACCTGCAAAAAACAAAGCCCGGCGCGAGAGTTTAACAGCTTTGCAAAGTGAACATCGCACCTTAGTATTTTATGAGTCCCCCCACCGCTTACGGGATACTTTACAAGATTTAAGCCAGGCGTTTGGGGAGAATCGGCAGATAATTATAGCACGAGAGCTAACTAAATTATATGAGGAATTTTGGCGGGGGACAATTGCCGAGGCGATCGCCCTTTATCAACAACGAGAACCCCAAGGCGAATATACTTTAGTTGTGGCAGGTTGTCCCCAAATTTCACCCGAAATGTCAGAAGAAGAACTGAAACAAGAATTAAAGCAAATGAGCAAGCAAGGGGTTTCTAGATCCCAAGCCAGTCGCCAACTAGCACAAACAACTTCTTTACCTCGTCGTTATATTTATCAGTTAGCTTTATCTGTACAATGGGATGGTGATGAGTTATGAACTACATTTAAAAAAATAATGTATCCTATTGCCAAAAGAGATTTTTAACAAATCATGATGCGTCAAATTCCCGGTTTCTAAAAGGGGGATATCAGCGAAAGGCTGAATTTAGAAGAGCCGTGATATGATTCATATTGTGAATTATGGGTAGGGCATTATCCATTGGGCTAGGCGATGTAAGACGGGCTTTGCCTGCAATTGCTGTTTGACCCCAGAATCCCCCGTTTTTTAAATGGGGGAGTGTGTCAAAATGGAGATTATTGATCAATTTTGAGGATAGAGTCAGAATGACCCAAGTGGTTCTAGGAGAAAACGAAGGAATAGATTCAGCACTGCGTCGGTTTAAGCGCCAAGTGTCTAAAGCTGGTATATTGGCTGACGTGAAGTATCATCGGCATTTTGAAACCCCGCTAGAAAAGCGGAAACGTAAAGCTGTAGCAGCTAGACGTAAGCGCCGTTTTAAATAAATCAGCTTGTTTTACTGCTGGTTGCTAAAGACATTAATGACAACAATTAAAGGCTGTTCTCATTAGTCTTGTGAAAATTCAAGATACACCGCATCCCTTTTGGGTGTTACCAAAAAATTGGGTTTAAAGCCCCGTCCTTTGAGGACGGCTTTTTGGTAGAATAGTGGAAACAGGCAAGGCATTGTCTGTTGGGCGAGATAGTGTAAGACGGTATGAAACTGCAACTGTTGTTTGAACCCAGAATCTCTGTACTTTTAGGGCGGGGAGTATGTCAAAATCATTCATAGTTTTTATCATCAAAGATGGTAAAATATGAATAAATCTCCAAGAGCATAAGACTATCAAACTGGAAAGAAAAAGTCCTGATACTACAAGCTTAGAGCGTTTATCGCTATAAAAGAAGTCAAGCATAAGTATAAGGACAAGAAAACACAGTTGATACGAGGTAATGATCAATCAGGAGAAATGAAAAAGTAGTCCCAACGGCTTTTAGCTTGGGGATAGAGGAGTCACTGCGTTGCGGGGGTTCCCCCCATTGTAGCAAGTGGCGTGGTATTGCAGTTTGCCCATTCTGGCTAACACCGGGAAAAGTAGCTTGAGGACATTTGTCCATAAAACTACTAACTGTAATGTAAAAGATTAACCAGCGTTTTAACTTGGTTGGGTTAGGTCAGCTCAGTGCTGACCATCAACCAAAATATTTTTAGGTTTAGTTAAGGTTCAGCAGCTTCAAAACTACGGCTATTGCACCGATTCATTGCCTTTTCAACTCCCTGTTTTAAGCTGAGTTCCACACATTCAACCACAAATTCCAATACCTGCGACATCACCTTATTTTCCGCAGCTGAGAATTTACCTAAAACATAGGAAACCGTTTCCGAATTATCGTTGCTAGTGGCATTTTTGGGTTTACCAATACCGATACGCAGTCGGGGGAAACTTTGCGAACCCAGATGAGCGATCGCACTCTTCATTCCATTATGCCCACCTGCCGAACCAGACAAACGCAAGCGAATTTTACCTAGAGGTAAATCTAGATCATCATAAATCACCAAAACCGATTCAGGCGATAACTTATACCAACTTGTCACCGCTTGTATAGCTTGTCCTGAACGGTTCATATATGTCAGAGGTTTAAGCAGGCGAATTTTATCCCCACTAAAAGCCACACCTTCACCGAACTCTCCTTGAAACTTGCGGTTTTCAGCTACAGGAATTTGCCAAGCACGGGAAAGCGCATCTATAGCCGAAAAACCAATATTATGGCGGGTTTGGTCATACTTAGGCTCAGGATTCCCCAACCCGACAATTAGCTGGGGAATTACCAAAGCTGGTTGTGAAGCAGCTTGTGTCATGTTTAATTATTAATTAACCTAGTGCAGTGTTAGGGAAAAGGGAAAAGGCAAAGGGAAAAATCACTAATTTCCTACCTGCCAACAAAATTCAAAATCTAAAATCCTCCTGCCTCCTGCCTTCTGCCTCTAGCCAGCCGCATCAGAAGACTGTTTAGCCGATTCAATTTGCTTAGGTTCAATTTCTGCGGTAGTTTTTACAGCTTGTTCTATCTGTTCTGCTTCCCGTTTAAACTCATTCTGAAACTCATTAGAAGCTTCTTGAAAACTGCGAATAGTTTTTCCTAAACTCCGGCCAATTTCTGGCAGTTTTTTCGGCCCAAATATTAACAGTGCCACTACCATAATTACCGCCATTTCCGGCAAACCAATACCAAATATATTCATTTTGTGCCTCCTGTAGACTTACAAACCGCCACAAAAACCTATCATATTCAGTTTATCTAAAAATTAAGAGCAAAAAACCCGGACAAGCCGGGTAATAACTGGCTGTTTAAAGTTAACAGCGCGTTAAATTTAACCGCCTAAACTACGCCAATCAACGTTTACATCCTGAATTAAGATTGTTCTATTGTAAAGTTGCAGAATAATCAGCAGAAACACAAAGAATAGCAGCATAAAAACAGCCATTAAAGGTGTAGTTCCCCAACCTGGAGCGACTTTACCATACTCAGAGTTTAGGGGTCTTAAAACATCTCCCAACCTAGTGCGTTGTGCCATAGTTCACCTAAGATCAATTGCCAAAGCTTTTTTTAATCTTTGTTAACATTCCCAAACCTTGATGGTGAGGGATTCTTGGGTTAAACTTGACCTTTGAGGTTTCCCTGTTACTGGTCTTATAGTTTACAGTTAATCGTGAAATTACGAGTAACTACCCAAGCATTTACCCATTTCGGGGTACGTTTCCGTGTGTTTCACGGTACGCGGATTAATCCAAAAATAGTTCTTAAATTATCGCAGGTTTTGAAAGCTGTTTACCTAATATTGAACAGGGATTTTCCGCAAAATGATTATAGTGCAGGGAATAGGGTTAAAACAGCTTTTTTGTGAAACTTCTGTACTCGGAGCTTAAAATTTTGTAATATTTAGTAAAATAGCTTCTCATAATATATTTAGTCATGGATTTAGAACCCGGTTTAGTTTTTGGTATTTCTGTCGGTGCGGCGCTAGTCGCTATCACCGCTATGGCAATTTACACTTCTTTTGGCCCCCCTAGTAAAGAGTTAAGCGACCCCTTTGAAGACCACGACGATTAAGTATTGATTCTTGATTGATAACAATGTCTAAGAGCAGGGGGGCAGGGGGCAGGGGGAAG
>DATGXB010000041.1:0-16239 GCA_035299225.1 Nostocaceae cyanobacterium | reverse complement strand
CTATTTACAATCATGTATGTGTCAACAAACTAGCTATGTTCATTGGATGGAGAATATCATGAAATGTTGACATTTAACCTCTTGATAGGACTATTATATCTTAGTATGTAAAGTTTTGTTACGACATTCAACATTTCTGCTTTCAATTCAACTTATAATTTTAATTATGTAATCTCTCAAAAGACATAAATATAGTATGTGTAGGATGGCCATTTTTATGTAAAATTTTCCCGAAAAGTGCAGAATGCTTAAAAATCCCCACTTAATGTATATTTTAAAAATCAAATTGGTGTGTGTAGAGTGGGCATTGTGAAATTTTCTATAAAAGTACATAATGCTCAAAAATGCCCACCTAAGTATATTTTAAAAATCAAATCAAATCCTGTATTTAATAATCACCACCAGAACCATATTTCCAAGCATCTAACCAACGATGCCAGTAATATTGTTTTTTCAGTGGGAGGTTTTTCACAAACGTTTCTAACAGAGGATTTGCAGAAAATAAAGCAGAATAAATGCCTAAATTACCATAATGTATTAACCAATCTAATAAATTACCCAAACCAACTTGAGGGATGATTTTAGCAACTAAAGCCGGATGAAATAACCCAGTTCTCAATAATGTTTGTGTGAGGGCAGAAAATTGAACAATATCTTGTAAAAATGGTTTAATTACTGGTTCTCCTAGCTGTTGCATTTGGGCAAATACCACAGATAGAAGTTGGTTAATTTGATTTGGGGGAATTTTTTGTTCAATACCCACACTCATTGCTTGTTGAAACAACCAAGTTACACTTAAACTAGGTTGATAAGGTTGCAATAATGCCAGGGCTGATGCTGATAATTGTTCACTTTCTAATGCTTCTATAATGCCATACGTTAACCTGTGTAAATGCCGTACCATTGCCCCAAAACCACCAAAACTTAAAGGTGATTGATTTCCGCTACTATCTCCCACTGCTAACAACCGATGCCAAGGGGTTTTTACGGGACTTTGACGATAACTAGGAAAGAAACCAAATAAGGCTCTTTGAAACTGTAATTGATGAATTTCTACACCTTGATATAGCGGTAATAATCGCAAATATTCCTCAAATAAACCTTCTAAATTCAGTCGTTGGGGATGTGCATCCATATAGGTAAATAAATAAGTAGTTCTGCCATCTTGGGCGGGAAAAGCCTCCCAAAAATATTGACATTGATTTTCTAAATTAGTGAAAGATAAAATTAAATCGCCTGTGTTATTTTCTGTAAATCCTTGGGAACAACTTCCCACAACTAAACAAATTGCATCAGGCTTTTTCCCTTGACGTGCTTGCTGTATTATCGGAGATAAATGCCCCATTGCATCAAGTAATAATTTAGCAGTAAATTGATTATTAACTTTTACACCATTAGGATGAATGACTGCTTCTATAAAAGGTGTATTGTCTAATAAAATTCCCCCAGATTGCAGAAACCTTTTTTTTAAAGTTTCTAATAGATAAACAGGATAAACACCAATATTTAAAACATCTTTTACCCAAACTTCTGTACCACCTGGAAAACTAACCCGTGCTGGGTTATACTGAGTTACTATCGCGGCTGTTAATTCTTCTTCACTCAGCAGGTTTAATTTTAAAAATACATCTAATTCTTTACGGGAAATATTCCATTCCTGTTCCCGTCCGCGTAAAACTCCCCTTTCTAACAGTGCTACCTTGATACCTTGTACCGCTAAAGCACAACCAATCAAAATCCCCAAAGTACCACCACAAATAATGACATCCCACTCCACTGCGTCTAAATTTTCTGAACTTTCTTTTACTGCTGTAGGTATGGGTATATTACCCAGTCTGATAGATGTGAGTATATTGTCAGTACGTCGTAACCCATCTAAAACGTTACTAGGTAATTGGGAAAGAATCTCTTCAGTTAAGGACATAACAATTGCTTGCAGTATATTTACTCCTTTTCATCCTAACTCTGAGGGATTCGTTAGATCAATTCTCACTAAATGTACGGAATTTATTTCTTGTGCTGAGTTTATTCTTAATAAAAACTTGTTCTTGCTTCATAATAAATTTATATTTCTTAGTTGATAATATAATTTTAATTAGAGTTTAATGTCTTTTATATTCCTTTAGGTAGAATAAAAACTATACCCAAAGTTTTAATATCAAATCTAAATTTATTCACCTTTTCATTCATCAAAATATATGAAAATTGCTTTCATTCTTGGGGATTTTCCTGTTTTATCAGAAACTTTCATTATTAATCAAATTATTGGCTTGATTGAGCATGGTAATGAAGTTGATATTTATGGTTCTCTCCCTGAGAATATGAGTAAAGTGCATCCAGATGTAGAAAATTTTAACCTATTATCAAATACTTATTATCATCCTAAAATCCCCAGAAATTATTTTTGGCGGTTTCTTAAGGCTGTATGGTTAATCTTGGCCAATTTTGGTAAATCACCTTTGTTGTGGCGATCGCTCAATTTTATCCGATATGGTAAAAAAGCCCTTTCTTTAAGATTACTGTACTTAATTATACCCTTCTTAAAAAATTCTAGACCTTATGACATTATTCACTGTCAATTTGGAACTCACGCCTTAGACGGTATGATTTTACGTGATATTGGTGCTATCCAAGGCAAACTAATAACCTCCTTCCGGGGCTATGATATCAGTAGATATGTACAAGAACAAGGTGATAATGTTTACAATAAATTATTTATCAAAGGAGACTATTTTCTTGCTAATTGTGAATACTTTCGACAAAAAGCAATTAAATTAGGTTGTAATTCTCAAAAAATCTCAGTACAAGGTTCTGGTATAGAGTGTAGCCGCTTTCCATTTATACCCCGCAATCTACAACCAAGTAGTAAAATTCACATCGTCACTATTGGGCGACTCGTAGAAAAAAAAGGTATAGAATATAGCATTCGCGCCATTTCTCAGATTGTTGGCACTTATTCAAATATTGAATATAGTATCATTGGTGATGGATATTTACGTACAGAATTAGAGCAGCTAATTCAATCCCTCAATCTTACAGATAAAGTTCATCTTCTCGGCTGGAAAAACCAGACAGAAATTGTGGAAATCCTTAACCAAGCCCATATTTTTATTGCTCCAAGTGTCACATCTAGTAATGGAGATCAAGATGCACCTGTTAACACTTTAAAAGAAGCCATGCTGATGGGTTTACCAGTTATCAGCACCTATCACGGGGGTATCCCAGAATTAGTGCAAGACGGTATTTCTGGCTTTTTAGTTCCAGAAAGAAATGCTGATGCTATAGCTGAAAGATTAATTTATCTGATAGAACATCCTGAAATTTGGGTACATTTAGGAATAGCCGGACGTAAATTTGTGGAAACTCACTATGACAACAACAAACTAAATAATCAGTTAGTACAGATTTATCATAATGTGCTTGCGAATGATCATCAATTCTCCCAAAATTCAACAATGGTGATGAAATCATAATTTACCAAATTTGAATAAATTACTGCAAATAAATGTGGTAACTTTGAAAAAGTTTAATAATTAATAGCTAGGAAATATAGTAACTTCAATTATTATATCTGCCTGGCATCTGTAACATTAAAAAATCCCAATATCAAAACATAAAAAGGATATTACTTGGATATGAACTCTTCTACAATTACAAAACCCACAGTTACTATTATTGTTGCCCCACGGGAACGATTTAGCTACACCCGCGAATCATTAGAAAGTATTTACCAAAACACAGAATATCCGTTCCAGTTAATATACGTAGATGGCGGTTCACCAGCACATATTAAAGAGTATTTAGCCACTCAAGCAGAAGAAAAACAATTCCAATTAATCCGTACAGATCATTACCTCTACCCCAACCGTGCCAGAAACATCGGTTTACGTCAAGTTAACAACAGCAAATATGTAGTTTTCATAGACAACGATGTAGTTGTTACCCCAGGTTGGCTACAAGCAATGATAAATTGTGCTGAGGAAACAGGTGCTACAGTAGTTAGTCCCCTCATTTGTCAAGGTACACCCGTGCATCAAGAAATACATTGTGCTGGGGGAGAATCTGGAGTTTTAGTGGAAACCAAGGGAGACACAACCAGACGACGCATCATTGAAAAGATATATAAACAAGGACGCAAAGTTGCGGATATTAAACCTCAATTAAAAAGATTTAAAACTGGATTAGCAGAATTTCACTGTATGATGGTACGTACAGAGATATTCCAGCAAGTTGGCTTATTAGATGAAGGACTGCTGAACACTAAAGAACACGTTGATTTTTGTATGTTAGTAGAAGAGGCTGGCGGTACAGTCTATTTAGAACCTGATTCCCTCGTCACTTATGTACCAGGGCCACCATTAGAACAAACTGACATACACTACTATATGTTGCGTTGGAGTAATGCTTGGGAACTAGCCAGCTTAAAACGTCTACGTGATAAATGGAATCTCACCGAAGATGAATACTTCAAAAATAAATATAAACGCTTAGGATGGCGGAGAAGAATGACCATTCTCACTCCCATCATTCGCAAATTCCCCCTTGGTACAATTGGTACAAAAGTCGCTAACAAAATTTTGGGTTTTGTAGAATCAGCACTCAATAATTATCTGACTTCTCGCTATGCTAAAACACAGTTGCAAATCCAAACTAGCCAAAATTCTACACAACCGGTCAACTCGAATATTACAGTTTCATCTCAATAAACTCTAGCATTTCATTTGATTTGGGAAATATACATTAGGTGGGCATTTGTAAATATAATTCGCTTTGATTGATAATTGAAATTAGGGCGTTGCTGATTTTGGGGATGAAAACAATTTTGCATACATTGAAAACCCTTGTAGAGACGTTCCATGGAACGTCTCTACACTCAAAAACATCCCGCACTTATGCAACACCTAAATTAGCAATGCCCACCCTACACTTAACACTTGCCAAAAAATATTAAAATTATCAGGGAATTTGACATTGGATAAAAAACAAAAGCCTCAGCTAACTGAAGTCATTTACACACCAGAAAGTACACTCAGGCATCCATTACAGTTATGCCGTCAAATGTGGTTAGAATTACTAGCTGCGCGTGAACTAGCTTGGCGGTTAATGGTGCGGGATATCAGCGCACAATATAGACAGTCATTTTTAGGTATAGCTTGGGCTTTTTTACCACCCATTGTTATGGCTTATGGGTTTACTTTAGCTAACGAAGCTAAAGTTATTAGTGTTGGTGTGACAGATTTACCCTATCCTGCCTATGTAATGTTTAGTACCGCATTATGGCAGACATTTGTTGAGGCTTTAAATGGACCCGTGCAAGCTGTAACCTCAGCAAAACCTATGTTGGCTAGAGTTAACTTTCCCCGTGAAGCCTTAATTTTAGCCAAAATGGGAGAAGTATTTTTTAACTTTGCCATCAAATTAATTTTAATAGTTGGTTTGTTTATTTGGTTTAAAGTTCCTATTACTTGGAATGTTTTATTAACACCAATACCCATCATTCATTTAGTTTTACTAGGGACATTTATTGGCGTTTTTTTAGCACCTTTAGGAGTTTTATATCAAGATATATCCAAAGGTTTAACCTTAATTACAGGCTTTTGGTTATTTCTCACACCTGTAGTTTATCCAATTCCGCAGAGTGGAACATTTGCAACTTTAGTACAACTTAACCCTGTTACTCCTTTACTTGTCACCGCACGAGAATTAGCAACAACCGGAGTAATATCAGATCCTGTAAGGTTTTGGGTGGTTAGTGTCATTACTATAGTAGGATTACTATTAACCTGGGTATCATTCCGTTTAGCAATGCCTTTTGTGGTGGAGAGAGTGAGTTCTTAATTATGGTACAGTTAACTGAGCAGCAGATTTTGGTACAAGTTCCTGATGAGGAAATCTTGGTAAGTGTTGAGAATGTTTCTAAAAAGTTTTGTCGCAATCTCAAACAATCTTTATTTTATGGTGTCCAGGATATTGCTACTGAATTAGTAGGAATGAATAGAAAAAGTGACACTCTGCGGACAAAAGAATTCTGGGCTTTAAAAGATGTTAGTTTTCAATTGCGACGGGGGGAAGCATTAGGTTTAGTTGGTGCGAATGGTGCGGGAAAAAGTACAATTTTAAGGATTATTAGTGGTTTAATTAAACCTGATACTGGATGTGTAAAAATTAGAGGAAAAGTTGCGCCTTTAATTGCTTTGGGTGCGGGGTTTAATCCCATTCTCACTGGACGGGAGAATATTTATGCTAATATGTCTATTCTGGGTTTATCCACAAAAGACATTAATGAAAGATTTACAGATGTAATTGAGTTTGCAGGAATTGGTGATGCAATTGACGCACCTGTGCAAACCTATAGTTCCGGGATGGCTGCTAGATTAGGTTTTGCTTGTGCGGTACATATTGAGCCGGATGTATTATTAATAGATGAAGTTTTAGCGGTTGGTGATATTAGTTTTAGAATGAAATGTTATCAAAGGTTGGCTAAATTAAGGGAAAAAGGTACAGCTTTTATTTTAGTGGCTCATAATCCCCATACTATTTTAAATGTCTGTGAATCTTCTGTTTATTTATCTAAAGGGCAATTAATTAAATCTGGACAAACAGCAGATGTAATTCGCCAATATGAGGAAGATTTTTCATTAGGAAGTAAAGAAAATCCTCTAGGTGCAATGTTTTTACCAGAAAAACCGCCAGGGGAAAGTTTAGGTGTAGATATTGTTTCTCTATGTTTTAAGGATGAACAAGGAAATATTATTCCTGCACCTTCCTGTGGTGAACCTGCTTATTTATGTGTAGAATGTAAGTCAGCCAAAAATCTAGAAAATGCTAATTTGGGTGTATTAATTACGGCTTTGTCTGGGCAAAATGAGCGAATTTTATATATAACTTCAGCGAGTGATAATGAAGCTTTGAAAATTACGCCTGGAAAGGTGGAAATTCAAATGCAGATGCCTTATTGTTGTTTGTTACCGGGGATGTATAGCGCTAAAATTTATTTGAAAGAGGGTGTTTGTTCGTTTGATATTGTGGAGTCTTTCCGGTTTTCTGTGAAGAATAGTAAGGTAATTAGTCAATCTTTATTTTATCAACCGCGAATATGGAAGGTGATTAATGAGGAGGGTTAAATCGCTTTGAATACGCCCTAAAATAAATAACCTCATTGAAATAAAACCGCCCTGAAATAAATTAGCCTGCGGCAACGCTGCGCGTAGCTTGCTTCCCCGGAGGGGTACGGGCTAATAGCTTAAGTGCGTTGATATTGGGGAAATTTGGCTCTAAGTTTATTAGCAGCATCACCTAATAAAAGATTAATATCGGCTTTGAGGCGGGATAAATATTTTTCTAAATTTTGGCGAATGGTGGTTTTTTGTTTGAGAGAACCTTTAATTTGTGCTAAAAGTTTAACCATTAATTTGGCAATAAATGGTGCATCTGCTCCCAGAGATGCTTCTGTATCAACACTCACTGATTTTTCTACGCTTTCTTCTGTTTCTTTGGTAACGTCTTTAAACCAAGATTCAAAATTACTCAGCAGTTTTTGATCAAACTTTAAACCTAATTTCCTTAAATGATATTCTACTTGTTTAATGACAATTAAATACAAATCTGTGTAGCTGACATCATTGATATCAGTTTCTTCATTTACTTCTAAATAAATAATATAATAATTTTCTTTTACTTCTTTTTGAATGCGTTTTAATTCTGTGCTTTTACCACCGCCCCGATGTCCTGTAAATAAAATTGTGCTACATTCTCCCGGTTCTTGAAATTGTAAACGACCAATTACATCGTCTACAGCCGAAATATCACGAGCGCTTGATAAATCTACATAATATTTTTCTATTCCTTCACCTTCTAAGGGGTCAAGATTACAAACCTGATAGGCTGATTTGAGAGTATTAGCACGTTGAGTTTTAGTTGTATTCATAGTAATTTAGACTAAGTTTATATAGAAAACCTAAATTATAGTGTATAGCATTCCTGTTTGATTTTTGAAAGATACTGAGGTGGGCATTGACTACAGTTTTCTGCTTCTGTTCAGTGTTTTACCCAGAGATGCCCACCCTACACATACTAATTATAGTCCATTGTACCCCATCCCCCTCTCCCTCTAGTGTCTTATCCAAAAGTCCCTTGTCTGTTGTGTATCTATCTGGAAGAAAAAATAATTATGCAACAAGAGAAGCCAATTAAAAATATACTATAACCACATCAACCACAAGGAAAAATCATTAAAAATTGATTTTCACTTATATGAAACCTACACCCGCAATCATCATATTAGGACAAAATAGTGTTAATATTGCTCGGCAAATTATTAGTGTGTTACCAGGAGCGAAATTATACGGTTTAGTTGGCAGAACTACTGATATTGATGTTAGTTTTGATAACTTTGGCGACACTGTACGGGAATTATTCGCAATGGGCACGCCGATAATTGGTATTTGTGCGGCTGGTATTCTCATCCGTACTATTGCGCCGCTATTAACTGATAAGGCTCAAGAACCGCCTGTTTTGGCTGTGGCTGAGGATGGTAGTGCTGTTGTGCCGTTGTTGGGTGGGTTAAATGGTGTTAATGATTTAGCCCGGAATATTGGGGAGGTGTTGAATGTGCAAGCGGCTATCACTACGACTGGGGATATTCGCTTTCGGACGGCGTTGTTATCTCCTTCTGCTGGCTATAAACTGGCTAACCCGGAAAATGCTAAAAAGTTTATTTCTGATTTGTTGGCTGGGGCTACGGTCAAATTAGAAGGGAATGCGGCTTGGTTAAGTGAGAGTAAGTTACCGATTCAAAATGATGGGGACTTAACTATTCAAATTACGGAAAAGTCTTGCACTCCTCTCCCTAACTGTTTAGTTTATCATCCGGCGAAGATTGCGATCGCCATCAGTGGTATCACAGCCAAAGAAAAGGAAACTATTGCTTTAATTCGCCAAATTCTAACAGATAAAGGACTTGCACTTGCTTCAGTGGCGGCTATTTTTGCCCCCTTAGATGAGTCTAGCAACCCGACTATTCACAAAGTGGCTGAGGTTTTGGGAGTACCAACCCGCTTTTTCCCCGTTAGCCATTTATCGGAACTGACTAGTAGAGGTTACAGTTTATCCCAAGCTGTGGCACTTGCGGCTACTCGCTTATCAGGAAAGCTGGTCTTTCCGCCTCCACCTTATTCTATAGCTTCACCGATCGCAGTGGCGATCGCTTCTCATGTTCTGCAACCAGAAAGCATTGGCCAAGCACGGGGCAAACTAGCTATTATTGGCACTGGGCCCGGCGCATCCTATTGGATGTCCCCAGAAGTTAAGGAAATTCTCCACCAAGCTACAGATTTAGTTGGTTATAAAACTTACCTAGATTTGATTGGTAATTTAGCCCAAAATAAACGCCGTCACGAGTCCGATAATCGAGAAGAGGAAAGCAGGGCGGAAACAGCTTTAAATTTAGCTGCCAAAGGTCGTTATGTAGCGGTTGTTTCTTCCGGCGACCCTGGTATTTACGCAATGGCTACGGCAATTTTTGAAGTGATTGACCGCAAGCATAAACCAGAATGGGAAAATATTGATATTCAAGTAGCCCCTGGTATTTCGGCGATGCAGGCGGTGGCTGCGGCGGTGGGTGCACCTTTGGGGCATGATTTTTGTGTGATTTCCCTTTCTGACATCCTTAAACCTTGGGATATCATTGTACAACGCATTACTAATGCTGCTCAAGCTGATTTTGCGATCGCCTTTTACAATCCTGTCTCACAAGAGCGAATTTGGCAACTAGCAGCAGCAATACAAATTTTATTGCAATATCGCCAGCCAAATACACCTGTAGTTTTAGGGCAGAATCTTGGTAGACCAGGACAACAAGTTAAAATTACTACCCTAGAAGAATTAGATCCTACGGAAGCTAATATGCGAACTACCATTATTGTAGGTTCATCTCATACACACCAGATTAAATTAAGTAATGGTAATATTCACGTTTATACTTCTAGGCGTTACAGTGCAGGATAAATATTGAAAGATTGCAAGAAGGCAGGAGGCAGAAGAATTTCAGATATTAGATTTTGGATTAAACAATCTAAAATCCTCTTGAATGTTGATTTTCTGTTTGCAACTCATTGACTTGCAATCTAATGTGTTTGTATATTTTATTTGGAGAGTTCCAATAAAAAAAATGGCGTTGCATAATTGCGGGATGATTTTTGAATGTAGAGACGTTCCATGGAACGTCTCTACAAGGGTTTTAGATTTATGCACAATGATTTTCATCCCTAAAATCAGCAACGCCAAAAAAATATCCTTTTTGTGTGCAAAACAAAATTTCTACATCAGTAGTGAGTGATCCCTAACACACAAGATATAGATGTTGCTTTTTCAGTAGTTTTGATGCGTCGGGGGACGCATCCTACAATAAAAGTTTTCTTGCTAAATTTTAGCCTTGCCATACACGGATAAATCTGATATTTTCATGTCCCTACAAATATCAACATAAAATTTAATTGCAAATTGCTTTTAACTAATATTTCTCCTTTGACCTTTTGCCTCTTGTTTGCTTTCTCCACAAAAAGCCCCAGGAACAAATATTTATTCCTGGGACTGCTATACCTGACCACAATTACATTGTGATAGAAAAATTATCTAACCTGTTGACAATTAGCAGACATAAAACCAGTATTTATGTCTGGGAAATTAAAGTTAGATTTCTTAAATTTTGCTATTATATAATCTTTGATAATAAGTTGTGTCATATTTTAATAAAATTGCTAGATTAAGGATATTATTATTTATGATTTTGTGTTAAATTTAAAATTTTCTTTTGTTACTTATGTATTTTGCATACTAATGGACAAAATGCAGTTATCTTCTCTTTCTAAAAATATTTCATCCTACTAAGGAACGATAAAAACTAAGATTTATAAATCATAAAAAAGATATAACTCAATTAATTGTGTCTGGTTTTTTCATCAATAACACTTGATTTTTATCTTTTAATCATGAAAAATAAAAATATCATGTTCCATGCATGATTGTAGCCAATAAAGTGACAGAAGCCCTTAAAATTGTCCGCTTGCGCGGACATTTTTTTTATATCAAAAACTTTGTAGAGAATTGTTGTCAGAATATCTCTATCTCTATCTCTATATCTAAATATAGCAGGGAACTCTTAACACTTCGGCTGCGCTCAGTACGGTGCAGGGGTGAAATGCTTTTAAAATAAATATTTTTGATTAAAGTTTGTACTCCATTTACTTGAAACGGGCTGTATTGATCTTGATTTAGCAAGGATTTTTCTACAGTTAAAAAGTCTGAATTAAAGATTTTAGTATGAAAAGCAGTAAAAGACGTAATTTCTAGAATTATGTCTATTTTTCTGGAAATCAAATCTTGATTTTAACAGCCAAAGCAACAACAATAAAAGAGCATCTGAAATAGTTATTACCTTCATGGTAATAATTACTCCTGAAGTTATGTCCGCGTCTGCGGACTTTTTTTCATCCATTTTCATACAGTAGAGACACAGCATTACTGTGTCTCTCTAGATGTAAGCAATCATGCAAAATTAATTTCCTATGTAAAGCAAGGGAACACTTCAACTGCGCTCAGTGCGGTGCAGGGAAATAAGTTGTGTAATTAATCCTGCCTAATTATTTATTATCTGGCAATGAAAAAAACTGAGGTTAATAAAACCTCTAATTTCCCACTTTTCACTCGTAAATTTCCCTGTTAAAATTAATAACTGCCAGCCCAAGTTATCCATTTATGAGATAATCCCAGGTGTAATATTGTGCCAGTTATTTCTAATTCGCTCACTATTGCTTCAGCTAAGTTTGTACTAGTCAGTTCAGCTTCATTTAAGTTACTACCCATTAAGTTAGCTTGGTAAAAGTCAGCACCACTAAAATCAGCACCACTCATTTCTGCTTCACTCAGGTTAGCACTTTGCAAGTTAGCTAAAATTAAATTGGCACTTCTTAAGTCTGCACGGGTGAGATTGGTTTCTTGCAGATTAGTTTTAATTAAATCTGCACCAATTAAATTTACCTCACTTAAATTAGCGTTTTGCAAATTAGCTCCACTTAAATCAGCATTAGTTAAGTTAGCACGGGAGAGGTTACAATTACTTAAATTAGCTTGGCTAAGATCCGCACCACTTAAGTCGGCATTAGCTAAATTAACACCTCGTAAATTAGCATGATTTAATTTAGCTTTGTGCAAATTTGCACCATTAAAATTACGTTCTCCTGATTGATATAAATGCAGGAGTTTATGAGCTTCCATTTCTTGACCTCCTTATGTTTGGGGATATTGACGACTCTAACCACACCACGCAAAGGGAGAGAAAAAATTAAGTTTTTTAAACCTGGTAATACTATTTTGCTAAAAATTTGGGAATGATTAACCTGAATTTTATGGAAATATATGTAATGTCTTACTTAAGATGGATAATATTGCTAATGATTATTTCATCAGAAGTATGAAGGATGTTCTACAGACAGGTATCTACAAAGATTTTGAGGTTAAACAAATTGTGAGAGACGTTACATAAAACGCCTCTATCAACTCTTCACAGTGTTACAAGTTCATCTTCTGGAAAAATTGCCCCGCGACGTTCTAACTCAAACTGGATTTTGTCAGTTATGCCGATATTGTCACCAAACAAGGCGTTTTTCACTATTGCAGCTTTAAGGTTGGTTTGGGTAAGATTGGCCCCTGTCAAATCAGCATAGCTTAAGTTGGCGTTTGTTAAGTCAGCATTGGTGAAAATTACATTCCTCATGTCCGCATAACTTAAATCAGTATCCATGAGTAAGGCATGACTAAAATCACTATTCACTAAGTAAGCGCGATTGAGTTTAGCTTGTTGTAAGTTGGCATTTCTCAAATTAGCTCTACTTAAATCTACACGTCTTAAGTCTGCTCCTATTAAATTAGCACGACTAAGATTAAAACCTCTCAAATTACAGCCTACTCCTTTGATGCTGAATAAATCAGCGCCAGCAAAGTCTTCTTCTGGGTTTAGTCCAGAGGTTTTCACAAATTCCGATAGGTTGCCTGTGTGGGTTTCTAGCAGCTGCTTGATTTGTTGTTGTAATTTAGTTTTAGAAGTTGTGACTGTTGTTTCTCGGTGTTGAGTAATGCGTTTTTGCTCACTCCAAGCAACAAAAGCAACACCTGCTATAAAACACAGGACAATACTATAAATGGGGGGATTTCCACCAGTTAATATTAATACTATGAAGGAAGCTGTACTAATTTGTAAAGTTTGTTTGATTAAGGATATCAAGCTGGCTTTGGCTTCTTCATAAAGACTAGGTTGCTGATGGCTAGATTGATTCATCTGTATGTTTTCCTAAGTTTATGTAAATTGATAACGTAAGTTGCTAAATGTCTGAATCAGGATGTCCAGGATTTAGGGATTTACAAGATGACAAGCGGAAATAACTATCCAGTGAAACTATATCAAATCGACTTCACTCACAAACCACTTGCCCTCTGCCTTCTAATCAGGTTTAACAAATATCTTTTGATTGTTGATACAGTCCAATAATTTATTGACAAAACCTGTGTCTACAATTGAATAGGATTTATTTTTGTTTCTTTACAGTTTTTAAATCTGCCCAAAACCTAGCTATGATTCTACCGACGATAATGATCCACAGTAAAAAGTCTGAGGTAACTATCAGAAAACAAGCGTAACGATTCGCACTCCAAGGACTTTCTAATAAGCAAGCTTGAAAGTTAGAAAAATCTTTACCCAGAAAAAATTTAGCAATTAAGTTAGGAATAAGTAAGATTATGCTTAAGGCGATCGCATCTTGGATTGAGGTGTAAACTGTTCTCCCTAGTTGTCCCATGAGTCTATACAAAATTTGATCTATCAATTCTAAAATCTTGATTACCAGAATTTCACTACTTTTACCTAGCTTTTTATTGGCTAAAGGTGAGCTAGATCCGGAATTAGGGTTTGTTGTGCGTGAATTTGTAGGATGTGCCATAGATTTAGTTTTCCCTGGGAATTGTTGGTAAAGATTGGATAATTACATCAGTTACTAACTGGTTTCCCTGTTGATTGAGATGAATATGATCTTGATATAAGGTGTGTGGGTTAGATAAATTTTGAAAAATGGGTAAAAAGTCAATATAACTTATTTTATTCTTTTCTGTAAAATTACTTAATCGCTGGCGGGCGATGATTTCATAGTCACGGGGTGCTGTTTCAATTTCCCGTAATAATGGTGTCATGGCTAGTAAAAATTGGCTGTTATTCTCTTGGGTTAATCTGTAAATTTCCTGAATTGCGGCTAAAATTATTCCCACGCGATCGCCTCCTTCTGCATATAAGGATTCCATTTCTGGAATAGGGCGGGGTTTGGTGGCGTAACGTTGCCAAACTTCGATGATAGCTAGGGGTGGCCGATGGTCTGGATAGTTGCGATCGCGTCCCACTTGTAAGGAGGTTGGGGCAATCCCAAATAAATCATCGGTATTAATTAATAATATTATGATCTGAGCTTGAAATGTGCCAAATCTCTGTAAATAGGCTAATTCATTCCGAGGACTCCAAGAGTTAGCAGAAGCATTTAATACTTCTATTTCTGTATAATCATTTAATCTATTATCAGTTAATTTACGCTTTAATAAGCTAGAAATGGTGTTAGTTTGGTCTGTCCACCAACCACCGTTAGCGATAGAATCACCTAAGAGTAAAAGCCGGAATGTGGAGGGTGCGGGGTCTTTTTCGATTGGTTCGCTCCGCATCGAATATTGATTAATAGCAATGCGATTTCTAAATCGGTAAGTTTGTTGATTTGGTGCTAATAAATAGCCAATTTGTTCATCAGGGATGTAAATTAGGGGATAACCAAAACCAAATAGCGATCGCAATCCCCACTCTATCACTACCAATAACCCTACTAGCACCACAATAATTAATAGAACCGTTTTCACCTATTTAGATCCTTTTGTAAAGTTAAAAATATATTTAATGATAATTTTTGTTGTTTTTCTTAGAGATTTGATTGACTTCCTCATCTAGTGCAAGAAGGCAGGAGGCAAGAAGGTTAATTTAACTGGTTTTTAATAAGGTTTCACTGGCTAGTTATTTCCGCCACGCTGCACTAGTTAACCTCTTAACCTGACTCAATACTGAAAAGGTTATTGTGAGTATTAACTGAGTAAATCAATGCTTTTAAGTAAAGATACTGAAGAGTTTAACATATTTTGCCTGAGTGATAAACCCTTAATCTTATCACTATTATGGTTCTTGATTGCAAATCGGTAGAATTTGTACTGATAACGTTGCAAAAATTAAAGAGTACAGTCCCAAGAATTTAATATCATTTAGAAAGAGAGCGATTAAGATCGAAGCGGATAAATTTGGACTATCAAAAAGGGGCTGAAAAGCTATGTCCGACTTAAACCGAGGAATTATGAAATTTGAGGGTGCAGACTCTCCTAGAGTAGTTACTATCTCTACCGTTTTACTGTTGGGTGCGATCGCAGCGCTAATTATTTGGGCGTTACAATCTGCTTATGCAATGAGCTAGAAGGAGGCAGGGGGGAAGAGGCAAGGGGGCAGAGGGGCAGAGGGGAAAGAAAAAAGAATTAATTTTCTATTACCTTATTACCTTATTACCTATTCCCTGTTCCCTGTTCCCTGTTCCCTGTTTCCTGTTCCCTACTTCCTAATGACCAATGACCAGAAATAATGGGATACAAGCCCCGCCCTTGCAGGGCGGCTTTACTTGTGTTATGGTGTAGATGCCGTAGAGCTTTTCCACGTCAATGATAGTTTTAGAGTTTAAAGTCAAAGGGAAAGAAACTCAATATGCAGCCATAGATGATGCGATCAGAACGGCTCAATTTGTCCGCAATAAATGTATCCGTTTTTGGATGGATCATCGTGATGTAGGACAAAAGGATTTATATCGCTACAACACTGCATTGAGGGCTGAATATCCCTTTGTTAAAGATTTAAACTCTCATGCTTGTCAAGTAGGAGTAGAAAGAGCATATAGCTCAATCGCTCGGTTTTATGATAACTGCAAAAAGAATATTCCAGGGAAGAAAGGTTATCCAAAATTCAAAAAGAATAACCGTTCAGTGGAATATAAAACATCTGGTTGGAAGTTATCAGAAACGAGAAAACAAATTACTTTTACCGACAAAAAAGGCATTGGCAATTTAAAACTAAAAGGAACGTGGGATTTAAATTTCTACCCAATAGAACAAATAAAACGGGTT